>NZ_JBSICG010000008.1:0-173309 GCF_056156645.1 Enterobacter sp. Li2LvB3 | reverse complement strand
TCCCTCAGCCCACAGGGAGAGGGTGAAACACATCCTACCGACTCTGCTTTCTCAGCAGATAAATAAAGTACGGCGCACCGATAAAGGTGGAAAGCAGTCCTGCCGGGATCTGATACGGAAACAGCACCATCCTGCCGCACCAGTCCGCAAAGACCAGCATCACCCCACCAGTGAGAGCAGACATCACAATATGCGGCATTGTCCTGCGAAACCCCATCATTCTGGCGATATGCGGCGCCATTAATCCCACGAAACTCAATGGACCAATGGTCATGGTGGCTGTTGCCGTCAGACATGCTGCCAACAGCAGCAGAGCCACGCGCGCAGGCGTCAGCGCCATCCCCACCGCACGGGCGGCTTCACCGCCCAGTGGCAGAATGGTCATCCAGCGGCGACACAGCGGTACAATTGCCAGCAGCACAATCATGACCAGCCCGGTGTGAACCACCTGGCTGCCAGTGGCGCTATAGGTCGAACCGGAAATCCAGGTCAGGATCTTCGCCATACGCGGATCGCCGCTCGCCTGTAGCATCATCAGCAGCATCGTAAACGCGGTGCTGAGCGCCATCCCGGCAAGCAACATGCGGTGAGGAGAAAATCCTCCACGCCCCGAAGCGACCAGAATGACCAGCAGCGTGGCTGCTGCGCCAATACTCCCCGCTGGCATTAACCAGCCGAATGCATTCCCCGGCACCAGGAACAGCATCAGCACCACACCAAACGCTGCGCCAGAGCTGATACCGAGCACTTCCGGGCTTGCCATCGGGTTACCCGTCAGACGCTGGATAATGCACCCCGCGACAGCCAGCATCACTCCTGCAATAAGCGCCGCGAAGATCCGCGGCCAGCGCCATTGCAGCAATTCATTGAGCAAATCACCGGTAGCCCAGTGCCAGCCGGTTGCATCGCGCCCCAAAGAGAGCGCTGCAAAGGAAGCCAGCAGCAGCACGGCCAGGCCCGCAAGGCTAAACCACAGCACCGATTGACGCTCAGCATACACTTTATCGCCCGCATCCATTGCCGGGGCGCTGATGCTTCGCAAGCGCGGCAGCAGCCACAGCAACAGCGGCGCGCCGATAAGCGCCGTCACCGAACCGGTGGACACTTCCATCCAGACGCGCGCCAGCCAGAGAATAATTTGATCGGAAAGCCAGAGGATCAGCGCACCAATCAGCGGGGCCAGCATCAGACGCGCCAGCAGACGCCGCGCGCCGAGCATTTTCGCCAGTAGCGGCGCAAATAGCCCGATAAAACCGATAATCCCTACCGCATTGACCAGCAACGCGCTGAGCACAATCGCCAGCGTCAGTGCAGCCAGACGCGCCAGCGATAACGCCAGGCCCAGGTTGCGCGCCACGCCGTCATCCAGTCCCATCAGCGTTAACGGACGCAGCAGCAGCAGGGTCAGCAGCACACCACCAGTCAGCTGCGGCCACAGACGCTCAACAACGCTCCAGTCAGTCTGGGTGAGGGTTCCGGTACTCCACAAGAACATGCTTTGCAGCTGGTCGTGATGGAACAGTACCAGCAGCTGATTAATCGCCCCACAGTAAAGGCTGACCACCAGCCCGGCCAGGATCAACGTAACCGGTGAAAGACGTTTCCCCCAGGCCACGCCAAAGACCAGCGCACCCACCACACATGCACCTGCCAGTGCTGCAAACTGCGAGGTTAACGCGCCGGGCAACGCCCACAGTGTCGTAATGGTGATCCCAAGCTGGGCACCAGTCGCCACGCCAAGCGTGGTTGGCTCTGCCAGTGGGTTACGCAAGACCTGCTGGAATAAGACGCCCACCAGCCCCAGCCCTGCCCCCACCAACAGCGAAATGGCCAGACGCGGCAACAGGCTGTAGTGGAAGAGCATTTGCTGAATATTGTCGATGTCTGGCGCAGTCAGCGCAGCGCCCCACTGCCCTCGCGGGAGTGCCGTTGACAGGTTGAAGGCGGTTAATGCCAGCGCGACAAGGAAAATGACCGTCAGCAACAGCGCCGGAAAACGCGCGATACGCGAACTCATGCTTTGCCTCCCAGCGCGCCATCCAGTACACGGGCAAAATGCATGGCCGAAAGCGTTGCACCGTAGAACCACACTGCCGGAACCCGCTGGAATCGCTGCTCGCGTACAAACGGCATGGCCTGCCAGAGCGGGGTAGACATCAGTTTTTGCATTTCTCGTTCGTTGCCGTGATCAAAGCACAGCACATCCACATCGCGAAACGCCGCCAGGCGGTCGATCCCAACGGTCGTACTCCCCCAGAAGGTCATCTCCCCGTCCCAGGCGTTGCGAATACCAAAGCTATCAAGCACTTCCTGGAACAGGCAATTTTGCCCAAACACCAGCATATGACGGGCATCCAGCAGGGTTACCATCAGAAGCGGCCGTTCACCGCGGTGAGCAAAGCGCGCTTTCAGGCTGTCGATCAGAGCGTCGAATTCGTCGAGATGCTGTTTCGCTGCCGCCTCGCGGTTCAGGAAGTGCGCCATCTCGTTGACGGAATTTCTCGCCATCGTCAGCGGCTTTTTGCCATCGCTGAAGGAGAAACCACGCCCGGGCGCAATGCGCGCCATTGTCGCTTCCGACGGGCCATAACCCGCAGACCAGAACAGAAACGAGGGTTTCATTTGTGTGAGCAATTCGAGGTTTGGCTCCGTTCGCAGGCCAATATCAATAACCGACGCAGGCAGTTTTGGTTCGTTCACCCACAGGTTGTAGTTAGGGATATCGGCAACGCCATACGGCGTAACACCCAGCGCCAGCATCAGCTCAACCGGCAGCCATTCCAGTGCCACAATACGATGGGGGTCGATAGCGGTAGCCCGCGCCGTGTTCATTTTTAACAGCAGCGGCGAGAGCGCTATCGCCGTCAGTAAGCGACGGCGGCTAATCATTGGATCCAGCATCAGTACACGAAGCTCACCGGTGCAGCCCCGGCAGGGTGAGGCAAAATACCCATTGGAATACCGTAGATGTGCTCTAACGTTTCGCTGCGCATCAGTTCAGACGGCGTGCCCTGGGCGATCATCTCGCCACCACGCAGGGCGATAAGATAGTCACAGTAACGTGCCGCCATGTTGATATCGTGCAATACGGCAATCACCGTCAGACCACGCTGCTGGCTTAGGCGATGCACCAGCGCCAGCACGTCGACCTGGTGGGCAATATCCAGCGCAGAGGTCGGTTCATCAAGCAGCAGGCAGCGGCTGTCCTGGGCAACCAGCATCGCAATCCACGCGCGCTGACGTTCACCACCGGAAAGGCTGTCCACCAGGCGGTGCGCCAGCGGTTTTAATCCGACCAGCGCGATGGCCTCTTCGACTTTCTGTCTGTCGGCCACGCCAAAACGCCCGAGCGCGCCGTGCCACGGATAACGCCCAATCGCCACCAGTTCACGCACCGTCATCCCTTCCGCCTGCGGCAACTGCTGCGGCAGATAGGCCACCTTGCGGGCAAAGGCTTTGCTGTTCCAGCTATCAAGCGGTTGTCCGTCCAGCAGAATGTCACCCTCTGAAGGAGGCTGATGGCGTCCGAGCATCTTGAGTAACGTTGATTTACCGGAACCATTGTGACCAATGAGCCCAGTGACTTTACCTGCGGGGAACGTCAGAGAGAGCGGATGCAGCAAGGTGCGCCCGGGTACGCGAAAGGAGAGATTATTGAGCGTAAAGGTGGTGTCGGATTGCGTCTTAATATCCTGCATGTCAGCCAACTTAAATAAACAGGGCACGGTAAACCGTGCCCAAAGAGAGATTAGAAGCGGAAGGTCGCGGTAGCCACAACCTGGCGTCCTGCGCCCCAGTAGCAAGCGTACTCGCTATAGCAGCTGGATACATACTCACGGTCAAAGATGTTATTCACGTTGACGCCAACGGAAGAGCCAGGCAGGCCAAAGCGCGCCAGATCGTATTTCACCGTTGCATCCGCCAGGGCATAGCCTGCGACATTAAATGATTGGTAAGCTTTTGAAGATGCTGCTGAATAGTAGGATACCGTGTTACCAATGTAACGGGTGCCCGCACCAACGGTCAGGCCGCTCAGTGCCGTCTCGTGGAAGGTATAATCCGCCCACAGGGAGGCCATGTTACGTGGTACTTCCGCCGGACGACGGCCTTCATACCAGGTATCGTGGGTATATTCAGCATCGGTGTAGCTATAAGATGCCGTTACATCGATGTTGGCATTGACGGCTGCCTTAGCTTCAAGTTCGAAACCACGTGAACGAATTTCACCGCCCTGCACGCTAAAGCCGCTGGTCGGGTTCGCCGGGTCGGCCGTCAGGTTGTTGTTTTTGGTCAGCTGGTATACCGCCGCCGTCACGACAACCGGAAGATCTTTCGGTACGTATTTCACACCCACTTCGTACTGCTTGCCGCGCGCCGGATCGAACGGTTTACCGTCCTGCGTGGTTCCTGAAATCGGCTCGAAGGATTCGCTGTAGCTGAAGTACGGCGTGATACCGTTGTCGAACAGGTAGTTAATACCGCCACGCCAGGTAAATGCCTGATCGTTAATTTCTGCGGTGGTTCCGGTGGTACGGGTCAGCGCAGAGGTTTTAGCGAAGTCGTAGCGGCCACCCATGGTCAGCACCCACTTATCCCATTCAGCCTGATCCTGAGCATACAGGCCAGTTTGTTCCTGACGGTTAAGCACTTTGTACAGGTAGTACACGTCAACATTTGGGTTGCCATACGCAGGCTTGGTCATGCTGATCGGGTCAGCTGTGCCATAGTCGGCATCAATGTCATTACGCATACGAAGGTAATCAACACCGGTTAACAGGGTATGATCAACGGCGCCGGTCGCAAATTTGGACTGAAGCTGAGTATCAACGGTGAAGGAGTTAAGATCTTCATCGGAACGGACGTATGCGCGGCTGATTTGCGCTGGTGCAATATAGCCGCTACCGTAGACAGAACGATAAAGCGTGTTGATTTTGGTGTAACGCAGGTTTTGACGCACGGTAAAGGTGTCGTCAAACTGATGCGAGAAGCTGTAGCCCACCATTTTCTGACGACGGGAGATTTTGTTGTCTTCCTCGCCTTCGTTAAAATCGGTCGGCAGCTTGTGCGCTTTGCCGTTGGCATCATAGTAAGGCACAACGGTACCTTCCCGCGGCAACCAGCCGTAATAACCCGCATCCGGATCGCTCTGGAAGTTGCTCAGGAAAGTGAAGTCTGTTTTATCATCCGGGCGCCAGCTGAAGGAAGGCGCAATGGCATAGCGGGTGGATTTCACCATCTCCTGCTGCGCATTTTCACTGCGTCCCAGACCGGTCAGGCGGTAGGACCACACGCCGTTGTCATCAATGGCATCGCTGAAATCGAACCCGGTTTGCCACAGGTTATCGGTGCCCATTTTGAACTGGATTTCTTTCAGTGGCTCGGTTGTTGGTCGCTTACTGACCATGCTCACCACGCCACCCGGGTGGCTTTTGCCGTACAGCACGGAGGTCGGGCCACGCAGCAGTTCAACGCGTTCCAGGAAATACGGATCCATGGACGCTTCAGAATAGTTATCGCCCTGTAGCTTCATCCCATCCAGATATTGGTTGGTATTGACGGTGCTGGAAGTGGTGAAACCACGGATAGAAACCACGTCATAAGTGGTAGATGCACCGCGAGTCGCAAAAACGCTTGGCGTATAGGCCAGTGCCTGCTTCACCGTACCCGGCTGTTTCATGTCCATCTCTTCACGTGTCACCACGGAAATAGACTGCGGGGTTTTCTCAATAGGTGTATCGGTTTTGGTCGCCGTTGCGGTGCGTTTTGCCGCAATCGTTGGAGCTGGACCCCATGCACTTTCCTGCGCGGCCGGAGCGGCAGTCACAGTGATGGTTTCTTCTTTATTTGGGGTTTCGGCGGCCTGTGCAAAAGTGGACATGCCGGCAACCGCTGTGGCTACGACAACTGCGATTTTACGCAGCGACGTGTTGATTGGCTGAGCAGTATTGGAAAGCGCCATGTTGAATCTCTGATGTAAAAGTGAATGATAACGTAAACGATAATTATTATTATGACCGCAGCATAATAGGTGAAACGCTGGCGGTATAGCAAGCAGTATGCGGCCCTACAAGAATTAAGGGTTTAAGAATTAATCAAGAGAAAACGAAGGGTTAATCAGAGTTAAAACTGGGGTTAACAAAATGAAGGATACAGGTGAAAAAAATACCCCCTTCCGTGGAAGGGGGTATTGAAGGCGTTAGTTACTGCCGAACATGTCTTTGATCCAGCCTGCGACACCGTCGCTGTCTTTCTTCTCATTCTGCTGCTGCGGCGGCTGTTGTTGCTGCTGCGGTTGCTGCTGCTGAGAATTCGAATCAAATGGATTACCAGGCTGCTGAGGCTGGCTCTGCTGGCACAGTGAATCCGGGTTCGTTGTCCAGACAGGCAATGAACGCATCCCGCCGCCACAGACAAAGTTACCGGAATCATCCACACCCATATCAACGACATCTTCCGGTGCAACCAGATTCAGCGGTACCGGAGACTGATTTGCCAGATAACGCTGGTAAATCGACATTGCCCCGCTCGCGCCGTACAGCTTGGTTGGCTGGTTGTTATCGCGCCCTACCCAGGTGATCACCACTTCACGGCCATCAATACCGGCAAACCAGGTATCGACGTTGTTGTTGGTGGTCCCGGTCTTACCCGCAAGATGCAGGCCAGGGTACTTAGCACCTAACTGACGCCCCGTGCCACGCTGTACTACCTGCTGCATGGTCCAGAGTGTCATGTAGGCTGCCTGCGCCGGAACCGCGCGCTCCGCCTGCGGGAAGCTCTGATACAGCACGGATCCATCTTCAGCAATGACGGAACGCAGGGCGGAAAGTTGCGCCCGGTTACCGCCACTGGCGATAGTCTGGAACGCCTGCGCCACTTCGATTGGCGTCAGGTTCAACGCACCGAGGATCATCGCCGGAACGGGGTTCAGCTGCTCTTTAGGCACACCAAGCTTCTGCCAGGTATCCGTAATCGCCGGCAGACCCAGCGCCATACCCAGGTTAACCGTTGGCACGTTCATAGAACGCGTCAGAGCATCCACCAGCATTACCTGGCCACTGAACTGTTTGTCATCATTCTGCGGCGACCACACCTGGCCATTAGGCTGGCGCAGGGAGATTGGCGCATCGGCAATCCAGGTGTTCAGACGGTACTGATTTGGCTGGCTGAGCGCGGTGAGATAGGTCGCCGGTTTTGCCAGAGAACCAATCGAACGACGCGCCTGCATTGCACGGTTATAGCCCGCAAACTGCGGCTCTGCCCCGCCCACCATCGCACGAACTTCGCCGGTGTTACGGTCAACCACCACCATTGCGGTTTCAAGGTCACTCAGCTTGCGCTGTTTTTTCAGCGCCGGAATGCCGTCAACTGCTGCTTTCTCCGCCGCATCCTGAGCCACTGAATCGAAGGTGGTAAAGATCTTCACGCCGGATAGATCTTTCACTTTATCGCCGAGCTTGCTCTGCAATTCCTGGCGAACCAGCTGCATAAAGGCAGGCTGAGGAGAGATAACACCACCGCGCGGCTGCACACCCAGAGGGCGAGCGCTCAGCATGTCATACAGCTCCTGATCGATAACCTGCTGTTGTTGCAGCAGACGCAGCACCAGGTTACGACGCTCCAGCGCCAGCTTCGGATTACGCCACGGGTTATAGATGGATGCACCTTTAACCATGCCCACCAGCAGTGCCTGCTGGTCGAGGCTCAGCTCTTCAACCGGGCGGCCAAAGTAGTACAGGCTCGCCAGCGGGAAGCCGCGGATTTCGTTATCACCGCTCTGACCGAGGTACACCTCGTTCATATACAGCTCAAGAATACGATCCTTGCTGTAGCGCGCATCCATCAACACAGCCATGTACGCTTCGTTGGCTTTACGCCAGTAGGAGCGTTCGCTGGAGAGGAACAGGTTCTTCACCAACTGCTGGGTCAAAGTACTCGCCCCCTGCACCGTACGTCCGGCTGTCAGGTTGGCCAGCACCGCACGACCTATGGAGTAAAGGCTGATACCGTCATGCTCGTAGAAGTGACGGTCTTCGGTTGCCAGCAGTGTATCCACCAGCAGATCCGGGAAGCCGTTACGTGCCACGAACAGGCGCTGTTCGCCATTCGCAGAAGAGAGCATGGTGATAAGACGCGGATCGAGTCGGAAGAAACCGAACTGGCGGTTGCTATCCATGTTCTCGATGGTGTCCAGTCGATCGCCATCAAAGGTCAGACGCGCGCGCACCTGGCCTTCTTTACTGTCCGGGAAATCGAACGGACGGCGGATCATTTCGATGCTTTTCGCCTGCACGGTAAATTCGCCAGGACGAGTCATCTTCGACACCTGGCGATACTGTGTGGCTTCAAGCAGCTTCACCATCTCATTCTTGCTGATCGACATATCTGGCTCAAGGTTCACCATGCGACCATATACTGCCGCAGGCAACTGCCAGACTTTACCGTCGATACGGCTACGGATCTTCTGATCCAGATAGACGCCGTAGATAGCCATCAGAACAACAAAAACAATGAACAGCTTCACCAACAGCCAGAACCAGCCGCGTTTTCCACGAGGCTTACGCCCTTTGCCTTTTCCTTTACGCGGCATCGGATCTTCATCCTCATAATCGTCTTCATAGTCATCATCGTAATCTTCATCTTTACGACGACGGCTCACCTTTTCTTTCGCCGGACGCGCAGGTTTCCCTTTACGTCCTATTGGCTCGCGGTCATTCCCCGCCATGCTTTTTCTCCGCAACATTCAGGCGCAAAGGCCAGATTCTCTTTTCTTCCACATCACCGTGAAAGAAGAAATCTCTCAAAATTGTTTTCTCCCTCTCCCGGTGGGAGAGGGTCGGGGTGAGGGCATCAGGCCGCACTCATCATCCCCTTTCACGAATATTTCTTCGTCCGCCGTGTCGGTGCCGTATTTGCCGGGTCATCCGGCCATACGTGTTTGGGGTAACGCCCCTTCATCTCTTTTTGCACTTCACGGTAACTCCCCGCCCAGAACGCGCTCAGGTCGCGGGTTATCTGCAAAGGCCGGTGCGCAGGAGACAGCAGCTCCAGCACCAGTGACACACGCCCTTTCGCAATGGACGGTGTGTTCGCCTCGCCAAACATCTCCTGCATCCTGACGGCCAGCGCAGGGGGATTATCCTCGTGATAACGAATGGCAATCCGGCTTCCGGTCGGCACAGTGTAATGCCCAGGCAGTTCACTATCCAGACGTTGACGTAATGACCAGTCCAGTAAATTCTGTAACGCGTCCTTAACATCCAGAGCTTTTAGTGCCTTCAGCGAGTGTACACCGCTCATTTGCGGCAGTAGCCAGCGCTCCAGAGAAGCCAGAAGCGTCTCATCATCAACAGCGGGCCAGTCATCTTCCGGCAGCCACTGCGCCGCACAGTGCAGGCGAATGCGATACTGCTCAGCCTCTGGCGTCCAGTTCAGCGCGCTCAGCCCCTTTTCCCGAATGCCGTTAAGCATTGCCTGATGCAGTTCGTCTTCGGACGGTTTGGCCAGCGGTTTTGCGCCGAGGGTGAGCTTGCCTATCTGGCTGCGACGAAACGCCTTCAGCGTCCCCTGCACATCATCCCATTCAACGGTATCGGATTGCTGAAGCAGCTGCGGACACGCCCGCGTCAGGGCATCAATATCGACCGCAATGGCCTGGAGGATCCGCGCATCCGGGGACTGGCTGCCCTGCAATAATAGGGGTGCAATAAGCCATTCGTGCCGGGTGAGGGCATCATCGCTGTCCAGCATCGCCCCCATGCCGTTTGCCAGTTGGTAACGCCCGTCCAGACCGCGACGCCGGGCGACTCTGTCCGGGAACGCCTGCGCCAGCGCGCTGGCAATACGGCTGCTGTCCGGTGTTCCGCCACGGCTGTTGAGCCGCCGGCAAAGCTGCTGCGCCCGCTGCTGCCAGTTTGGCTGATTGCGTGAAAACGCCATCGCCAGGTCGCTGTTTCCGCCGCGCGGTGGCTCCTCCAGAATCGCCGCCAGCTTTGCCGCCGTGGCAATGTCATCATCATCTTTTGCCGCCACCAGCATGGCAGCCAGACGAGGATCATTGCCCAGCGCGGCCATTTTCTGCCCCTGCGTGGTTAAGCGGGTGCCATCCAGCGCCCCCAGCCGGGTCAGCAAGGTACGGGCAGCCGCCAGGTTCACCGCAGGTGGCGGGTTCAGCCAGGTCAACTGAGCCGGGTCCGGGCAGCCCCACTGCAACAGATCCATGACAAGGCCGGAAAGATCGCTTTGTAAAATTTCAGGGGTACTTTGCTGCACCGCACGCTCGGCCTGCTCTGCGCTGGTGAGATGCAAACAGATCCCGGGCTCCAGTCGCCCTGCGCGGCCTGCCCGTTGGATCATCGATGCCTGGCTTATCCGCTGCGTGAGCAGCTTTGTCAGCCCGGTACGCGGATCAAAACTGGCGACGCGCTCCTGGGCGCAATCCACCACCAGGCGAATGCCTTCAATGGTTAAACTGGTTTCTGCAATATTGGTTGCCAGCACCACTTTACGCTGCCCGGCAGGGGCCGGAAGAATGGCCTTACGCTGTTCATTTAACGACAACGCCCCGTACAGCGGGCAAAGCACCACATCGCTCCCCACGCGGGTTGCCAGTTGTTCCTGCACACGCTGGATTTCCCCCACGCCGGGTAAAAACAGCAGCAGCGAGCCCGACTCCTGTCGCAGTAGCTCTGCGGTGGCAATCGCGACGGCTTCGTCAAAGCGCTGATGCGTGGTCAGCGGCTGATATCGACGTTCAACCGGGAAAGCACGCCCCGCGGAGGCGATAACCGGCGCACCAGGTAAGGCTTGCTGTAATCGCTCGTTATCCAGCGTGGCCGACATAATCAGCAGTTTGAGATCGTCACGTAGCCCTTGCTGCACGTCCAGCAGCAGCGCCAGGGCCAAATCGGCCTGTAGGCTACGTTCATGGAATTCATCCAGAATGACCAGACTGATGCCGGTGAGTTCAGGATCGTTTTGCAGCATCCGGGTGAGAATGCCTTCGGTGACCACTTCCAGCCGCGTGGCCGGGCCAACACAGGTTTCGGCACGCATTCGATAGCCTACCGTTTCACCCGGTTTCTCGTTCAGCAGCTCTGCCAGACGCTGTGCCACATTGCGCGCAGCCAGCCTTCTCGGCTCCAGCAGGATGATTTTCCCGTGAAGGTTTGCCTCTTTGAGGATCTGTAGCGGTAGCCAGGTTGATTTCCCCGCCCCCGTGGGCGCGTTAAGCAGTACCTGCGGGGCATGTTGTAAAGCAGCAAGCAGCTCAGGAAGTACGACGGCGACTGGCAATGAGGACACTAACAGCTCCAGAGGGTTAACATTAGTCGGCGTACATTGTAGCATCGCCACATATCATTACCGAGTCCCCTGTATGTCTGAGTCGAAACGACTGTTTTTCGCCATTGAGCTGCCCCCCACTATTCAACGCCAGATTGTTCGCTGGCGTGCAAGCCATTTCCCGCAGGAAGCAGGCCGACCTGTTGTCGCGGCAAACCTGCACCTGACGCTGGCCTTTCTGGGCGATGTCAGCGCTGAAAAGCAGCGCGCCTTAGCGTCGATGGCCGGACGTATTAGCCAGCCCGGGTTTACACTGCACCTGGATGACGCCGGCCAGTGGCTGCGCTCCCGGGTGGTATGGCTCGGGACTCGCCAGCCGCCGCGCGGTTTGTTGCAGCTGGCCAACATGCTCCGGGCGCAGGCCGCGCGCAGCGGTTGCTACCAAAGCCCGCAGCCTTTTCATCCCCATATTACCCTGCTGCGCGACGCCAGCCATGCCGTGGCCATTCCGCCGCCGGGTTTCCACTGGTCTTTTCCGGTGACGACGTTCGCGCTTTTTGAATCTGTCTTTGCAAAAGGACGCACCCGATACACGCCTGTACAGCGCTGGACGCTGGGCGACACCGTAAGGAATTCCGATGAAGTTTAGCCCCGCGCTTCAACACGCCACGCTCATTCAACGCTACAAACGCTTTCTCGCGGACGTTGTGACGCCTGAAGGAGAACAGCTGACGCTGCACTGCCCCAATACCGGTGCCATGACCGGTTGCGCAACCCCGGGTGACACTATCTGGTATTCGACATCAGAAAATACTAAACGTAAATATCCCCATACCTGGGAGATGACGCAGACGCAACAAGGGGCATTTATTTGTGTCAACACATTGCGAGCGAACCAATTAGTTAAGGAAGCCCTGATCGAAGGGAATATTCCTGAACTAGTGGGTTACAGCGTTCAAAAAAGCGAAGTGAAATATGGCGAAGAAGGCAGCAGAATTGACTTTATGTTACAGGCGGAAGATCGGCCTGAGTGCTATATTGAAGTAAAATCAGTGACGTTAGCGGAACAAGAAAACGGCTACTTCCCGGATGCAGTAACGCTGCGTGGACAAAAGCATCTGCGGGAGTTGATGAGTGTAGCGGCGGCGGGCAAGCGCGCCGTATTGCTGTTTGCAGTATTGCACTCGGCAATTGAAAGATTTTCTCCTGCCCGCCATATCGATCCCAAGTACGCGCAATTGTTGAATGAGGCACAAAAGCAGGGGGTGGAGGTTTTCGCTTATAAAGCGGAACTTTCTGCCGATAATATGACTCTGAGATCCTCTCTCCCCGTGGTCTTATAAAGGGAGTAGTCGATTGATTATTATGTGTTCTGGTCGCGTGCGCAAATACGCTTTTCCTCACAGGCTTGTCAAGTGTTACGTATAGATAATTGCCATTCGGAATAGCATCTGCTATTTATAGCGACCTGATTTTTCCCCCAACACGGGGATCGATAGTGCGTGTTAAGGAGAAGCAACATGCAAGAAGGGCAAAACCGTAAAACATCGTCCCTGAGTATTCTCGCCATCGCTGGGGTGGAGCCGTATCAAGAGAAACCGGGCGAAGAGTATATGAACGAAGCCCAGCTGTCGCACTTCAAGCGTATTCTTGAAGCATGGCGTAATCAACTCAGGGATGAAGTCGATCGCACCGTTACACATATGCAGGATGAAGCTGCAAACTTCCCGGACCCGGTAGACCGTGCCGCTCAGGAAGAAGAGTTCAGCCTCGAACTGCGTAACCGTGACCGCGAACGCAAACTGATCAAAAAGATCGAGAAAACGTTGAAAAAGGTCGAGGACGAAGATTTCGGATACTGCGAATCCTGCGGTGTTGAAATTGGTATTCGCCGTCTGGAAGCGCGTCCAACCGCCGATCTGTGCATCGACTGTAAAACGCTGGCTGAAATCCGCGAAAAACAGATGGCCGGTTAATCCCAGCCCTGTATTCACTGTAAAGGCGGGAGTCTCTCCCGCCTTGTTACTGTTGATATGTCTGAATCACACTATATTGGGCGCTTTGCGCCATCTCCTTCCGGTGAATTACACTTCGGCTCTTTAATAGCCGCCCTTGGCAGCTACCTGCAAGCTCGTGCAAACCAGGGTATCTGGCGTGTACGCATCGAAGATATTGATCCTCCGCGTGAAGTTCCCGGTGCAGCAGAAACTATCCTGCGTCAGCTGGAACATTACGGCCTTCACTGGGACGGTGAGGTTCTCTGGCAGTCAAAGCGGCACGACGCTTATCGCGAACGTCTGGCGTGGCTCTATGAGCAAGGGCTTTCGTACTATTGCACCTGTACCCGTGCGCGTATTCAGAGCGTGGGGGGCGTCTATGACGGCCATTGCCGAACGCTCGGTCATGGCCCGGAAAACGCCGCCGTCCGCCTGGTCCAGCATTTTCCTGTGACCCGTTTCCACGATCAATTATCGGGCGACATTCAGGCAGATGAACGCCTGGCGCGCGAGGATTTCATCATCCACCGTCGCGATGGTTTATTTGCTTATAATTTAGCCGTTGTCGTGGACGACCATTTTCAGGGCGTGACGGAAATAGTGCGTGGGGCTGATTTAATTGAGCCAACGGTGCGGCAAATATCGCTGTATCAGCAATTTGGCTGGGCTGCCCCGAAATATATTCATTTGCCACTGGCGCTGAATGCGCAGGGAAATAAGCTGTCGAAGCAAAACCACGCGCCTGCTTTGCCAGATGGCGATCCACGGCCCGTTTTGATCGACGCGCTGCGATTTCTCAACCAGAATATAACAAGCGAATGGCAGGACCTGAGTATTGATGAATTGCTGAAATTAGCCGTTGCTAACTGGGCACTCAAAACAGTGCCAAAAATCCAGCATTCTCAAATGCGTTATGCTGAGCTATGATTAGCCGCTTTTTTCATAACAAAACACACTACGAGGTGTACTATTTTTACCCGAGTCGCTAATTTTTGCCGTAAGGTGCTAAGCCGGGAAGAGAGCATGGCTGAAGAGGCTATTGCACAAACCCATATGTCGGTTATTCCGCGTGAGCAGCACAATATTTCTCGCAAAGATATCAGTGAAAATGCCCTCAAGGTGCTCTATCGTTTGAATAAAGCAGGCTACGAGGCCTATCTCGTTGGCGGTGGGGTTCGCGATTTACTGCTGGGCAAAAAACCAAAAGATTTTGACGTGACGACCAGTGCCACGCCAGAGCAGGTGCGTAAATTATTCCGCAACTGCCGGCTGGTTGGCCGCCGCTTCCGTCTTGCTCACGTTATGTTTGGGCCTGAAATTATTGAAGTTGCCACCTTCCGTGGCCACCACGAAGGCAACCCCGCAGACCGAACCACGTCTCAGCGCGGCCAGAACGGGATGCTGCTGCGCGACAACATCTTTGGCTCTATTGAAGAAGATGCCCAGCGTCGCGATTTCACCATTAACAGCCTTTATTACAGCGTGGCGGATTTCACTGTCCGTGATTACGTGGGTGGAATGCAGGATCTGAAAGCAGGTCTGATTCGCCTGATAGGTACACCAGAAACGCGCTACCGCGAAGATCCGGTGCGAATGCTGCGTGCCGTACGTTTTGCTGCCAAGCTGAATATGCGTATCAGCCCGGAAACCGGTGAGCCCATCCCGCGCCTGGCAACGCTGATTAACGATGTCCCGCCTGCACGCCTGTTTGAAGAAGCGCTGAAACTGCTGCAAGCCGGTTACGGGTTTGAAACCTACAACCTGCTGCGCGAATACAGCCTGTTCCAGCCGCTGTTCCCGACCATTACCCGTTACTTCACGGAAAACGGCGACAGCTCGATGGAGCGCATCATTGCGCAGGTGCTGAAGAATACTGACACCCGTATTCACAATGATATGCGCGTGAACCCTGCGTTCCTGTTTGCTGCAATGTTCTGGTATCCGTTACTGGAAACCGCGCAGAAAATTGCTCAGGAAAGCGGTCTGGCCTATTACGATGCATTTGCGCTGGCCGCAAATGACGTGCTGGACGAAGGCTGCCGGACGCTGGCCATTCCAAAACGCATCACTACACTGGTGCGTGATATCTGGCAGCTTCAGTTGCGTATGTCACGTCGTCAGGGTAAACGCGCCTGGAAGCTGATGGAGCATCCTAAATTCCGCGCCGCGTTCGACCTTTTATCCCTGCGCGCTGAAGTTGAGAAGAATCAGGAATTGCAACGCCTGGCACAGTGGTGGGGAGAATTCCAGGTCTCTGCGCCACCAGAGCAAAAAGGGATGCTGACCAGTCTGGATGAAGAGCCAGAACCACGTCGTCGCCACCGTCGCCCGCGTAAGCGCGCGCCACGTCGCGAAGGCACGGCATGACCCTTGCGTATATCGCCATCGGCAGCAATCTCGCGTCTCCACTGGAGCAGGTGAATGCTGCCGTTCAGGCGCTGGGCGAGATCCCTGAAAGCCGCATCATCGCGGTATCCTCTTTCTACCGCACGCCACCGCTGGGGCCGCAGGATCAACCCGATTACCTGAATGCCGCCGTGGTGCTGGAAACCGCCCTTGCCGCCGAAACGCTGCTGGACAACACCCAGCGTATCGAATTGCAGCAGGGTCGCGTGCGCAAAGCCGAACGCTGGGGGCCGCGGACACTGGATCTCGATATCATGCTGTTCGGCCATGACGTTATTACCACTGAACGCCTCACTGTTCCGCATTACGATATGAAAAATCGCGGGTTTATGCTCTGGCCGCTGTTTGAAGTTGCCCCAGACCTGACCTTCCCCGATGGCATTTCCCTGAAAGCCATTCTGGAAAGCCTTAACGCGGAAAAACCCGCCCGCTGGTAACCCCGTTTTTTTATCGATTAACCACTAAACAATTGTGGTTAATCGATTGCCTAAAATCATTGTTCCCTCGAATGTTACTGATAGAATGCGCAAAGATTCGCTTTGGCTATCAGGAAACCGTATGAAACCAACCACCATCTCCTTGCTGCAAAAATGCAAACAGGAAAAGAGACGCTTCGCCACCATCACCGCATATGACTACAGCTTCGCCAAACTGTTTGCCGAAGAAGGGATCAACGTCATGCTGGTCGGAGACTCGTTAGGGATGACGGTACAGGGACATGATTCCACCCTGCCTGTAACGGTAGAGGATATTGCTTACCACACCCGTGCTGTGCGTCGTGGCGCACCAGCATGTCTGCTTCTTTCCGACCTGCCGTTTATGGCCTATGCCACACCTGAGCAGGCGTTTGAAAATTCAGCGGCAGTGATGCGTGCTGGCGCCAACATGGTCAAGATTGAAGGCGGTGCCTGGCTTGTGGACACAGTGAAAATGCTGACCGAACGTGCCGTGCCCGTGTGCGGGCACCTGGGCCTGACGCCACAGTCGGTAAACATCTTTGGCGGCTACAAAGTACAAGGCCGTGGCGATGCCGCACAGACGCTGTTTGATGATGCCGTGGCGCTGGAAGCCGCAGGCGCGCAGTTACTGGTACTGGAGTGCGTTCCTGTCGAGCTGGCAAAACGCATCACCGAGGCGCTCACCATTCCGGTTATCGGGATTGGCGCGGGCAACGTCACCGATGGTCAGATCCTGGTCATGCACGACGCGTTTGGCATTACGGGTGGACATATCCCTAAATTTGCCAAAAATTTCCTGACCGATGCGGGCGACATGCGCGCGGCGGTCAGGCAGTATATTGCCGACGTTGAATCCGGTGTGTATCCGGGTGAAGAACACAGTTTCCATTAAGGAGTCTCGTTGTGCTAATCATTGAAACCCTGCCGCTGCTGCGCCAGCATATCCGCAGAGCACGTCAGGAAGGTAAACGTATCGCACTGGTCCCAACCATGGGCAACCTGCACGACGGCCACATGAAGCTGGTCGATGAAGCTAAAGCCCGTGCAGACATCGTGGTGGTCAGTATTTTCGTTAACCCAATGCAGTTTGACCGCGCTGACGACCTGGCGCGTTACCCGCGCACCCTTCAGGAAGATTGCGAAAAACTGAAGAAACGCCATACGGACATCGTTTTCTCTCCGGCACCTGCCGATGTGTACCCACAGGGTACAGAAGAAGCGACTTACGTCGATGTCCCGGGGATTTCGACCATGCTGGAAGGCGCAAGCCGTCCGGGTCATTTCCGTGGCGTCTCAACCATCGTCAGCAAGCTTTTCAACCTGGTACAGCCAGATATCGCCTGCTTTGGCGAGAAAGACTTCCAGCAACTGGCACTGATTCGCAAAATGGTTGCGGATATGGGTTACGACATTGAAATCGTTGGCGTGCCGATTGTGCGCGCGAAAGATGGCCTGGCGCTGAGCTCCCGCAACGGTTACTTAACCGCAGACCAGCGTAAAATCGCGCCGGGTGTGAGTAAGGTCATGAATACCATGGCGGAACAACTGCTGGCGAAAGAGCTGACCGCTGAAGAGATTATCGCCCTTGCCGAACAGGCGCTTAACGAGAAAGGTTTCCGTTCTGACGATGTGCAGATCCGCGACGCCGATACCC
Organism: Enterobacter sp. Li2LvB3; assembly: GCF_056156645.1. Taxonomy (NCBI): domain Bacteria; kingdom Pseudomonadati; phylum Pseudomonadota; class Gammaproteobacteria; order Enterobacterales; family Enterobacteriaceae; genus Enterobacter; species Enterobacter sp. Li2LvB3. Next base: position 155,514 of record NZ_JBSICG010000008.1, on the reverse strand, counting down.
TGCTGGAGCTGACTGAGTCCAGCAAACGAGCGGTTCTCCTGGTGGCTGCGTGGTTGGGTCAGGCGCGCCTTATCGACAATAAAGTGGTTGAGCTGGCGTAGTAGACACCGACTAAAAATCGGGCAATACTGCGCGCGTATTTGCCTGGGAATAAATCCCCTCACCTGCCCTCTCTTCACATATGAGAGGGTAAAGCATGATGATTAAAGGTAGACGTAATGATTCGCAAAATGCTGCAAGGTAAGCTTCACCGTGTGAAAGTCACTCAGGCCGACCTGCACTATGAAGGCTCCTGCGCGATCGATCAGGATTTCCTCGACGCGGCGGGTATTCTTGAAAACGAAGCTATTGATATCTGGAACGTGAACAACGGCAAACGCTTCTCTACTTACGCCATCGCGGCTGAACGCGGTTCCAAAATCATCTCCGTCAACGGCGCTGCCGCGCACTGCGCTGACGTGGGTGATATCGTGATTATCGCAAGCTTCGTCATGATGTCTGACGAAGAAGCGCGCCGCTGGCAGCCAAAAGTCGCCTACTTCGAAGGCGACAATGACATGAAACGTACCGCGAAAGCGATCCCGGTTCAGGTTGCCTGATAGCTGCTACCCCTGCGGCTGATTGCTGATCAGCCGCGACATTGTCTCCAGTGAATCCGTTCTTAAGATGTACAGACGCTTGAGTAAGAACGGATTATCTCCCGGTTTTACCTTTCCTTTCACGGTCGTGACCGCCAGATGAAAACCGGCGTCATTTGCCGCTTTCACCGCGTTATCGTTGTATCCGCCAAACGGATAGGAAAGATAAAGCACATGCGGGTTGAACTGTGCCAAATCACGCCGGGAGCGTTTAAAATCGAACAAAATAATGTGGTAGCTGCGGCTGAGTAAAATCGGCTGATGGTTGCCATCTACGCGGTGTAAAAAATGGGTATGCGACTGAATATCAAATACATCCTGGATCTGCTCCAGCTCTGACACGCTCATGAACTGCAGAGACTTGGGGGCCCACTTTTGCGGATGGCGTTTGATTCGGGATGAGATAATAAACGCCGTTGCCTTAAACCCGTACCCTTTCAAAATGGGATAAGCATAGCGGCTAACGGATTTCAGGCCGTCATCAAAGGTGATCACCACCGACTTAGCAGGCAGGTTTATTTTGTTACGTACGTACCCCTCGAGCTGATACATGGTCAGCGTGGTATAACCCTGGTCGCGTAACCATGTCATCTGGTTGCTAAAGGCACGCACGCTGGTCGTTGTGGAGGTATGACGAAAACGGGTGTTCTCCTCATCACGCAGGATATGGTGGTAGGTAATCACCGGAATACCGTTATCTTCCTGCGCATCCAGGCGGCTTATCCACGCCAGGCGGTTGCCAATGCGGATCTGAAACCAGGTTTGGTTCAGACGGTCTTTAAGCTTGTTCAGGATCGGGTAGCGGAGATTGGCGCTTAAGGTCCCGAAAGGAGCACTGCTGTTGTCAGCGGCGTTATAAACCGGCGTGTCTTTCCAGGTGACCAGATTTTGATTACTGAGCGGTTTATTCAGATCGCCCAGGCCATCTTCAACGCGCTTCTTGCCCTGAACAGGCTCCAGATGCCCCTTGTCGATAAAACCCGTGCCGAAACCGAAGCGGAACTCATAGTAATCTGCCGCCGCAGGCACCACGGCCAGGATCTGCCCGGCACGCACGTTGCCAACGTTGACCACGTCATTACCCACCTGCGCCCAAATCGCCGCATCTTCGGTGGTTTGCATGTATTGTGCAGGCAGTCTTTGCTGACTTAATAAACTGGCAGAACTGATGCCGGAAACGAACAACAACAGCAGGAATAGTAGACGCGTTAGCATTGGATCGTTATCGATACGAAAAAACTGATGTCATTGTAGCAAAAGAGACATCAATACCAATGTTTAATTCTTATACAGGTTGTGAAGCAGGACGAAAGGAGGATTTTTCTGTTGCTGATGCCACAAGCTGCTGACGCCCGGCGTACCTTGCGCCACGATAGCCTCGCGAAACCCGGCGCTGCCGAGTGTTTCTCGCTGCGGGTACATTAGTTCCAGCAACGGCAGGCTAATTCCGGAAATCACTTCGCAACAATCGTGCTTATGGCTCATCAATGCCGCCGTACGATAGGGGGCAGCGCCGGATTTATCGGTAAGAAAGATAACGCCGTCGCCGGTGTCGGTTTCATGCAGGGCGTCGCACATCATACGGCTGAGCATATTGGTGCTTAAGCCACGCCAGTAATTGACCGCCCGACATTGCGCCAGCGGACCAAATTTAGCGTCAAGCTTGTCCAGCATATCCTGCGCCTGTTCATCGTGGCAGGTGATGACCCATCCCAGCATAACTCCCTCCTTAGCAGGCGAGTAGTTTAGCCCAGTGAAGGTTAGCTTACGGTGATAACTGTCAAAGAAAAGCGCCCGGCAACGGATTATCGCCGGGTCGAAGGTTAGCTACGCAGCCCGCGCCCGCGCTGGATCAGATACCAGCACAGCAGGTAGAAGGCGAGGATAAACACCACCAGCACCGCAACGGTAGTAAACAGCGGCACGTCGGTAATGCCGAGGAAACCAAAGCGGAAGCCGCTTATCATGTACACGATCGGGTTCAGGTGCGACAGCGCCTGCCAGAACGGCGGCAGCAGCGTCAGGGAGTAGAACACCCCGCCCAGATAGGTCAGTGGCGTCAGCACGAAGGTCGGGATCAGGCTGATGTCGTCGAACGTCTTGGCGAATACGGCGTTCAGCAGACCGGCCAGCGAGAACAGGATCGCCGTCAGCAGCAATGTTAGCGCCACAAACAGCCATGAATGCACCTGGAACGGGACAAAGAACAGCGAAATCGCCGTGACCAGGATACCCACGCACAGACCGCGCGCCACACCACCACCCACGTAACCGGCAATGATCACATGCGTAGGCACAGGTGCTACCAGCAGTTCTTCAATGTTGCGCTGGAACTTGGCGCTAAAGAATGATGACGCAACGTTGGCATAGGCGTTGGTAATCACCGCCATCATGATCAGGCCCGGTACGATAAACTGCATATAGGTAAAGCCGTGCATCTCACCAATGCGAGAACCAATCAGGTTACCGAAGATGATAAAGTACAGGGTCATGGTGATGACCGGCGGCACCAGGGTTTGCACCCAGATGCGCATAAAACGGTTAATCTCTTTCGCCCAGATGCTTTTCAGCGCAACCCAGTAAAGATGCGTCATGCTTTGTCTCCTTGTTTCTCATGTACCAGAGAGACAAACAGCTCTTCCAGTCGGTTCGCTTTATTACGCATACTCAACACCTGAATGCCCTGCGCGCTCAGCTGGGAGAACACGCTGTTGATCCCCTGCTCGCGTAGCACTTCCACTTCCAGCGTCGAGGTATCTACCAGACGATATTGATACCCTTCCAGCTTTGGCAGCGGGCTTTTTGGCGCCAGGTCGAGGATAAAGGTTTCTGATTTCAGCTTAGAAAGCAGATCTTTCATCGAGGTGTTTTCCACCAGCTCGCCATTCTGAATGATGCCGATATTGCGGCAGAGCATTTCAGCTTCTTCGAGGTAGTGGGTTGTCAGAATAATGGTGGTGCCTTTATCGTTAAGATCTTTCAGGAACCCCCACATTGAGCGACGAAGCTCGATGTCCACACCGGCGGTGGGTTCATCGAGGATCAACAGTTTTGGTTCATGCATCAGCGCACGCGCAATCATCAGGCGGCGCTTCATCCCACCGGATAACATCCGCGCACGTTCGTTGCGTTTTTCCCACAGATCGAGCTGTTTGAGGTACTTTTCGCTACGTTCAAGCGCATCTTTGCGCTCCACGCCGTAGTAACCCGCCTGGTTCACTACGATCTGTTGTACGGTTTCGAAGGGGTTAAAGTTGAACTCCTGCGGCACCAGCCCAAGCTGGCGCTTGGCGTTAACAACATCTTTTTGCAGGTCGTAGCCAAACACGCTTACCCTGCCGGATGACTTGTTAACCAGAGAACTGATAATCCCGATGGTGGTGGATTTCCCTGCGCCATTTGGCCCCAGAAGCGCATAGAAATCACCCGCTTCTACTTTGAGATCTATTCCGCGCAGCGCCTGAACGCCGCCCGGATAGGTTTTTTTAAGCTGTTCAAGCTCCAGTGCAATCGCCATGAATTAGACTTACCTATAGTTCTGACACACGTTGTGTGGTTTCATTAAAAGTCGGGTTACCCTATAGTAGCGCAACGCAATCACTCGGTTACAGGTCGTTAACCTCCATGAATGACATAGATACACTCATCAGCAACAATGCACTATGGTCAAAGATGCTGGTGGAAGAGGACCCCGGTTTTTTCGGGAAACTGGCGCAAGCGCAGAACCCGCGCTTTCTATGGATTGGATGTTCCGATAGCCGCGTTCCGGCAGAGCGTCTGACCGGCCTCGAACCGGGCGAATTATTCGTTCACCGCAACGTAGCCAACCTGGTCATTCACACGGATCTTAACTGTCTCTCGGTTGTTCAGTATGCCGTCGATGTACTGGAAGTCGAGCACATCATCATTTGCGGCCACTACGGCTGTGGTGGCGTCCAGGCTGCGATAGAAAACACTGAGCTGGGCTTAATCGATAACTGGCTGCTGCACATCCGCGATATCTGGTTCAAACATAGCTCACTGCTAGGCGAAATGCCGCAAGAGCGTCGGCTTGATACCCTGTGTGAGCTAAACGTCATGGAACAGGTCTATAACCTGGGCCACTCCACGATTATGCAATCTGCCTGGAAACGCGGGCAGAAGGTATCTATTCACGGCTGGGCGTACGGTATTCATGACGGGTTACTGCGTAATCTGGAAGTGACCGCTACCAACCGCGAAACGCTGGAACAGCGCTATCGCTCGGGCATTGCCAACCTCAAACTCAAGCACGTAAACCATAAATAAAGCCTGAGGTTTTCTCCCTCTCCCGGTGGGAGAGGGCTGGGGTGAGGGCATCAGCCCGCACCCAATCAACATTACTCGTCCAGCAGCACAACTTTCCCGACATACGGCAGATGGCGATAACGCTGGGCGTAGTCGATACCGTAACCCACCACGAATTCGTCAGGGATAGAGAAACCGACAAACTCAACCGGCACCTGCACTTCACGACGGGTTGGTTTATCCAGCAGGGTGCAGATCGCCAGGGATTTTGGTTCGCGCAGGCTCAGGATCTCGCGCACTTTAGAGAGCGTGTTGCCGGAGTCGATGATGTCCTCAACGATCAACACATCTTTGCCACGAATATCTTCATCCAGGTCTTTAAGGATTTTCACATCACGGGTTGTGGACATGCCGCTGCCGTAGCTGGAGGCGGTCATAAAATCGACCTCATGTGACACCTGCACTTCACGGCACAAGTCTGCCATGAACATAAAAGAGCCACGCAACAAACCAACCAGCACCATTTCGCTGCCGCTGTCTTTGTAATGTTCGGTGATTTGACGGCCCAGTTCGGCGATACGCGCTTTGATCTCCGCTTCCGGGATCATCACTTCAACAGTATGTTTCATATTACTAACCATATGATTTTAATAAAAATCGCTCAATGCGGATGAATCTGCGTCCGGCATCGATTCACAAGCCACCCATTATAACAGCAAATGGATAGCCCTGGCGCATGAGTTATAAAAAGCAAATTTTGTGATTCCGATCACACTTGTTAATACCTATAATTAATTGCTAGCAAATAATTAACAAAACTGACGAGTACTTTTCTATGGCTGAAACAAAAACTCAACAGTCGCGTCTACTGGTGACATTAACAGCAGCGTTCGCAGCCTTCTGCGCGCTGTATCTGTTAATCGGTGGCGTCTGGCTGGTCGCTTTAGGCGGTTCCTGGTACTACCCGATTGCAGGTCTGGTTATGGTTGCCGTAACCGTCCTGCTGTTGCGTAGAAAACAATCAGCACTGTGGCTTTATGCCGCATTACTTCTCGCAACCATGATCTGGGGCGTCTGGGAAGTCGGCTTCGACTTCTGGGCACTGACGCCACGCAGTGACATCCTCGTGTTCTTTGGTATCTGGCTGATCCTGCCGTTTGTCTGGCGTCGCCTGATTGTTCCTTCCAGTGGCGCCGTCGCCGCACTGGTGATTGCCCTGCTTATCAGCGGTGGCATCCTCACCTGGGCTGGCTTCAACGACCCACAGGAGATCAAAGGCACGCTGAACACGGAATCCACGCCTGCCGCGGCTATCTCTCAGGTTGCCGATAGCGACTGGCCTGCGTATGGTCGTAATCAGGAAGGTCAGCGTTACTCTCCACTGAAGCAGATCAACGCCGACAACGTGAAGGACCTGAAAGAAGCCTGGGTCTTCCGTACCGGCGATGTGAAGATGCCTAACGATCCAGGTGAACTGACCAACGAAGTGACGCCTATTAAAGTTGGCAACATGCTTTATCTGTGTACCGCGCACCAGCGTCTGTTCGCGCTTGATGCGGCTACCGGTAAAGAGAAATGGCACTTCGATCCACAGCTCAACTCTAACCCGTCATTCCAGCATGTGACCTGCCGTGGTGTTTCTTACCATGAAGCGCGTGCCGATAATGCCAGCCCGGATGTGGTCGCTGACTGCCCTCGCCGCATCATGCTGCCGGTGAACGATGGACGACTGTTTGCAGTTAACGCCGAAACGGGCAAGCTGTGCGAGACCTTTGCCAACAAAGGTGTCCTGAATCTGCAAACCAACATGCCGGATACCACGCCGGGCCTGTATGAACCGACCTCACCACCGATCATCACCGATAAAACTATCGTGATTGCCGGTTCGGTAACGGATAACTTCTCTACCCGCGAAACCTCTGGCGTTATCCGTGGTTTTGACGTGAACACCGGTAAACTGCTGTGGGCCTTCGATCCGGGCGCGAAAGATCCAAACGCGATCCCATCGGACGAACACACCTTTACCTTTAACTCACCGAACTCCTGGGCACCAGCAGCGTATGACGCGAAGCTGGACCTGGTCTACCTGCCAATGGGTGTGACCACGCCGGATATCTGGGGCGGCTATCGCACACCAGAGCAGGAGCGTTACGCGAGCGCTATCGTGGCGCTGAACGCGACCACCGGTAAACTGGCATGGAGCTACCAGACCGTTCACCACGATCTGTGGGATATGGACATGCCATCCCAGCCGACGCTTGCCGACATTACCGTTAACGGCAAAACCGTTCCGGTAATTTATGCACCAGCGAAAACGGGTAACATCTTCGTACTGGATCGCAGCAACGGTAAGCTGGTTGTTCCTGCACCGGAAAAACCGGTTCCTCAGGGGGCAGCAAAAGGCGATTACGTCAGCAAAACGCAGCCGTTCTCTGACCTGAGCTTCCGTCCGAAGAAAGACCTGAGCGGTGCAGACATGTGGGGTGCCACCATGTTTGACCAGCTGGTCTGCCGCGTGATGTTCCATCAGCTGCGCTACGAAGGTATCTTCACGCCGCCTTCTGAGCAGGGTACGCTGGTCTTCCCGGGTAACCTGGGGATGTTCGAATGGGGCGGGATCTCCGTTGACCCGAACCGTCAGGTAGCGATTGCCAACCCGATGGCGCTGCCGTTTGTCTCTAAACTGATCCCACGCGGCCCGGGTAACCCAATCGAACCGCCGAAAGACGCAAAAGGTACTGGGACCGAATCCGGTATTCAGCCGCAGTATGGCGTGCCGTTTGGCGTAACCCTGAACCCGTTCCTGTCACCGTTCGGCCTTCCGTGTAAACAGCCTGCATGGGGTTATATCTCCGCGCTGGATCTGAAAACCAACCAGGTCGTGTGGAAGAAACGTATTGGTACGCCTCAGGACAGTATGCCGTTCCCGATGCCGGTTCCTGTGCCGTTCAATATGGGGATGCCAATGCTGGGTGGCCCAATATCCACCGCTGGCAACGTGCTGTTCATCGCGGCAACCGCTGATAACTATCTGCGCGCGTACAACATGACCAACGGTGAGAAACTGTGGCAAGGCCGTCTGCCAGCAGGCGGACAGGCAACACCGATGACCTATGAAGCGAATGGCAAGCAGTACGTAGTCATCTCTGCGGGTGGTCATGGTTCGTTTGGCACGAAGATGGGCGACTATATTGTCGCGTATGCCTTGCCTGACGCAAGCAAGTAACTGAAAAGCCCGGTGGCGCTACGCTTACCGGGCCTACGGGTGCCATATACAGGCCGGGTAAGGCGCAGTCGCCACCCGGCTTTTTTATACGGTAAAACCGAGCATCATCCCCGTATCTTCATGCTCCAGCAGATGGCAATGCGCCATATAGGCGAACTCCTTCGGCGCGTCGTGCGCGAACTTCACCAGCACCTCGCTCACACCACCTTCAACCCGCACCGTGTCTTTCCAGCCGGAACGATGTACCTCTGGCGCTTTACCATTCTCTGAGAGAATGCGGAACTGCGTGCCGTGAATATGGAACGGATGCAGCATCATGTCACCTTCACCAGAAATCACCCAACGTTCAAACTGCCCTTTCGTGGCAGCAAACATCGGCGTATTCATATCGAACGCTTTGCCGTTGATCATGTTGGCGTTATGGAAGTCAAAACCCTGTCCCCCGTGGTTCATTTTCCCCATTCCGCCCATGCTGCCGTGATCCATATTCATATGGCCCATCATCTGCCCATGCTGCATCCCGGCCATCGCCTGATTGCCATATTTCGTCATCAGCGCCTGCATCCCCATCATATCGAGCATCGGATCCATCGAGAGCTGGAGTTTGCGCTGAGTTAACCCCTCAAGTGCAGGTAACGCAGGCACCTTCGCCAGAGTATCCGGCAATATGCCCGACGCCGTGACCTGAAGCGGCTGAATGCGCAGCACCGGATGCGGCTGATCAAATGGCGCAACGGCCATGCCCATCTGGCTCACCGGCAAGGTCACAAGGTCAAACGCCTTGCCATCGCTGATATCCACCAGCACTTCAAAACGCTCGCCCATCAGCATCGGTAATTCGTTGACCTTAACCGGCTCAGGCAACAAGCCGCCATCGCTCGCCACCACATACAGCGGGCGTTTATCACTGGTGGCAAAATTCAGCGAACGCGCGTTACAGCCATTAAGCAGACGTAAACGCAGCCAGCCCTTCGGCGCGGCGTGCTGCGGATAAATCGCGCCGTTGGTCAGCAACGTATCACCGAACCAGCCCACCGCTGCGCTCATCACGTCCAGCTGGTAATCAATCTGCCCGTCTGAGGTGAACTTTTTGTCCTGCACAATCACCGGCACATCGTCGATGCCCCACTGTTTTGGCAGGCGCAGCAGGCGGCTTTCATCATCTTCAATGAGTACCAGCCCTGCCAGCCCCATCGCAACCTGCCGTCCGGTTTTGCCATGCTGATGCGGGTGGAACCAGCAGGTCGACGCGGGCTGGTCAGGGGTAAAGGTGACGCTGCGCTTACCGCCCGCTTTAATCACCCCCTGCGGACCCCCGTCCACTTCACCCGGGACTTCCAGGCCGTGCCAGTGCAGCGTTGTCTCTTCCGCCAGCGTATTGTGGATATCCACAGTGACGGCTTTTCCTCTGCGTAGCTGAATAGCAGGGCCGAGCAGATTGCCGTTATACCCCCAGGTTGTCGCAGAATGCTCACCAAAGGTCGTTTTACCCGACTGAACAATAAGCTGGATGCGGCTGCGGGCATCCGCGGTAAGCAGATCAGGGATGGGTAAGGCGGGTCTGTCGGCCGCAAAAACTGCGCGACTCCACAGCGGTAATGCGCTGGCAACCCCCAGCGCAACGGAATATTTTAAAAAATCACGACGTTGCATGTTCATTTCCTTATTTCCAGCAGGCGATATTTTGAGCATAAACCCTCCCCTTACCGGAAGGTCAAGCAAAGCGGCAATAATAAAGATCGTCGCCCTGGCATCAAGTATGCTAACGTTAATTTTCCGTGACGCAGTGGTAGAAGCAATGAAGACGTTTTTCAGGACAATTTTGTTCGGCAGCCTGATGGCTATGTGTGCAAACAGTTATGCGCTGAGTGAAAATGAAGCAGAAGATATGGCCGATTTAACGGCGGTTTTTGTATTCCTGAAAAATGATTGTGGTTACCAGAATTTACCCAACGGGCAGATTCGTCGCGCACTGGTCTTTTTTGCCCAGCAGAACCAGTGGGATCTCAGCAACTACGACAGCTTCGACATGAAGGCGCTCGGTGAAGACAGCTACCGTGATTTAAGCGGCATTGGCATTCCCACTGCAAAGAAATGCAAAGCGCTGGCTCGCGACTCCCTTAGCCTGCTCGCCTACGTAAAATAACCTCCCCCCGACGCTCCTTGTTGACCCTATAGCCGTGCAAGCACGGTTATAGTTAGCTATCATGTTTCGCTCATTTTTCGTGGGAAAACGGATGTTAACAAAGGAGGCGTCAGCTTATGGCCGACAACGCGTTGTGGCATGAAACACTGCATGATCAGTTTGGTCAGTACTTTGCCGTTGATAACGTGCTTTATCATGAGAAAACCGATCATCAGGATCTGATCATTTTCGAAAACGCTGCTTTTGGGCGCGTGATGGCGCTGGACGGCGTGGTGCAAACCACCGAGCGTGACGAGTTTATCTATCACGAGATGATGACCCACGTACCGCTGCTGGCACACGGACAGGCCAAACACGTTTTGATTATCGGCGGGGGTGATGGCGCAATGCTGCGTGAAGTGTCCCGCCATAAATCTGTCGAATCCATCACCATGGTGGAAATCGACGCAGGCGTTGTCTCTTTCTGCCGCCAGTACTTACCCAATCATAATGCCGGCAGCTATGACGACCCGCGCTTCAGTCTGGTGATTGACGATGGGGTCAACTTTGTTAACCAGACCACACAAACCTTTGATGTGATCATCTCTGACTGCACCGACCCAATCGGCCCGGGTGCATCGCTGTTTACCTCATCCTTTTACGAAGGCTGCAAACGTTGCCTTAAGCCCGGTGGGATCTTCGTGGCGCAGAATGGCGTCTGCTTCCTGCAACAGGATGAAGCCATCGACAGCCACCGCAAGTTAAGCACTTATTTTGGCGATGTCAGTTTCTATCAGGCCGCTATCCCGACTTACTACGGCGGGATCATGACCTTTGCCTGGGCAACGGATAACGAGGTGCTACGCCATCTCTCCGCCGAAATCATTCAGGCCCGTTTCCACCAGGCCGGTCTTCATTGCCGATACTACAATCCGGCTGTCCACACCGCCGCGTTTGCCTTGCCTCAGTATTTGCAAGACGCGTTGTCCTCTCAGGGGGTGAACTAATTGAAAAAGCTTAAACTGCATGGCTTTAACAACCTGACAAAAAGCCTGAGTTTTTGTATTTACGATATCTGCTATGTCAAAACAGCAGAAGAACGCGATGGGTATATCGCCTATATCGATGAACTCTACAACGCCAATCGGCTGACTGAAATCCTGTCAGAAACCTGCTCGATTATTGGCGCGAATATCCTGAATATCGCGCGCCAGGATTACGACCCTCAGGGTGCGAGCGTGACCATCCTGGTCAGCGAAGAGCCAGTCGACCCGCAGCTTATCGACAAAACCGAGCACCCCGGTCCGCTGCCAGAAGTGGTGGTGGCTCACCTGGATAAAAGCCATATCTGTGTGCACACCTATCCGGAAAGCCATCCTGAAGGCGGGCTGTGTACGTTCCGCGCCGATATCGAAGTATCGACCTGCGGTGTGATTTCACCGCTGAATGCGCTGAACTACTTAATCCACCAGCTGGAATCCGATATCGTAACCATTGACTATCGCGTCCGTGGTTTTACTCGTGATATCAATGGCATGAAGCACTTTATTGACCACGAGATCAATTCCATTCAGAACTTTATGTCCGAGGACATGAAAGCGCTGTATGACATGGTGGACGTGAATGTATACCAGGAAAACATCTTCCATACCAAGATGTTGCTTAAGGAGTTTGACCTTAAGCACTACATGTTCCACACCAAACCGGAAGACCTGAGCGACGAAGAGCGTAAGGCCATCACTGACCTTCTCTGGAAAGAGATGCGCGAAATCTACTATGGTCGCAATATTCCGGCCATGTAAGAGACACAAGGAGCAAGGACGCTCCGGTATGCTATTTCTGTTTCATGAACTCGCGGTACGCCGCCACCACCTTCAGGAAGTCTTCGACGCCGCACAGCGACAGACTCTCTTCATCGTAGTAGCTCATCCCCTCTTCCATCTCGTCACCCGAGAATTCAAGCTGGTTGGCACGCACCATAACCTCTTCGCCGTCCATCCACAGCGTGTATTCGTGCCCGGCACGTTGCCAGGAGCGCTCACTGCCTTTCACCGTATTCGCCGCCTGTTCAACTTCATCAAGAAGCGCGAGATTCTCTTTCACCTCTTCGTTAAACCAGTGTCCTACGGCTTCGTGGCCCATCGACATACGCACTTTCACCACTCCGGTGATGTCGCGCAGAAATTCGTAATCCATAGTATTTTCCTCTGCAAAGCCATTAAGGTAATTATCGCAGCAGCGAGGAAGAAAAAAAGCGTAAGAGGTGGGAGGAATGAAAATAAAAACCCACCGCAGTTGCGATGGGTTTTGTAGGCCCGGTTAGCGTAGCGCCACCGGGCAATGGGTCAGGTGCGGTCTGGTGCCCTCACCCCCAGCCCCTCTCCCACGGGAGAGGGTAGCATTTATACTGCCGTCTGGAAGATAACGCCGTCAGCCTTCTCGGTGTACTGAGAGAGCTGGTCGAAGTTCAGATAACGATAGGTATCCACCGCAGTCTTATCAACCTGAGCAATATAAGTCTGGTACTCTTCCGGCGTTGGCAGTTTGCCAATCAGCGCGGCAACCGCCGCCAGCTCCGCAGAGGCCAGATAAACGTTAGCGCCAGTACCCAGACGGTTCGGGAAGTTACGGGTTGAGGTAGAGACTACCGTCGCACCGTCCGCTACGCGCGCCTGGTTACCCATACACAGGGAACAGCCAGGGATTTCGATACGCGCACCGCTCTTACCGAACACGCTGTAGTAACCTTCTTCAGTCAGCTGAGCGGCGTCCATGCGGGTTGGCGGAGCCACCCACAGACGCGTTGGCAGCTGGCCTTTATGGGTATCCAGCAGCTTACCGGCAGCACGGAAGTGACCGATGTTGGTCATACAGGAACCGATGAACACTTCGTCGATCTTATCGCCCTGAACGTCAGAGAGCAGACGAGCATCGTCTGGATCGTTTGGTGCACACAGGATTGGCTCTTTGATATCCGCCAGATCGATGTCGATCACTGCCGCATATTCTGCGTCAGCATCGGCTTCCAGCAGCTGCGGATCCGCCAGCCATTTTTCCATACCCTGAACACGACGTTCCAGCGTACGACGATCGCCGTAACCTTCTGCGATCATCCACTTCAGCAGCACGATATTAGAGGTCAGATACTCTTCGATCGGCGCCTGGTTCAGCTTGATGGTACAGCCCGCAGCGGAACGCTCAGCGGAGGCATCGGTCAGTTCGAACGCCTGCTCTACTTTCAGATCCGGCAGACCTTCAATTTCCAGGATGCGGCCAGAGAAGATGTTTTTCTTACCTTTCTTCTCAACGGTCAGCAGGCCCTGCTTGATGGCATACAGCGGGATGGCGTGAACCAGGTCACGCAGGGTGATACCCGGCTGCATTTTGCCTTTGAAGCGCACCAGAACGGATTCTGGCATATCCAGCGGCATCACGCCGGTCGCAGCAGCAAACGCCACCAGACCAGAGCCCGCCGGGAAGGAGATACCTATCGGGAAACGGGTATGAGAGTCACCACCGGTACCCACGGTATCTGGCAGCAGCATACGGTTCAGCCAGGAGTGAATAACGCCATCACCCGGACGCAGGGACACACCGCCACGGTTCATGATGAAGTCTGGCAGCGTGTGGTGTGTGGTCACATCAACCGGCTTCGGATAGGCCGCAGTGTGGCAGAAGGACTGCATCACCAGGTCAGAAGAGAAGCCCAGGCACGCCAGGTCTTTCAGTTCGTCACGGGTCATTGGGCCAGTGGTATCCTGAGAGCCCACAGAAGTCATCTTCGGCTCGCAGTACGCACCCGGGCGAATACCAGTTACGCCGCACGCGCGGCCAACCATTTTCTGCGCCAGGGAGTAACCACGGTTACTTTCCGCCACATCTTTCGCCTGACGGAAAACGTCTGAGTGCGGCAGACCCAGCGCTTCACGCGCTTTGGTGGTCAGGCCACGACCGATGATCAGCGGAATACGGCCACCGGCACGCACTTCGTCGACCAGAACGTCGGTTTTCAGCTCAAAGCTTGCCAGCAGTTCGTTGGTTTCGTGGTGACGTACTTCACCTTTGAACGGGTAAACGTCAATCACGTCGCCCATGTTCAGGTTGTTCACGTCCACTTCAATTGGCAGTGCGCCAGCATCTTCCATGGTGTTGAAGAAGATTGGTGCAATTTTGCCGCCCAGGCACAGGCCGCCGCCGCGTTTGTTCGGCACATGCGGGATATCATCGCCCATGAACCACAGCACGGAGTTGGTTGCAGATTTACGGGAAGAGCCGGTACCCACAACATCGCCCACGTAGGCCAGCGGGAAACCTTTCTCCTGCAGGGCTTCGATCTGCTTGATCGGGCCAACGCTGCCTGGCTGATCCGGCTCGATACCTTCACGGGCGTTTTTCAGCATCGCCAGCGCGTGCAGAGGGATATCAGGACGGGACCACGCATCCGGAGCCGGGGAGAGGTCATCGGTGTTAGTTTCACCGGTCACCTTGAAAACGGTCACGGTGATTTTTTCAGCCAGTGCAGGACGGTTCAGGAACCATTCGGCATCAGCCCAGGACTGCATAACCTGCTTCGCGTATTCGTTGCCCGCTTTGGCTTTTTCTTCCACATCGTAGAAGTTATCGAACATCAGCAGCGTTGAAGAGAGCGCTTTGGCCGCAATTGGCGCCAGCTTTTCGTTATCCAGCGCGTCAATCAGCGGATGAATGTTGTAGCCACCCTGCATGGTGCCGAGCAGTTCAATCGCTTTTTCAGGAGTCACCAGTGGGGAGGTTGCTTCGCCTTTGGCAATGGCAGCAAGGAAACCGGCTTTTACGTAGGCAGCTTCATCTACGCCAGGCGGTACGCGGTTGATCAACAGATCTAACAGGAATTCTTCTTCGCCCTTGGGCGGATTCTTCAGCAGCTCGACGAGCGCGGCCATTTGGGTTGCATCTAAAGGTTTGGGTACAATTCCCTCGGCGGCACGTTCTGCTACGTGCTTACGGTATTCTTCTAGCACGACGGTTCTCCTCGCTCTCATTGTCATATTGCGGCATACACAGCGTGTATGTGGGCGAATCTCTTCACGCTCCTGTGACACAGCAGTTTGTAGGGTAAATGCCCGATACCGCGTCGGGCAGCATAGCAGGATTTCTGCACAGTGTTAATCCGTTTACAAAAAAGCAACATTAAAAAATTTGCTGAATCGTTAAGGATGGTGTAGCGGGAAGGCGATTCGAATTTTGGACACAAAAAAACCGCCTTAAAGCGGTTAATTTGTTGCCTTGCGGTGGTAGCACACCGGGCTGGCAGATTTGCGGCAAAACCCCAACGGATTAAATTTTGCCCCAGAGTTCGTTTCCTTGCAAGCCGAAGGTGAAATACTGCGTAGCGCTTTCCTGTTTCGTATGAAAATTAATGTAACTTCACTTCTCATCTTCTGCATCCCCTTTGAATCCACTACTCTTCTTCTCGGCCTGCTTCGCTGGTGTAGCAACCAGTCACCGGGTCCGGGAGCAGTTCCGTAACCTACGTGGCAAAACCCCAACTTGCCTGATTCTGCCTTTCCCGGTGGAGAATGAACCCGCGTAGCCATTATGAGAACGCACGCAATGGAGATGCGAATCACTGCGCTGATCGTTGTGACCGGTTTACTGCTTACTGCACTGCACGGTGGCTGGAACATATCTGACATCACGGTGCTGTTTGTCGTTAACCTCGGCAACTAGCTGCTGGCCGCTCGCAAGAGCGGCCTTCTGAATATCCCAGCGGCTTTTCAACCTTCAGATATAATTGTGTAATAAATGCTCACACTCTTTATCCGGACACTCCGGGTGGTTTCCCAAGAAAAGTCAAAACTGTAAGACACGGGTGAATAATACTCGCGGCAACAGGAACGCCTCACGGCACAGCGCTTGTCTCGTTGGAGTCACTTTATGAAGTTGCCATTTAAGCCACATCTGCTTGTCCTTTTATGCAGTGCCGGGCTGTTTGCCGCCTCTGGCGTTATGTTTGTCAAAAGCCGCGCAACAGAAACCCCCGTCACTCCTGCTCCCGTTGCTCAACAACCTGTAACACCGGCCCCGGCTGCCACACCGGCACCCACAGCGCAAACCGCGCCTGCCACACCGCCAACCTACAGTGCCGCGCAAATCGATCAGTGGGTAGCGCCTATTGCGCTTTATCCTGATGCCCTGTTGTCGCAAATATTGATGGCATCCACCTATCCGGCTAACGTAATCCAGGCTGCGCAATGGTCGAAGGACAACCCTAAAATGCAGGGTGATGCCGCCATTCAGGCCGTGGCCAGCCAACCCTGGGATCCCAGCGTGAAATCGCTGGTGGCGTTTCCTCAGCTCATGTCGCTGATGGGCGAAAACCCGCCGTGGGTGCAAAGTCTGGGCGATGCCTTTCTCGCGCAGCCAAAAGACGTGATGGACTCCGTACAACGTCTGCGTTTGCTGGCTCAGCAAACGGGCGCATTAAAATCTACACCACAGCAGACGGTTACCACCGAGACAAAACCTGCCCCGGCGAAAACCGTGACCACCGAGTCGACAACCACGACTACCACCACAAGCCCAACAGTCATCAAGATTGAATCCGCCGATCCGCAGGTGGTTTATGTCCCCACCTATAACCCCAATATGGTTTACGGGACCTGGCCAAACACCGCCTATCCGCCAACCTATCTCCCACCGACCACCGGCGAGCAGTTTGGCAACAGTTTCGTGAACGGTTTAGGCTTCAGCCTGGGCGTGGCGACCACCTACGCCATCTTCAGCAGCATCGACTGGGACGACGACGATTGGGATCACCATGATCACGATTACGACCATAATGGCGGTTACAACCGTAATGGTGATAACAACATCAATATCAACGTTGATAACTTCAATAAAATCAGTGGTCAGCGTCTGACTGACGCTAACCGTACCTGGCAGCATAACCCGGCTTATCGTGAAGGGGTGCCGTACCCAAATAGCCAGCTTAATAACCGCTTCCACTCCACCAACTCAGCAACGGGGCTGAGCGCAACCCAGCAAAAACCGGTTAATCGCGATAACCAGCGCCAGGCTGCAATGGCGCAGATGGAAAAATCGACCGGGAAAACTTTCCCGCAAACGGCGCGCACCGGCACAAAAGATGCTCAGCGTCAGGCGTCGAATCAGCAACTGAAGCAGATTTCTCAGCGTAATAACTATCGGGGTTACGACACCAACAAAACGCAGACCGCGAAAAAGGCCAACTCTCAGCAGAGAGAGAATCGTAAAGCGACGGCACAAAGACAGGAGCCACGGGTTTCGCAAACGGCACAACAGCGCAATGTGCAACAACGAAATACTCAGCAACGCACAAGCCAGCCGCGTGCCAACGCCCTGAGTGGAAACGATAGCCGCTCCGGGAACTGGCAAGCTCAGCAGCAGCGTGGCGCGCAGAGCCGTCAGGTTGCCTCGCGCAATCAGCCGCAACGACAAGCCTCTGGCGCACGGTCTGAACGCCGTGAAGTCCGTCATCGTTAAGGGAGCCGACATGAACATTAAATTACTCAGCGGATTGGTGTTGCTCATGGTTTCAGCCATCGCGCAAGCACAACAACACTTCGACACTCCGGACAAGGCGACAGACGCACTGGTAAATGCAATCAGCGAGCAAAATGAAGCCGCAATGGGCGAACTGCTCGGGGAAAACTGGCGCGATTTCCTGCCGCCTGAAGGGGTCGATCCTGATGCCGTCGACCGCTTCCTGCGCGACTGGAAAGTCCGGCATAACACAGTAACTAACGGCTATGTCGCACATCTGGTGGTGGGCGATAGCGACTGGCAGCTCCCGATACCGGTCATTAAGACCGCAAACGGCTGGCAATTTGATATCAAGGAAGCTTCCGAAGAGATCCTGACACGTGAAATTGGTCGTAATGAACTCGCCGCTATAGAAGCGCTCCACGCTTACGTGGACGCACAGCAAAGTTATTACGAGATGAACCAGACATATGCGCAGAAAATTGTCAGCTCAAAAGGGAAAAAAGATGGTCTGTACTGGCCCATTACGCCCGGGGAAGCGCCCAGCCCGCTTGGCCCGGCATTCAGCCCGTCAGAGCCTGGGGCCGGCTATCACGGATATCGCTTCCGTATATTGCCCGATAAAAACAACGGCTTTGCGATGGTTGCCTGGCCTGTCAGCTACGGGCAAACGGGAGTGATGAGCTTTGTGATCAATCAGGATGATACCGTTTACCAGCGCGATCTGGGCAAGGATTCAGAGCAAAAAGCCGCAGCCTTAACGGCGTACAGTCCGGATAAATCCTGGGAGCCCGTTGCCCCCTGACTGCTGGCGGCCACGGGTTTTGTAGGCCGGGTAAGGCGAAGACGCCACCCGGCTTTTTAACTTACAGAATATTTGCGACTGATTTTGCCAGCTGGGCTTCCAGCACCGGCTTCGCTTCTTCGAACTTCAGGTTAACTTTGTTGGCGTTAGACACCACGCGGGTCTGATATTTCGCGCGATCACCCTGCTCGGTGCTGGTTTGCAATTTCACCCCGGATGTTCCCTGGCGCAGCGCCGCGATGTTATCAGTGGTGACTTTCGCTTTACTACGCTCAGAGATCTGCAGGTCGGTCACCATGGTGTAGTTCACGTCTTCCACCATTGCATCCGCCGCCATACCAATCAGGCCAGCCGCCAGACCCACGCCCAGCGCGGCACCGGAAGAGTTGCTGTTGTACGCGGTGATACCCGCGCCCAGTGCAGCACCCACAGCAGCACCTTCGTAGCCAGTTTTCAGGTAACCCTGAGATTCACGCAGATCCATTTTGTCCGCTTTCAGAACGTTAGCCTGCACCCAGTAGTAGGCGCCATCAGGGGAGCTGGTCACCTTATAGCCTTTGGCAACAAGATCATTAGCCAGCAGGGTTTGCAGGTTGCTCATGTCTTTATCAGAGGTATTTTTAACCTGGATGTAGACCGTTTTTTCGTTTGATGGCTCCAGCCAGACGGTTTCGCTCATCTGGGTTTTCACTTCCAGATTACGTTTTTTCACCGCTGTGGTCATCGCGCCACACCCGGTCAGCGTCATCGCTGCTGCCACTAAGCCAATCACCGCAACTTTCTTCAAAGACATGTGTTTTCCTTTTTTCGTGTAATAAAGAGTCCAGAACCCCTAAACAGTGCGGCCAGTAGCCACACAATGGTGAAAAAAGTATCGGCAGCCCGACGAAAATTTTTAGCGATAATATCAATAAGATGACTACCAGAATGGGTAGTTTTCAGACAAAAAAAACGCCTCCGAAGAGGCGTTTAGCAATCGTGAAGAAACTTATTTCTTCTTCGCTTTCGCGTTTGGCAGGTCGGTGATGCTACCTTCGAACACTTCTGCCGCCAGGCCCACAGACTCATGCAGAGTTGGGTGAGCGTGGATGGTCAGCGCGATATCTTCAGCGTCACAACCCATTTCGATAGCCAGACCGATTTCACCCAGCAGCTCGCCGCCGTTGGTGCCGACAATCGCACCACCGATCACACGGTGAGTCTCTTTGTCGAAGATCAGTTTGGTCATACCGTCTGCGCAGTCGGAAGCGATAGCACGGCCAGAAGCAGCCCACGGGAAGGTGGCGGTTTCGTAGCTGATGCCTTTCTCTTTCGCTTCTTTCTCAGTCAGACCAACCCAGGCAACTTCTGGCTCGGTGTAAGCGATAGATGGGATCACTTTCGGATCGAAGTAGTGTTTCATGCCGGCGATAACTTCAGCGGCAACGTGACCTTCGTGAACACCTTTGTGTGCCAGCATTGGCTGACCGACGATATCGCCGATTGCAAAGATGTGCGGCACGTTGGTGCGCAGCTGTTTGTCAACGCGGATGAAGCCACGGTCGTCAACTTCCACGCCAGCTTTGCCCGCGTCGAGGTTTTTACCGTTCGGCACACGGCCGATAGCAACCAGCACGGCGTCGTAACGCTGTGGTTCCGCAGGGGCTTTTTTGCCTTCCATGGAAACGTAAATACCGTCTTCTTTCGCTTCAACGGCAGTGACTTTAGTTTCCAGCATCAGGTTGAATTTCTTGCTGATGCGTTTGGTGAAGACTTTAACGATGTCTTTGTCAGCAGCCGGGATAACCTGGTCGAACATTTCAACCACGTCAATATCTGAACCCAGCGCATGGTACACAGTACCCATTTCCAGACCGATGATACCGCCACCCATAACCAGCAGGCGTTTTGGAACGGTTTTCAGTTCCAGCGCATCGGTGGAGTCCCACACACGTGGATCTTCATGTGGAATGAATGGCAGTTCGATTGGACGAGAGCCCGCCGCGATGATCGCGTTGTCGAAGTTGATCACGGTTTTGCCGTTTTCGCCTTCCACTTCCAGGGTGTTCGCGCCGGTGAATTTACCCAGACCGTTTACCACTTTCACTTTACGGCCTTTGGCCATACCCGCCAGACCGCCGGTAAGCTGAGTGATAACTTTCTCTTTCCAGGTACGAATTTTGTCGATATCAGTTTTCGGCTCGCCGAAGACGATACCGTGTTCAGCCAGAGCTTTGGCTTCTTCGATAACTTTGGCTACGTGCAGCAGCGCTTTAGAAGGGATACAGCCGACGTTCAGACAAACACCACCGAGGGTGCTGTAACGTTCTACGATGACGGTTTCCAGACCTAAATCCGCGGCGCGGAATGCTGCGGAGTAACCTGCCGGGCCTGCCCCAAGTACTACGACCTGAGTTTTGATTTCTGTGCTCATCATGACCTCTTAATTTATACCCGTCGTCCACCGGGTCGTTCTATCCGCCCGCAGTTTACAAAATTGTTAACAATTTTGAAACAACAAACGGCTCACGAATTTTCGCTTTCGCCAATAACCTCACAAACCCCATGAGGTTATCAGAAAAAAGCCGGCCGATTGGCCGGCTTTTCGATTACATCACCAGGCGGCGAATGTCGCTCAGGGTGTTATTGATGATGGTAATGAAACGCGCACCATCAGCACCGTCGATCACGCGGTGGTCGAAGGACAGAGAGATTGGCATCATCAGACGCGGCATGAACTCTTTGCCATTCCACACAGGCTCCATCGCGGACTTGGACACACCAAGGATTGCCACTTCCGGCGCGTTAACAATCGGTGCGAAGTGGGTAGTACCCAGGCCACCGATGCTGGAGATGGTGAAGCAACCGCCCTGCATTTCGCCAGCAGTCAGCTTGCCATCACGCGCTTTTTTGGAGATCACGGTCAGTTCACGGGACAGCTCAGTGATGCTCTTCTTGTTCACGTCTTTGAAGACCGGAACAACCAGACCATTTGGCGTATCAACCGCAACACCGATGTTGATGTATTTCTTCAGCGTCAGCTTCTGGCCATCTTCGGACAGGGAGCTGTTGAAGCGTGGCATCTGTTCCAGAGCCGCAGCAACCGCTTTCATGATGAAGACCACTGGGGTGAATTTCACATCCAGTTTACGCTTCTCAGCTTCGGCGTTCTGCTGTTTACGGAACGCTTCCAGATCGGTGATATCGGTTTTATCGAAGTGCGTAACGTGCGGGATCATTACCCAGTTACGGCTCAGGTTAGCACCAGAGATTTTCTGGATACGACCCAGTTCAACTTCTTCGATTTCGCCAAACTTGCTGAAGTCCACTTTCGGCCATGGCAGCATTCCCGGGATACCGCCACCGGTGGCAGCAGCTGGAGCCGCTTCAGCGCGTTTCACCGCGTCTTTCACGTAAGTCTGCACGTCTTCGCGCAGGATACGACCTTTACGGCCAGTACCTTTGACTTTCGCCAGGTTCACACCGAATTCGCGCGCCAGGCGACGAATCAGTGGAGTCGCGTGAACGTAAGCATCGTTTTCAGCGAACTCAGATTTGCCTTCTGCTTTCGCAGCAGGGGCAGCAGCAGGTTTAGCTGCCTGAGCCGGTGCAGCAGCAGGTGCTGGAGCTGCAGCAGCAGCAACAGGCGCAGCGCCTTCCACTTCGAAGATCATGATAAGCGAGCCGGTAGAGACTTTGTCGCCGGTGCTGATCTTGATCTCTTTAACGATACCCGCGAATGGCGCAGGAACTTCCATGGAAGCCTTGTCGCCTTCTACGGTGATCAGTGACTGTTCAGCGGCAACTTTATCGCCCACTTTCACCATCACTTCGGTCACTTCAACTTCGTCACCGCCGATGTCTGGTACGTTAACGTCTTTCGCGCCGCCAGCAACAGCTGGAGCCGCGGCCGCCGGAGCAGCTGCCTGTGCAGGCGCAGCAGCAGGTGCAGCACCCGCCACTTCGAAGACCATGATCAGAGAACCCGTAGACACTTTGTCACCGGTGTTGATCTTGATCTCTTTAACGGTACCCGCGAACGGAGCCGGGACTTCCATAGAGGCTTTGTCGCCTTCTACAGTGATCAGAGACTGCTCAGCCGCAACGGTATCGCCCACTTTCACCAGGATTTCAGTGACTTCAACTTCGTCACCGCCGATGTCAGGCACGTTAACTTCTTTCGCGGCCGCGGCAGCTGCTGGAGCAGCAGCCGGAGCAGCTTTCTTCTCTTCCTGCGCAGGTGCAGCAGCTGCTGCACCGTCGGCGGAATCGAAAATCATGATCAGTTTGCCAGTCTCGGTTTTATCGCCAACAGAGACTTTGATCTCTTTAACGATGCCAGCCTGAGGAGACGGGACTTCCATAGAGGCTTTGTCGCCTTCTACGGTGATCAGCGACTGTTCAGCTTCAACTTTGTCGCCTACTTTGACCAGGATCTCGGTGATTTCAACTTCATCAGCCCCGATGTCCGGTACATTGATTTCGATAGCCATTATTCTTTTACCTCTTACGCCAGACGCGGGTTAACTTTTTCTGCATCGATGTTGAATTTGGTAATTGCATCCGCAACCACTTTCTTATCGATTTCGCCACGTTTAGCCAGTTCGCCCAGTGCTGCTACAACCACGTAAGAAGCATCAACTTCGAAGTGATGACGCAGGTTTTCGCGGCTGTCAGAACGACCGAAGCCGTCAGTACCCAGTACGCGATAATCATCAGCTGGTACGTAAGTACGAACCTGCTCAGCGAACAGTTTCATATAGTCAGTAGACGCTACCGCTGGTGCATCGTTCATCACCTGAGCGATGTACGGAACGCGCGGAGTTTCCATTGGGTGCAGCATGTTCCAGCGCTCACAATCCTGGCCATCACGCGCCAGTTCAGTGAAGGAAGTTACGCTGTACACATCAGAACCTACACCGTAGTCGTTCGCCAGGATCTGTGCCGCTTCACGTACGTGACGCAGGATAGAACCGGAGCCCAGCAGCTGAACTTTGCCTTTGCTACCGGCAACGGTTTCGAGTTTATAGATACCTTTACGGATACCTTCCTCGGCACCTGCTGGCATTGCCGGCATGTGGTAGTTTTCGTTCAGCGTGGTGATGTAGTAGTAAATGTTCTCTTGTGCTTCACCGTACATACGGGTCAGACCGTCGTGCATGATGACAGCCACTTCGTACGCGTAAGACGGGTCGTAAGAGATACAGTTAGGGATAGTCAGAGACTGAATGTGGCTGTGACCATCTTCGTGCTGCAAACCTTCGCCGTTCAGGGTCGTACGACCGGAAGTACCACCTACCAGGAAGCCGCGAGCCTGTTGGTCGCCTGCCTGCCAGCACAGGTCACCGATACGCTGGAAACCGAACATGGAGTAGTAGATGTAGAACGGGATCATTGGCAGGTTGTTGGTGCTGTAAGAGGTCGCAGCAGCCAGCCAGGATGCGCCAGCACCCAGTTCGTTGATACCTTCCTGAAGGATCTGACCTTTTTCGTCTTCTTTGTAGTATGCAACCTGCTCACGGTCCTGCGGGGTGTACTGCTGGCCGTTCGGGCTGTAGATACCGATCTGACGGAACAGACCTTCCATACCGAAAGTACGCGCTTCGTCAGCGATGATTGGAACCAGACGATCTTTGATCGACTTGTTCTTCAGCATGACGTTCAGGGCACGAACGAAAGCGATAGTGGTAGAAATTTCTTTGTTCTGCTCTTCCAGCAGCTGAGAGAAGTCTTCCAGCGCTGGCAGTTCCAGTTTCTCGGTGAAGTTAGGCTGACGAGCTGGCAGGTAGCCTTTCAGCGCCTGACGACGTTCGTGCAGGTACTTGTGCTCTTCAGAACCTTCCGGGAAGGTGATGTAAGACAGGTTTTCTACCTGCTCATCGGTCACTGGAACGTTGAAACGGTCGCGGATATGACGCACGCCGTCCATGTTCATTTTCTTCACCTGGTGAGCGATGTTTTTACCTTCTGCGGTATCACCCATGCCGTAACCTTTGATGGTGTGGGCCAGGATTACAGTCGCTTTACCTTTGGTGTCCTGCGCTTTTTTCAGTGCAGCGTAGACTTTCTTCGGATCGTGACCACCACGGTTCAGGGCCCAGATCTGCTCATCAGTCCAGTCTGCAACCAGCGCTGCGGTTTCAGGATATTTGCCGAAGAAGTGCTCGCGAACGTAGGCACCGTCTTTGGATTTGAAGGTCTGATAGTCACCGTCAACGGTTTCGTTCATCAGCTGGATCAGTTTACCGCTGGTATCTTTACGCAGCAGCTCATCCCAACGACCGCCCCACATGACTTTAATCACGTTCCAGCCAGCACCGCTGAAGATGCCTTCCAGTTCGTTGATGATCTTGCCGTTGCCGGTTACCGGACCATCCAGACGTTGCAGGTTACAGTTGATGATGAAGCACAGGTTGTCCAGCTTCTCACGGGTTGCGATGGTGATCGCACCTTTAGATTCTGGTTCATCCATTTCGCCGTCGCCCAGGAAGGCGTATACGGTTTGCTCAGAAGTATCTTTCAGGCCACGGTGTTCCAGATATTTCAGGAATTTAGCCTGGTAGATCGCACCGATTGGACCCAGACCCATAGAAACGGTCGGGAACTGCCAGAATTCTGGCATCAGTTTAGGGTGCGGGTAAGAAGACAGACCTTTACCGTGAACTTCCTGACGGAAGTTGTTCATCTGCTCTTCAGTCAGACGACCTTCCAGGAATGCACGTGCATAGATGCCCGGAGAGATGTGGCCCTGGAAGTACACCAGATCGCCGCCGTCTTTCTCGTTAGCTGCACGGAAGAAGTGGTTGAAGCACACTTCGTAAACGGTTGCAGAAGACTGGAAGGAAGCCATGTGGCCGCCCAGTTCCAGGTCTTTCTTGGATGCGCGCAGAACGGTCATGATGGCGTTCCAGCGAATTGCAGAACGGATACGACGTTCCAGATCCAGATTGCCCGGGTATTCCGGTTCGTCTTCGACGGCAATCGTGTTTACGTAGTTGTTAGCCCCTGCACCTGAAGCCACTTTCACACCGCCTTTACGGGCTTCAGAAAGCAGCTGATCAATCAGATACTGAGCACGCTCAACACCTTCTTCACGGATGACCGATTCGATCGCCTGTAGCCAGTCGCGAGTTTCGATCGGATCCACGTCATTTTGGAGACGTTCTGACATGGGGGTATTCCTTATCTATCTAATACGTTGATTTGTCTGGAACCTGTCCCATTGTATTTTCGCCAGAAAACACAATAAGACAGGTTCTGCGTTTAGTTGCCGCGCTCTAAAAAAACCTGGCGCTTAATCCTTTCGTTGCTGTATGCGGCGTAATGAACGTTCGCGACGCGATTGTTCACGGCTGCGGTCCAGCAAGATTTCCTCAATGAAAGCCAGATGTCGGTGCGACGCTTCGCGCGCCTGCTCCGGTTCCCCGGCCATTATCGCCTCGAATACTCGGGTGCGATGGTTGCTGACCAGCGGAAGCATTTCCCGACGGGCATACAACAATTCAAAATTCTGACGAACGTTCTGGGCCAGCATCGGCTCCATGCAGCGAAGCAAGTGCAGTAAAACCACATTATGTGCTGCCTCGGTGACGGCGATTTGATACTGGACGACGGCATCGGACTCGGCGTCTAAGTCGCCGGACTGCTGTGCCCGTTCAATGGCCTGATGCAGTTCGCGGATACGCACGCGATCTTCATCAGTGCTGCGAAGGGCGGCGTAATAGGCCGCAATACCTTCAAGCGCGTGACGGGTCTCAAGCAGATCAAACTGGGATTCAGGGTGGTCAGAGAGAAGTTCTACCAGCGGATCGCTGAAGCTCTGCCACAGGCTGTTTTGCACAAAGGTTCCGCCGCCCTGGCGACGAAGCAGCAAGCCCTTTGCTTCGAGGCGTTGGATTGCCTCACGCAGCGAGGGACGGGAAACGTCGAACTGTTTTGCCAGCTCGCGTTCAGGCGGGAGTTTTTCACCAGGGCGCAGTGTCCCTTCGAGGATTAAAAACTCCAGCTGCTGCTCAATCACATCGGATAGTTTTGGTTGGCGAATTTTGCTGTAGGCCATATTCCCTGTCTTACGCCTTTTTGCCCGGAGTCAATTGGTCTTACCAATTTCAAGTTCGTATCGCTAAAGTAACAAAGTATTCACCTTCTGTCCATATTGGTTTTGATTGAAATCAGTAAACCCTGCACATTTTAACAACCTTACAGAAATAACGTTTCAGAAATGTAACTTTGCACAAAAGAGTTGGTTACCCACAAAGAGGCAGTTTTAACCTTAATGAAACGAGGTGTTTTGCAATCTGAAGCGATTCAACAACGCAAATAATGAAAATTCGCCCACTTACGGAGCATTTTTATTCTATAGGTTGGGGTAGGAAGGATTTACAGGCCAATTTACAAATGCTTTCTTTTTATTCAACTCGTCATCAGCCCTTCATAAAGCAGGTGCATTCACGGGCGCTTACCACTATTCTTGCGCTTACGGAAGTCACCTCCGCTTTTTTCGGTCTCGTTAACCGTAAAGAATTAAATACAGAAAACGGATATTCATAATTACACACGCACAGCGTGAACATAACAACCACACACGAGGTTTCAAATGGAAGCTCAACAGCACGGCGATCAGCTAAAGCGCGGCCTTAAAAACCGCCACATTCAGCTCATCGCATTGGGTGGTGCTATCGGTACCGGCCTGTTTCTGGGAAGCGCATCCGTTATCCAGTCTGCCGGCCCTGGCATTATTTTGGGTTACGCAATCGCGGGTTTTATTGCCTTTCTGATCATGCGCCAGTTAGGTGAAATGGTGGTTGAAGAGCCTGTAGCAGGTTCATTCAGCCACTTTGCATATAAATACTGGGGGAGCTTCGCGGGTTTCGCTTCCGGCTGGAACTACTGGGTGCTGTACGTTCTGGTTGCCATGGCTGAGCTTACCGCCGTGGGTAAGTACATTCAGTTCTGGTACCCGGAGATCCCAACCTGGGCCTCTGCTGCGGCCTTCTTCGTCATCATTAACGCCATCAACCTGACCAACGTGAAAGTGTTCGGTGAGATGGAGTTCTGGTTTGCCATCATCAAAGTTATCGCCGTTGTGGCCATGATCATCTTCGGTGGCTGGCTGCTGTTCAGCGGTAACGGTGGCCCACAGGCCACGGTACGTAACCTGTGGGAACAGGGCGGATTCCTGCCGCACGGTATGAGTGGTCTGGTGATGATGATGGCGATCATCATGTTCTCTTTCGGCGGGCTGGAGCTGGTCGGTATCACCGCCGCTGAAGCCGACAACCCGGAGCAGAGCATCCCGAAAGCCACCAACCAGGTTATCTACCGTATTCTGATCTTCTACGTGGGTTCACTGGCCGTGCTGCTCTCTCTGCTGCCGTGGACGCGTGTTACCGCAGATACCAGCCCGTTTGTGCTGATCTTCCATGAGCTGGGCGATACCTTCGTGGCAAACGCCCTGAATATCGTGGTGCTGACCGCTGCGCTGTCCGTTTACAACAGCTGCGTATATTGCAACAGCCGTATGCTGTTTGGTCTGGCTCAGCAGGGTAACGCCCCGAAAGCACTGCTCAACGTCGACAAGCGCGGCGTGCCGGTAAACACCATTATCGTCTCGGCTGTTGTGACGGCGTTGTGCGTGCTGATTAACTACCTGGCCCCGGAATCGGCTTTCGGCCTGCTGATGGCACTGGTGGTTTCAGCTCTGGTTATCAACTGGGCAATGATCAGCCTGGCGCACATCAAGTTCCGTCGCGCCAAGCAACAGCAAGGTGTGGCGACTCGCTTCCCGGCCCTGCTTTACCCACTGGGTAACTGGGTGTGCCTGCTGTTCATGGCGGCGGTACTGGTCATCATGCTGATCACCCCGGGCATGGCAATTTCTGTGTACCTGATCCCGGTATGGGTTGCGATCCTCGGCGTGGGCTATCTGGTTAAACAGAAAAATAGCAACGCGGTGAAAGCACACTAATCAGCCCTTCCACTCTGCATGCCTTTTCAGGTATGCAGAGTGTTGTTACCTTCCTCACACATTCCCGCCAACAGCAATTTTATCCATATCACCGACCTTATATTGCAACGCAAAAATTCCTTTGCCAGCAAATAATTCTCTCCATACCGAAACCCGGAGAGCAGTCAATGGATAACAACAAACTGTCAGTAAAAGAAAAGATCGGCTATGGGATGGGAGACGCCGGATGCAATATCATCTTCGGCGCCATCATGTTGTTTGTTAACTATTTTTATACAGATATTTTTGGTCTGGCACCTGCGCTGGTCGGCGTATTGCTGCTGTCCGTTCGCGTCATTGATGCCGTAACAGACCCTATCATGGGGGCTATCGCTGACCGTACCCGCAGTAAATATGGTCGGTTTCGCCCATGGCTGTTGTGGATAGCCTTCCCCTATGCGCTGTTCAGTATCCTGATGTTCACCACGCCAGAGTGGAGCTATAACAGCAAAGTTATCTATGCCTTTGTCACTTATTTCCTGCTGTCGCTAACCTACACCGCCATCAATATTCCGTACTGCTCGCTTGGCGGGGTGATTACTAACGACCCTAAAGAGCGCGTTGCCTGTCAGTCTTATCGCTTCGTGATGGTCGGTATCGCGACGCTGCTGCTGTCACTCACGTTGCTGCCGATGGCCGACTGGTTCGGCGGGGACAACAAAGCCAAAGGCTATCAGATGGCCATGACTGTGCTGGCGTTGATTGGCACCTGCATGTTCCTGTTTAGCTTCTCGACCGTGCGCGAGCGTATCCGCCCGGCAGTACAGACCAACGACGAACTGAAAAACGATCTTAAAGACGTGTGGAAAAACGACCAGTGGGTGCGCATTCTGCTGCTCACGCTCTGCAACGTCTGCCCGGGTTTTATCCGCATGGCCGCCACCATGTATTACGTGACCTGGGTGATGGGCCAGAGCACCCACTTCGCCACCCTGTTTATCAGCCTGGGGGTGGTCGGCATGATGTTCGGCAGTATGCTGGCGAAGGTGTTAACTGACCGCTGGTGTAAGCTAAAAGTCTTCTTCTGGACCAATATCGTGCTGGCGATTTTCTCCTGCGCGTTTTACTTCTTCGACCCGAAAGCGACAACCACCATCATGGTGCTCTACTTCCTGCTGAATATCGTGCACCAGATCCCTTCCCCGCTGCACTGGTCGCTGATGGCCGATGTGGACGATTACGGCGAGTGGAAAACCGGTAAACGCATCACCGGGATCAGCTTCTCCGGCAATATTTTCTTCCTCAAACTGGGGCTGGCGATTGCCGGTGCAATGGTGGGCTTCCTGCTCTCCTGGTACGGTTACGATGCCGGGGCAAAAGCGCAAAGCGCAGACGCCATCAACGGTATTGTGCTGCTGTTCACGGTGATTCCAGGCGTCGGGTATTTGATTACCGCCGGTGTGGTGCGTTTGCTGAAGGTTGACCGTGAAACCATGAAGCAGATCCAGGAGGATCTGGAAAAACGCCGCGCTAACTATCGCGAGCTGAACGATTATCAGGAACTCGAAGCCGCTGAGACGAAATGAAATAAGGAAAGCCGAATGCAAACCTGGCCAAATCCGTTTATCGAACAACGGGCCGATCCGTACATTTTGCATCACGAGGGGCAATATTATTTTATTGCCTCCGTGCCGCAGTACGACAGACTGGAGATCCGCCGCGCAGACTCGCTGGAAGGACTGCGCAGCGCCGATGAGGTGGTTGTCTGGCGTAAACCCGACACCGGCCCTATGAGTGAGCTTATCTGGGCGCCGGAACTGCATCACATTGACGGCAAGTGGTACATCTATTTTGCCGCCACCCATACCCGGGCGCTCGATAAGCTCGGGATGTTCCAGCATCGCATGTTCGCCCTGGAGTGCGCCGACCCGGATCCACTTACCGGAAAATGGCAAGAAAAGGGGCAGATTAAAAGCCAGTTCGACACCTTTGCGCTGGATGCAACCACGTTTGTGCATCAGGGAAAACGTTGGTATCTGTGGGCGCAAAAAGCCCCGGATATCTCCGGTAACTCCAACCTTTATCTGTGTGAAATGGAGAATCCCTGGACGCTCAAAGGCCAGCCGGTAATGCTCAGCAAGCCGGATTTTGACTGGGAGTGCCGCGGATTTTGGGTTAACGAAGGCCCGGCAGTGCTGGCGCACAATGACAGGCTATTTATCAGCTACTCCGCCAGCGCAACCGACAAGAACTACTGCATGGGGCTATTGTGGATTGATATGAACGCCGATCCGCAAAACCCGGCGAACTGGCAGAAATCACCGCGCCCGGTATTCACAACCAGCTACGAAAATCGCCAGTATGGACCGGGGCACAACAGCTTTACGCAAACGCCGGATGGGGAAGATGTACTGGTGTATCACGCACGTAACTACACTGAAATTGAAGGCGATCCGCTTTACGATCCTAATCGCCATACCCGCCTGAAGCTTGTCCGCTGGGATAAAAACGGGATGCCTGATTTTGGCATCCCGCCTGCTGATACGCATTAACCGAAGTGACGGCGCGCTGGGTTACACCAGCGTGCCGTAAATGGTCAGCAACGCCACGACCACCACGACTACAAAGGATGTTTTCTTCGCCATCGACACAGCCGCTTTTGGCGTCTCTATCTTGTCGGTGTGTGGCTCACGCGCCAGAGAAAACTGCGCCAGGCGCGTTAACACCTGATACTGCGCAGTATGGCGGTCAGCCAGAGAGGCAAACCACGCTGGCAGCGCTTTTTCACCGTGACCAATCAACGCATACACTACCCCGACAAACCGCACCGGGATCCAGTCAAGCACATGCAAAATGGCATCAATCCCGGATTGCAGCCGCTCATGTGGGGTGAGGTATCGGGCAAGCCAGGACTGCCAGGCACGTAAAAATGCATAACCCATCAGTAAGACAGGGCCCGACGGGCCACCCACCACAAACCAGAACAACGGTGCCAGATAAAAGCGGAAGTTAATCCACAGCAGGGCATTTTGCAGCTCGCGAAGAAAATCACGCTCGTCGCAATCAGGCGGAACGCCGTGGATCATGGTGAGCTCGCTCGCCATTGCACTTCGCGCATGGGCATCATCCCGTGATGCTGCCTTCAGATAAGCGTGATAATGCAAACGGACTTTACCCGCGCCGATACACAAAACGCCGAGCAG
Organism: Enterobacter sp. Li2LvB3; assembly: GCF_056156645.1. Lineage (NCBI taxonomy): Bacteria > Pseudomonadati > Pseudomonadota > Gammaproteobacteria > Enterobacterales > Enterobacteriaceae > Enterobacter > Enterobacter sp. Li2LvB3. The sequence continues at coordinate 123,823 of NZ_JBSICG010000008.1, read as the reverse complement.
GATCCACACCACCAGCAACGGCACATTGAAAAAGAGGCCGTGCAGCGAGCGCAACAGCAGGAAAGTTATCAGCATCACGCCTGCGGTCATCAGCAGCGTGCGGAGCAGGGAAAAGTGTTTGATACGACGGAAGAGGACTTCCAGCCGGTGATCCAGTTGCCAGTGTTCACCGAGCTTGAACAGACGTTCCGCAACGATAACCAACAGCATGGTAAACAGCGTCATGTTATCTCCTTATCTGACGATGCGGTAAGCATGGTGTGAAACCGCGACCAGTCGAATGCCGGGCCGGGGTCAGTTTTCCTTACCGGAGCAATATCACTGTGCCCCGTTATATTATCGACTATCGCAGGATACAACCCGATAAGGGTCTGCGTCACGGCAACCAGTTGCTGATACTGCGCATCGGTATACGGCGTCGTATCAGTACCTTCCAGCTCGATCCCGACTGAAAAATCATTACAGCGTTCGCGCCCCTGATAAACCGACACCCCCGCGTGCCAGGCGCGCTTATCAAAAGGAACATACTGGACAATCTCCCCATCACGACGGATCAGACAATGAGCCGATACGCGCAAATGGGCAATTTCTGCAAAAAAGGGATGAGCATTGGGATCAATCGTTCCCGTGAATAACGCATCGATCCACGGACCGCCAAACTCACCCGGCGGAAGACTAATGTTATGAACCACCAGCAGTGAGGGCTGTTCATCCTCCGGGCGGCAATCGTGGTGCGGCGAGGGCACATGCCGCGCATCCACCAGCCACCCGTTCTCTAACAACATGCTGGAACTCCTTCTGTATGGTGCTATTACTCGGTTCAGAGTAGCATGTTTCAATATTATGATTCGTTACCATTTTGGAGTTTTATCATGCCGCCTCGCCGCTACAACCCCGACCACCGACGTGACGCACTTCTGGAACGTATTAACATGGATATTCCGGCAAGCGTTGCCCATTCTTTGAAAGAAGACCTGGGCGGCGACGTCAATGCCGACAACGATATTACCGCACAATTATTGCCAAAAGAGACACACTCGCACGCCGTCATCATTACCCGTGAAGACGGTGTATTTTGCGGAAAACGCTGGGTTGAAGAGGTCTTTACTCAGCTTGCGGGTGACGATGTTCAGGTCACCTGGCATGTTGAAGATGGCGACGTCATTACCGCAAACCAGCCGTTGTTTGAGCTTGATGGCCCTTCCCGTGTGCTGCTGACCGGTGAACGTACCGCGCTGAATTTTGTGCAGACGTTGTCAGGCGTAGCCAGTGAAGTGCGCCGCTACACCGATCTGCTGGCAGGCACGCGTACCCAGTTGCTGGATACCCGTAAAACGCTGCCAGGCCTGCGCACAGCCCTGAAATATGCGGTGTTATGCGGCGGTGGCTCGAACCATCGTCTGGGTTTGTCCGACGCCTTCCTGATTAAAGAGAACCACATTATTGCTTCTGGCTCCGTGCGTCAGGCGGTGGAAAAAGCCTTCTGGTTACACCCGGATGTGCCGGTTGAGGTGGAAGTGGAGAACCTGGAAGAGCTGGATGAAGCCATCAAGGCCGGGGCGGATATCATCATGCTGGATAACTTCGAAACCGACCAGATGCGCGAAGCGGTAAAACGCACTGACGGCAAGGCACAGCTTGAGGTATCCGGCAACGTGACGTTTGAAACAATCCGCGAATTCGCTGAAACGGGTGTCGATTTCATCTCCGTTGGCGCACTAACTAAACACATCCGCGCACTCGATCTCTCAATGCGCTTTAAGTAATACCGCCTTTCCCCTCTCTGCCCGGAGAGGGGAAATACGAAGCCGCTCGCAACTCTGTTGTCCCGCACTGCAACCCCGCATTAATTCGCTGAAAGCGCCTTCACACTTCCTTTTTTGCCACTCGTCTGTGCTCCTCCTCGCTGCCACAGTAGCGCCACTTTTTCTAAGGAGCAGATATGAACAGACAACATGGATTCACGCTGATTGAGTTAATGGTGGTCATCGGCATTATTGCCATATTAAGTGCGATCGGCGTACCCGCTTACCAGAACTACCTTCGAAAAGCCGCGCTAACCGACATGCTGCAAACCTTTATCCCGTACCGCACCGCCGTTGAGCTTTGCGCCCTGGAGCACGGCGGCGTAGAGAGTTGCGATGGGGGAAGTAATGGCATCCCCTCGCCCGTTACCTCTCGCTATGTTTCCGGCATGAGCGTGACAAAAGGCACGATTACACTCACAGGACAAGAAAGCCTGAACGGCCTTGACGTCAGCATGACGCCAGTTTGGGACAACAGCAACGGTATGACCGGCTGGACACGGACATGCAGCATCGCGAACGACATCGCGCTTAAGCAAGCCTGCGAAGACGTCTTCCGCTTCAACAGCAATTAACAGGAGCGGCTGATGAATACGGAACAACTGATGGCGCTCTGTCAGCGCTACCATGCGCAGCTGCTCACAAGCGATGCCACTATGGTCAACATAGCAGTGGTGGGTACGCCTGCCGCAGAGCTGATGGAAGCCTTACGTTTCGCGACGCAAAAGCGCATTGATATTGAATGCTGGACGAGCGAACGCATGGAAAAACACCGGCAGCTGGCATCGCAATCGCATCTGCCTGTGGCATCAACGGCCCACTCCGCTGTGGATATTCTCAACCGCACGCTGTTGCAGGCCATGCATCAGAGGGCATCAGATATTCATATTGAGCCGTCGGAACACGACTGCCACATTCGCCTGCGCATCGATGGCGTACTCAACCCACACACAACCCTCAACGCCGGGTTGGCAACCTCGCTCACGGCGCGGCTAAAAGTGCTGGGCAACCTGGATATTGCGGAACGGCGTCTGCCCCAGGATGGTCAGTTTACGGTCGAACTGGCAAACGAACCGGTCTCTTTTCGTATCGCTACCCTGCCCTGTAGCGGCGGCGAGAAAATCGTTCTGCGCCTGCTACAGCAGGAGCAACAGGCTCTGGATATTGCACAACTGGGCATGAGTGCAGAACAGCAGGCTCAATTTACCGAAATGCTCCGCCAGCCACAGGGGTTGATCCTGGTTACCGGGCCAACGGGGAGCGGTAAAACCGTCACCCTCTACAGCGCCTTGCAAACGCGTAACACGCCGGATGTGAACATTTGCAGCGTTGAAGATCCTATCGAGATCCCGCTTGCAGGCCTCAATCAGACCCAAATAAACCCGCGAGCCGGGCTCACCTTTCAAAGCGTATTACGCGCCCTGTTACGCCAGGATCCCGACATTATTATGGTGGGTGAAATTCGTGATGGTGAAACGGCAGAAATTGCCATCAATGCCGCACAGACCGGGCACCTGGTGCTCTCCACGCTTCATACAAATTCGACGACAGAGACGCTGATCCGTTTGCAGCAAATGGGTGTCGCTCGCTGGATGATCTCATCTGCACTTTCTCTGGTGATAGCACAGCGACTGGTTCGCCGGTTGTGCCCCCATTGCCGACAGGAGGGGCAGACCAAAGCCGTATTGCCTCTCACACTTTGGCCGCGAGAGCTACCGCAGTGGCGACCAACCGGGTGCGATCGTTGCTATCACGGATTTTATGGCCGCATTGCTCTGTTTGAGGTTCTGACCATCGACAACGACCTGCGCCAGGCCATTTCCAGTGGTGCCGCAATTGAGGTTATCGAAGCAAGCGCCCGGCAGACCGGGATGACAACCCTGTTTGAACATGGCTGTATGGCGGTCGAGCAAGGGCTAACCACCGTGGAAGAGCTGGTACGCGTGCTGGGAATGTCCAATGGGGGCTAATCAGCTCTGGCGCTGGCGGGCGCTTACAGAAGAGGGCGAGTTACAAAACGGAGTGATGTGGGCCATCAATCGTGAAGCCGCATTTACGGCATTAATGCGAAAAGCGCTACATCCTTTGACGCTGATACGCTGTTCGCAGCGTCGTCGGTGGCAGTCTCAACACTGCTATGACGTTTTTCGGCAGCTCGCGACGCTTCTGAAGGCAGGTCTTACGCTGTCTCACAGTCTTGAGATGCTGGCGCAGCAACACCCTGTCACGCAGTGGCAGGCACTGTTGCAAAGTCTGGCTGACGATCTTCGCGAGGGATGTGCCTTGTCTGCAGCGTTAAAAAAATGGCCAGAGGTATTCAGCCCGCTCTACGTTTCAATGGTGAAAACAGGCGAGCTCACGGGCAAGCTGGAAGAGTGTTGCCGCCAGCTCGCACAACAACAAAAATCGCAGCAGCTGCTTAATACGAAGGTGAAAAAAGCGCTGCGCTACCCGGTAATAATCCTGACGCTGGCCGTTGTCGTTGTACTGGCGATGGTCACGCTGGTCTTGCCAGAATTCGCGGCCATCTACAGAACATTTAATACCCCTCTGCCGCTGTTAACGCAGATGGTAATGGGACTGGCAGCGTTAATTCAGGAATGGGCGATTATTCTGGCTGTATTAGTGCTCGTTCCGCCCGCCGTTATTTACCGTCTTCGGCGGTATCCGCGATGGCAGCGCGTGAATCAGCGAATAGTCCTGCATTTACCCATTATGGGCGCACTGGCCAGGGGGCAAAAACTGGGGCAGATATTTACCGTGTTATCACTCACGCAGCAGGCAGGTATCGCTTTTTTACAAGGTCTGGAAAGTGCGGAAGAAACCGTTGATAACCCATTCTGGCGGGATGTGATTCAGGGAATGCAGGAGAAAATCGAACAGGGAACGCCGGTCTGGTTAGCATTTCAACATACTGCGGTGTTTACACCACTCTGCATTCAGTTGATACGTACCGGGGAGGTATCCGGAGCTCTCGATATCATGCTGGAGAATCTTGCACATCACCACACGGAGCAAACGCTCCAGCAAGCAGACAACCTGGCGGCACTACTGGAGCCAATACTGTTGATTGTGACGGGAGTCATAATCGGCACGCTGGTGGTCGCGATGTACTTACCGATTTTCCATCTGGGGGATGCGATGAGTGCGGGTTAGTGCTGGCGCGCGGTTGTGCGCCAGCAAGAGCCATCAGAGGCTATTGAATACGCGGTTTTCCTGCTCCTGAACGCGGATAAACGTGGTGCGTTTAGTCAGCTCTTTCAGGCGTGAAGCCCCAACGTAGGTACAGGCTGAGCGCAGGCCACCGAGAACATCGCGCGCCGTATTCTCGACAGGGCCGCGCAGTGGCAGCTTCACGGTTTTACCTTCTGCTGCACGATATTTTGCCACGCCACCCACATGACGGGTCATCGCGGATTCAGAGCTCATACCGTAGAACAGCATAAATTTCTCGCCGTTCTCTTCAACCACCGTGCCGCCACTCTCTTCGTGACCTGCCAGCATTCCGCCAAGCATCACGAAATCGGCACCGCCACCAAAGGCTTTAGCCACATCACCCGGCATGGTGCAACCACCGTCGCTGATAATCTGGCCACCAAGACCGTGGGCTGCATCGGCACACTCAATCACCGCAGAAAGCTGCGGGTAACCCACGCCGGTTTTTACACGCGTAGTACACACGGATCCCGGGCCAATACCCACTTTCACGATATCCGCACCGGAGAGGATCAGCTCTTCACACATTTCGCCGGTCACAACGTTACCCGCGATAATGGTTTTGGTCGGCCAGGCCGCACGCGCTTTGCTGACGAACTGCACGAAGTGCTCGGAATAACCATTCGCGACATCAATACAAACAAAATTCAGCGCCGGGTTTGCCGCCAGGATCTGTTTGGTCTTTTCAAAATCCGCATCGGATGTACCGGTAGAAACCATGACATGCTTAACAACATCGTCAGACGCTGACGCCACAAAGGCATTCCACTCTTCAGTGCTGTAGTGCTTATGCACGGCGGTGAGGACATCAAATTTTGCCAGCGCAGTTGCCATTGCGAAGGTACCCACAGTGTCCATGTTGGCCGCAATGATTGGCACACCAGACCAGGTCTGACCGGAATGTTTAAAGGTGAATTGACGTTCGAGTTCAACGTCTGAGCGACTTTTCAGTGTAGAGCGTTTAGGGCGGATGAGAACGTCTTTGAAACCTAACTTCAGATCTTCTTCGATACGCATGTGCGGATTCCTGGGGTTAGAGGCAAATATGTTAAAAGCACAACTCCAGTGACGCTATCATACGCACTAATACCTGCTCCGCAAGACTGCGAAATTCTCTTTTTTTACGCTACAATCCTATAAATTTACCTGGTAGAAAGCAGGTAAAGAGAGTTAACCATTCGCTGCTCTAAGTTTAAATTTTAAGCAACTGATTTTAATAATGAATAATTCCCAGGATTTGATTTAATGGGGTACATCGTCGCGTTAACCGGCGGCATCGGTAGTGGCAAAAGCACCGTTGCAGACGCTTTTTCTCGTCTGGGCATCCCGATTATTGATGCCGATATTATTGCCCGTCAGGTGGTAGAACCCAATACACCCGCATTAAAGGCCATCGAAGCGCATTTCGGGCGTGAAGTCATCAATGCAGATGGCACACTCAATCGTCGTCAGCTTCGCGAGTGCATTTTTTCTGATTCTTCGGAAAAAGCCTGGCTTAATGCTCTGCTCCACCCCATTATCCACCAGGAAACTCAGCGTCAGATTACTGAAGCCCGTTCACCCTACGTACTGTGGGTTGTACCCCTATTGGTGGAAAATCAGCTTCAGAAAAAAGCCGACCGGATTCTGGTTATCGATGTTTCCCCCGAAACGCAGATCGAGCGAACAATGACGCGCGACCATGTCTCGCGTGAACATGCTGAACAAATTCTTGCTGCTCAGGTCACGCGTGAAGCGCGCCTTGCTGTTGCGGATGATGTTATTGATAATAACGGCGCACCAGATGCTCTTGCATCGGATGTTGCCCGTCTGCACGCGCAGTATCTGACGTTCGCCGCGCAGGCCGTTGCACAGGAAAAACCATAATGTCTACTAATATCCTTTTTGAGCACCCGCTTAACGAAAAAATGCGTACCTGGCTGCGTATCGAGTTTTTAGTTCAGCAGCTTTCACAACATCTGCCTGTTAACGATCACGCCACTGCGCTGCATTTTTTCCGCAATGTTGGCGATCTGCTGGATGTCATTGAACGCGGTGATGTTCGCACCGAGTTATTAAAAGAGCTTGAGCGCCAGCAGCGTAAATTGCAGGCCTGGACTGAAGTGCCGGGCGTCGATCAAAGCCGTATCGACTCGCTTCGCCAGCAGCTGAAAACCAGCAGCAGTGTGCTGATGGCCGCCCCTCGCGTGGGGCAATTCTTGCGTGAAGACCGGCTTATCGGCCTGGTTCGTCAGCGCCTGAGCATTCCTGGCGGCTGCTGCAGCTTTGACCTGCCGACACTCCATATGTGGTTGCACATGCCGCAAACCCAGCGTGATGCGCAGGTGAATAGCTGGCTGGCAAGCCTTGAGCCAATGAACCAGACGCTGTCACTCATTCTCGACCTGGTTCGCAATTCAGCGCCCTTCCGCAAGCAAACCAGCCTGAACGGTTTTTATCAGGATAACGGTGATGATGCCGATCTGCTGCGCCTGAACTTATCTCTGAGCGATCAGCTTTACCCGCAAATCTCCGGCCATAAAAGCCGTTTTGCGATTAGATTTATGCCTCTGGACAGCGAAAATGGCCTCGTGCCTGAACGCCTCGATTTTGAGCTGGCCTGCTGTTAAGGAGTATTGATGTCTGACGTAACAACCGTAAGCTGCCCTACCTGTGGGAAAACCGTAGTCTGGGGCGAAGTGAGTCCGTTTCGCCCATTCTGCTGTAAGCGTTGCCAGTTAATTGACCTGGGCGAATGGGCTGCGGAAGAGAAACGCATTCCAAGCGAAGGCGATCTCTCTGACAGCGATGACTGGAGCGAAAACCAGCAGTAATCTGTAAAGCCTGCTGGCGCTTCGCTTAGCAGGCTTACGGTTGCGCGACTAATCTCAGGATCACAGGCTCATTTGCCGGTGGGAATTTATCGGCATCGCTTGCCTGAAGCGCCACCCAGTCACCCGGCTGCCCCTCTTTTCCCCAGGGTTCCCCTTCCCAGTTTTCGACAAGCCAGAACCACAACGTGATGTGGCGGTCAGGGAACTGGTACTCAAGCTTATCGAAAAGCGTTGCCCCAACGGGGGTGATCCCGACCTCTTCCTGAAGCTCGCGAATCAGCGCCTGCTCCGGCGTTTCACCTGACTCAATCTTTCCACCCGGAAATTCCCACTTATTCGCCATATGAGCATCTGCTGCCCGCTGGGTAATGAAGATTTTGTTTTGTGGGTTGCGAATGATCCCGACGGCAATTTGCAGTGTTTTCATAGTGTGACTTCCATAAAAAAGGCGCAGATTTCTGCGCCTTTTAGATTATGTTACGTTCTTAGCTCAGGCGGCCGTGGCACGCCTTGTATTTTTTACCTGAACCACATGGGCACGGATCGTTACGCCCGACTTTGCGGTCACCAGTTTGCGCCGCGATAGCCGCAGCCGCTTCGCTGTCATCTGTCTGGTGGCTCAACTGTTGCATCTGCGCCAGGCGCTCAGCTTCTTCACGACGCTGCTGCTCCATCGCTTCTACTTCTTCCGGCATCCGCACCTGAACCTTGCTCAGGGTGCTAATCACTTCATATTTCAGTGACTCCAGCATGGAAGCAAACATGGCGAAGGATTCACGTTTGTATTCCTGTTTCGGATCCTTCTGCGCATAACCACGCAGGTGGATACCCTGGCGCAGATAATCCATCGCCGCCAGGTGCTCTTTCCACAGGGAGTCCAGCGTTTGCAGCATTACGCCTTTCTCAAAGTGACGCATCATCTCAGCGCCAACCACTTCTTCTTTACGTTTGTAAACATCCAGCGCGGTTTCGAAGATACGCTCGCGCAGGGTTTCTTCATGCAGTTCCGGCTCTTTGTCCAGCCACTCTTTGATTGGCAGTTCAAGGTCGAAGTCGTTTTTCAGACGTTCCTGCAAGCCTTCGATATCCCACATTTCTTCCAGAGACTGTGGAGGAATGTGGCCATCGATAGTCGCTTTGAACACATCTTCACGAATGCTGTTGATGGTTTCACTCACGTCGGACACGTCCAGCAGTTCGTTACGCTGGGTGTAAATAGCACGACGCTGATCGTTAGCCACATCATCATATTCCAGCAGTTGCTTACGAATATCGAAGTTACGGCTTTCAACTTTGCGCTGAGCGTTAGCAATCGCTTTAGTGACCCACGGGTGTTCAATCGCTTCGCCTGGCTTCATGCCCAGTTTACGCATCATGCCAGATACACGGTCAGAGGCGAAGATACGCATCAGCGCATCTTCCATAGACAGGTAGAAGCGGGAAGAACCGGCATCACCCTGACGACCCGCACGACCACGCAGCTGGTTATCGATACGACGAGATTCGTGACGTTCGGTACCAATGATGTGTAAACCACCGGAAGTCAGAACCGCGTCGTGACGCACCTGCCAGTCTGCCTTGATCTGAGCAATCTGTTCTGGCGTTGGGTTTTCCAGCTCAGCAACTTCTGCCTGCCAGCTACCACCGAGCATAATATCGGTACCACGACCCGCCATGTTGGTGGCGATGGTCACCGCCGCCGGGTAACCCGCCTGCGCAACGATATCTGCTTCTTTGGCGTGGAACTTGGCGTTCAGTACGTTGTGTTTAATACCCGCTTTGGTCAGCTCATTGGATACCACTTCGGATTTCTCGATGGAAATGGTACCCACCAGAACCGGCTGGCCGGCTGCGGTACGGTCACGAATATCTTCAATGATCGCCTGGATTTTTTCCGCTTCAGTCATGTAAACCAGGTCCGGCATATCCTTACGGATCATTGGACGGTTGGTTGGGACGACTACAGTATCCAGTTTGTAGATAGAGCTGAATTCAAACGCTTCGGTATCTGCGGTACCGGTCATCCCTGCCAGCTTCTCGTACAGACGGAAGTAGTTCTGGAAGGTGATAGATGCCAGCGTCTGGTTTTCATTTTGAATATCCACACCTTCTTTGGCTTCAACAGCCTGGTGCAGACCATCGGACCAGCGACGTCCCTGCATGGTACGACCGGTATGTTCATCAACGATGATAACTTCACCGTCTTTTACGATGTAATCCACGTCGCGGGTAAACAGTGCATGAGCACGCAGTGCCGCAGTCACGTGGTGCATCAGCATGATATTGCTCGGGGAGTACAGTGACTCGCCCTCTTCCATGATGCCCTGAGCAACCAGTAGCTCTTCAATTTGCACCAGGCCGCGCTCAGTCAGGTTAACCTGACGCGCTTTTTCATCCACGGAGAAGTGGCCTTCGCCCTGGAAAGTATCGGAGTCTTCTTTTTCCTGACGCAGCAAGTGCGGAATGATTTTGTCGACTTTACGGTACATCTCGGAGCTGTCTTCAGCCGGGCCAGAGATGATAAGCGGGGTTCGCGCTTCATCGATCAGAATGGAGTCCACCTCATCCACCAGCGCATAGTGCAGTTTACGCTGTACACGCTCTTCAGGGCTGAACGCCATATTGTCGCGCAGGTAGTCGAAGCCGTATTCGTTGTTGGTACCGTAGGTGATGTCCGCGTTATAGGCATCACGCTTGGCTGGTGCTGGCAGGCCGGACATGTTGATGCCCACGGTCATACCGAGGAATTCGAACAGTGGACGGTTGTTTTCGGCGTCACGCTGCGCCAGATAGTCGTTGACGGTAACAACGTGAACGCCTTTGCCAGACAGCGCGTTCAGGTAAGCAGGCAAGGTTGCGGTCAGGGTTTTACCTTCACCGGTACGCATTTCTGCGATGCAGCGTTCGTTCAGAACCATACCCCCCAGCAGCTGAACGTCGAAGTGGCGCATGCCAAACACACGCTTACTTGCTTCACGGACGACGGCAAAGGCTTCCGGGATCAGACTTTCTAAGGATTCGCCTTTTTCCAGACGCGCACGGAATTCCGTGGTTTTGGCTTTCAGCTCGTCATCGGAGAGCTTTTCCATCGCCGGTTCCATACCATTGATAACAGTGACAGCTTTGCGCATACGGCGCAGGGTACGATCGTTACGGCTACCGAAAACTTTGGTTAATAATTTGATTAGCATAATAAATTCTCAAACGCCCCATCGTGGGCAGATAAATTAAGGTATTGAAAAAGCGTTAATTTAGCTGAGGCGATGAGGCCCGGCACGGATACCCTGAACCTGGCTAATCCATGTTGAGACGATAAATGTCGCGGGAGGAACAAAACGGTTTTTTGTCTGCTGGCGAACGATAACTGGCGGCTGGCTGTCTTGCGTCAGCAGCGCATTGAGCGTGTTCAGCAGTGCGAGATGCTGGGCCTGAACCGGCAGCGTTTCTTCTGCCACAGGCATTGCCTGTGGCGCCATTGCAAACGAAAGATGACGGATAACCGTACGAATGGCGTGCTGATGCCAGTAATCAACCGAGAAATTTGGGCGGCGATTGGCTTCCAGCAACGCGAGGTTAGTAAAATTAACCCGCGTGGAGAGGTCATGTTTTGTGGTGGTGGTCTTTGTCGGAGTCGCCGCTTCAGCACTGTTGCTGAGCGCAGGCAAGCCGAGACTCGCCGCGACCATCCCTAATAAGAGATGCGGCCAGAAGTAGCGTCTGCCAAATTGTCGCCAGCGCGTCAGTATTCCGCTCACTTGCTCCACCACATAAGCCAGCCGTACAGGCTGAGTTCAGTTATTCTTTTTAGCGCCCAGATATTACCACTAAAGCCAAAGCACATCAGCAGGAATGACGTATTGCCGCGGGGAAAAACGGTCAAGAATGCAGCTAACGCACAGATTTTCAACGTATGGCAAAGGATTAAGCGGCTGGGGGCAAAATGAAGAAGGGTAAAAATAAAAACGACTGGTCTCCCTGGTCGGAGAGAGTACCAGGTTAACCAGTCGATTTTTTACGAAACGGCTTGAACCGTTACGCCAGAACCATGCTTGGTGCTTTGAACGCCAGAGGCAGTTCTGCGTCGTCTTTGAAGGTCACATATTCCCAGGCTTCCTGTTTTGCCAGGACTGCCTGCAACAGCTTGTTGTTCAGTGCATGACCGGATTTAAACGCGGTAAACGCACCAATGATGTTGTGACCACACATGAACAGGTCGCCAATTGCATCCAGCATTTTGTGACGAACGAATTCATCTTCAAAACGCAGACCGTCTTCGTTCAGTACGCGATAATCGTCAACAACGATGGCACAATCGAAGCTGCCGCCCAGGCACAGGCCGCGGGACTGCAAATATTCGATATCACGCATGAAGCCAAACGTGCGAGCACGACTGATCTGACGCATAAACGCATCAGCAGAGAAGTTCATCGCATAACGCTGAGTGCTTGCATCAATCGCCGGATGGTTAAAGTCGATGGTAAAGTCCAGCGAGAAACCATTGAACGGCTTGAATTCAGCCCATTTGTCGCCATCTTCGACACGAACGGTATCTTTGATGCGAACAAATTTCTTCGCGCAGTTCAGTTCTTCGATGCCGGCATCCAGCAGCAAATAAACGAACGGAGCAGCACTACCATCCATGATCGGGATTTCTGGCGCATCGACTTCAACAATGATGTTGTCGATACCCAGACCCGCCAGGGCGGCATTCAGGTGCTCTACGGTAGAAATCCGCACGTCATGCTCGTTCACCAGGCAAGTACAGAGCATAGTATCACGCACAGATTTGGCATCGGCCGGAAAATCTACCGGTGGATTCAAGTCGGTGCGACGATAGATGACCCCGGTATTGGCCGGCGCAGGGCGCAACGTCAGTGTGACTTTTTTGCCGGTATGTAAACCGACGCCAGTCGCCTGAACGATACGTTTAAGTGTCCTTTGTTTGATCATCGTATAATCTCGCCAAATTAACTATCCAACCGAGAGTGTATATCACTAACGGTGGGCCAGTTTAGCACAAAGAGCGAAAATCCCCAAATTCCAGCCAATTCCTAGTCAGCTTGCTTACGCAGGAACGCTGGGATATCCAGATAATCTGGTTCTTTCGCCGTTTGCGGAGTCGTGTCATTTACCACTTTCGCGGCCGGTTTCTGCTCTTGAGTCAGTGGAGCCATACCGTGCTGCTGGTAACGGTCCATCACTGGCTGCTGAGTCTGCTTGTTGGTCACCAGGGTAATCTCAGGACGCTTGTCCATACCGATACCGGTGGCAACAACAGTTACGCGCAGTTCGTCGTTCATTTCCGGGTCAAGGGAAGTACCGATTACCACAGTTGCGTTGTCAGAGGCGAACGCACGAATGGTATTACCCACCGTTTCGAACTCATCCAGACGCAGGTCAAAGCCAGCGGTAATGTTGACCAGCACGCCACGCGCACCAGACAGGTCGATATCTTCCAGCAGTGGAGAAGAGATAGCCATTTCAGCCGCTTCTTCTGCACGGTCTTCACCGCTCGCCACGCCAGAGCCCATCATCGCGTAGCCCATTTCGGACATCACGGTGCGAACGTCTGCAAAGTCAACGTTCATCAGACCAGGACGGGTAATCAGTTCAGCGATACCCTGAACCGCGCCTTTCAGCACGTCGTTTGCCGCGCCAAAAGCGTCCAGCAGGGAGATACCGCGACCCAGAACTTTCAACAGCTTGTCGTTCGGGATAGTGATCAGAGAGTCCACATGTTTGGACAGCTCAGTGATACCCTGCTCCGCGAATGCCATACGCTTCTTGCCTTCAAAATTGAAAGGCTTCGTCACGACAGCAACGGTCAGGATACCTAAATCTTTTGCCACTTCGGCAACAACAGGCGCCGCGCCGGTACCAGTACCACCGCCCATACCTGCTGCGATAAACACCATGTCTGCACCTTCCAGCGCAGCACGCAGTGCTTCACGATCTTCTTCAGCCGCGTTGCGACCAACTTCCGGGTTAGCCCCCGCACCCAGACCTTTGGTGATGCCACCACCGATCTGAATCGTCTGGCCTACAGCCGTCTTACGCAGTGCCTGTGCATCGGTGTTAACCGCAAAAAATTCAACGCCTTCGATACGCTCACGCACCATATGCTCTACAGCGTTACCGCCGCCACCACCGACGCCGATGACTTTAATCACCGCGTCGTTGGTCAGTTCCATAGGTTCAAACATAATTTCTCTCTCCGTTGTGCCTGTCGCCCGAGACCGCTAATTCTCTCCGGTCTCTTAAAAAAATTAAAACTCTTTTCGCAACCAGGTGTTGAGTCGTTTGACCCACGACCCCACTGATACGCGTTTTTCCACTTCCGCTTCACCACTCAAATGGGACTCTTTCCCGTAGTGCAGCAGGCCCACAGCCGTTGAATAGTACGGCTCCTGAGCGTAATCCGTTAAACCGGTGATATTCAGCGGTGCACCAATACGTACCTGGGTATGGAACACTCGCTGAGCGCAGGCCGCAAGACCTTCAATTTGCGCTGCTCCGCCGGTTAATACAATCCCCGCTGCAAGATGATGTTTAACACCCTGCTGGCGAAGCTGTTCCTGTAACTGCAAAATCTCTTCGTTGACCAGGTTGAGCAGCTCGGTATAACGCGGCTCAATGACCTCTGCCAACGTCTGGCGTTGCAGGCTACGCGGTGGACGACCACCTACGCTTGGCACTTCAACGCTCTCATCTTTGCCAACGATGGATCCCAGTGCACAGCCATGGCGCACTTTGATCGCCTCTGCATCGCTCGGCGGCGTACCAAAGGCATAAGCAATATCGCTGGTCACAACGTTCCCTGCGTAAGGGATCACTTTGGTGTGGCGCAGCGCGCCGCCGGTATAAACGGCCATGTCCATAGTACCACCACCAATATCGACCACACAGACGCCCAGTTCACGTTCGTCTTCGGTCAGCACGGAATAGCTTGCTGCCAGACCGGCGAAAATAAGTTGGTCAACTTTCAGGCCACAACGTTCAACGGCTTTAACGATGTTCTTCGCCATATCGTTGTGACATGTGATCAAGTGCACTTTTGCCTGCATTCGCACGCCGGAAAGACCGACGGGATTCTTGATCCCTTCCTGGTAGTCAATTGCATATTCCTGCGGGATGACGTGCAGCACGCGATGTTCATCGCGAACACGGACGGATTTCGCCGTATGCACGACGTTTTCAACGTCTTCCTGCGTCACTTCTTCTTCTGAGATAGGCACCATACCTATCTCGTTCTGGCAGCTGATGTGCTTACCAGAGAGGGCCAGATAGACAGATGAAATCTGGCAATCAGCCATCAATTCCGCCTGATCGATGGCGCGCTGTACGCACTTCACCACCGACTCAAGATCGTTTACCCCACCTTTATCCATACCACGGGACGGGCAGCTGCCCACGCCAATGATATTGACCATACCGTCGGGCAGAACTTCCCCTACTAAAGCGGCAACCTTCGCGGTGCCAATCTCCAGTCCAACTACCAGTTTTCTGTCCGTCGCCTTGATCATTGTTGTTCTGCCTGTACCTGTGCCTGATTCTGTTGCTGATTAGGTTCCTCGACCGGAGCCGGTACCCAACCGACTGCTGCGCCTGAGTCATAGCGCAAATCAACGTAGCTTATCCGTTTGCCGTCAGTCTGTGCCTGCTGCTGTAAAACCGGGTAAAGTTCTACAAAACGCGCCAGACGTTTCATCGTGTCGCCGCGGCCAAGGTTGAGCTTGATGCCGTTCGTTAACGTCAGTTGCCATGAACGACGCGCCGTCATTGCTGCATCTTTTAACGTAAACCGGTCCTTAGCCAGCACCTGCCCCATATCGCGAAAACCTTGCAAGACTTCGTTTTCACTGCCTTCCGGGCCATACAACATCGGTAAATTTTGCTTGTTGACACGATCGCCTGGGACGCTGAAGGAATTTCCATCTACGTCGACCATGTGCTGATCATTCCAACGCGCAATGGGCACATATTCAACCAGATGAATCTTCAATTCATCAGGCCATTGCTTTCTTACACTCGCCTGTTTTATCCACGGCAGACGTTCAATCTGGCTCTGGATAATATTAACGTCCTGAGTCATAAAGGTCCCAGGTGGGCCCAGTGCCAGAATCGACTGGCGAATATCGTCGTTACGCGTGTAGTGACGCTCACCCGTTACCGCCAGTTTCGACAGCGGTAAACGCTGCGCATCTTCCATCCAGCCCAGCACCATCCAGCCGCTGATAAACACGGTACACAGCACACCGAGCAGGAATATAATCCCTGCAAGACGCGTTCCATTACTCCGCCGGGAAGAAGAATATTCTTCTTCGTCATCGCGGTTGCGCGTGTTCAATGCAGCCTGAGACATATCAGCCCGCCTGGTCCAGAATACGTACGACTAATTGCGAGAAACTCATTCCCGCCTTACGCGCGGCCATCGGCACAAGGCTATGGCTGGTCATGCCAGGGGAGGTGTTTGCTTCCAGCAAGTAAAATTGCCCGTCGCTGTCGAGCATCACATCAATGCGTCCCCATCCCCGGCAGCCTAAAACATTCCAGGCTTTAAGCACCAGGGACTGTAAATCTGCTTCACGTTCAGCTTCAAGACCACTTGGGCAGAAATATTGCGTCTCATCAGAGAGATACTTCGCCTCATAATCATAGAAGGTTCCAGCAGGTTGGATACGAATTGACGGTAAAATTTCTTCACCAAGCATCGCAACGGTAAATTCCGGCCCGCTGAGCCATTTTTCTATCAGAACTTCTTCATCATGTTGAAATGCCAGCGCTAAAGCGGAAGATAAATCCTGCGCTTTGTCGACTTTCGACATCCCGACACTCGACCCTTCGCGGCTCGGCTTTACAATAACCGGTAACCCTAGTTCGGCAATGCGGGTATTAACGCTGTCTGACAGGCCCATTTCAAAATCACGACGCGTCAGCGCAACCCATGGCGCTACAGGAAGACCAGCTCCCTGCCACAGCAGTTTGCTGCGCAGTTTATCCATAGAAATCGCGGATGCCATCACGCCGCTACCGGTATACGGCATCCCGATTAAATCCAGAAGCCCTTGCAGGGTGCCGTCTTCGCCACCACGGCCATGCAACGCGATGAAGACTTTATCAAAGCCCATCGCTTTCAGTTGCGTCACATCCGTCTCTTTCGGATCGACCGGATGGGCATTGACGCCACCCTCACGCAGGCCCGCCAGTACGGCAGCGCCTGAATTCAGGGAGACTTCGCGCTCGGCGGAAGTGCCGCCAAACAGGACAGCAATCTTATCAGCCATGACGCTCGTCCTCCTGAGTTTGCGGCTTCAGTTTGATTTCAGCTAAGGTACGGGCGATTTTGCCGATATTTCCCGCGCCCTGAATCAGGATCAGATCATTACCCGTCAGAACCGGAGCCAAAATCTCCGCAGCCAGGGCAGGATCAGACACCAGAATAGGGTCAACTTTTCCGCGACCACGAATAGTGCGACACAATGAACGGCTGTCCGCACCCGGGATAGGCGTTTCGCCTGCGGAGTAAACATCCAGCATCAGCAGCGTATCTACCTGCGACAGCACGCTAGCGAAATCGTCATACAGATCGCGGGTACGCGTGAAGCGGTGCGGCTGGAAGATCATTACCAGATTCTTATCCGGCCAGCCCGCACGTGCTGCTTTGATGGTCGCGTCCACTTCCGTCGGATGATGCCCGTAATCATCCACCAGCATTGCAGAGCCTGTTTTACCGTTCACCTCTTCCAGCGGGAATTCACCCAGGAAGTCGAAACGGCGCCCGGTACCCTGGAAGCTCTCCAGCGCACGCAGGATTGCGTTGTCATCAATGCCTTCTTCAGTGGCTACCGCTACCGCTGCCGCCGCGTTCAGGGCGTTGTGGCGTCCTGGGGCATTGAGCG
The DNA here is from genome assembly GCF_056156645.1 of Enterobacter sp. Li2LvB3. NCBI lineage: Bacteria > Pseudomonadati > Pseudomonadota > Gammaproteobacteria > Enterobacterales > Enterobacteriaceae > Enterobacter > Enterobacter sp. Li2LvB3. The sequence goes on along the minus strand of NZ_JBSICG010000008.1, from coordinate 106,090 downwards.
TAACGTGCAGCAGCTCTTTATCCTGACGCGCCAGAGTGAAATGCCCCTGGGCACCAATTTGCTTGTAATCTTCCACGCGAACATCAGCGTCTTCGCTGAAGCCATACGTGGTAATTTGACGACCCACACGCGGCAGCAACTCGCGAATAACCGGATCGTCAACACACATCACCGCACGGCCATAGAACGGCAGGTTGTGCAGGAAGTTGATAAAAGTCTGTTTTAAATTTTCGAAGTCGCCCTGGTAAGTATCCATGTGGTCAGCTTCGATGTTGGTGACAATCGCCACCATCGGCTGCAGGTGCAGGAACGATGCATCGCTTTCGTCTGCTTCAGCAATCAGGTAACGGCTGTGCCCCAGACGCGCATGTACACCGGCCGCTTTCACCAGACCACCGTTAACGAAGGTCGGATCAAGACCCGCTTCAGCATAAATACTGGAAACCATCGCCGTGGTGGTGGTTTTACCGTGTGTCCCGGCAATCGCAATACCGTGGCGGAAGCGCATTAACTCAGCCAGCATTTCCGCACGGCGGATCACCGGGATACGCGCTTCATGCGCGGCAACAATTTCCGGGTTATCCGCGGAGATTGCGCTGGACACCACAACAACGCTCGCATCGCGCACGTTTTCCGGGCGATGGTTGAAATAGATAGTCGCCCCAAGCGACGCCAGCTGCTGCGTAACAGGGTTTGGAGCCAGGTCGGAACCACTGATCTGGTAACCTTCGTTAGCTAACACTTCGGCAATACCGCCCATGCCAGCACCACCGATGCCAACGAAGTGAATGTGCCGGACGCGACGCATCTCGGGCACGATTGAACGCAGTTTCGCCAGTTGTTGTGTATTCATTCTCTAAACGCCATCGACTACTTCAAAAAAATCGTGCAGCGCAACACGCGCTGCGAGGGTTAAGCCTGAGCTGCCAGGCTCACTTCATTTGCCACCCGCTCCGTCGCATCGGGGATAGCGGTCGCGCGCGCGCGTTGTGCCATCTCCAGCAATGCGTCTCTGTTCCAGCCCGCCAGGGTGGTGGCGACCGCATCGGCGGTAAATTGTGGCTGCTCGAAAATTTTCGCGGCACCGGCTTTCTCAAGCGGTAACGCATTCCAGTACTGCTGCCTGTCTTTGTGCTGGAACGGCACAAACAGCGCTGGCAAACCCGCAGCGGCGATTTCACTCACGGTCAGCGCACCAGAGCGGCAGACAACGACATCAGCCCAGGCATAGGCTGCGGCCATGTCATCGATAAATTCGGTAACTTTATGCTGTGGCTGACCTGCGGCAACGTAATCCTGCTCTACGGTCTGCTGAGCGCCTTTTCCGCTCTGATGCCAGATAGTAACGGCATTACCCAGTTTTGCGGCAACCTGCGGCATCGTCTGGTTAAGAATGCGCGCGCCCTGGGAGCCGCCCACCACCAGCACACGTACCGGGCCTTCACGCCCAGTCAGGCGCGCATCGGGCAGCGGCAGAGCCAGCACATCGACGCGCACCGGGTTACCCACTACGTCAGCTTTCGGAAACGCGCCCGGAAATGCCTGCATCACTTTGGTGGCAATTTTTGCCAGCCATTTGTTGGTGAGCCCGGCAATCCCATTTTGTTCATGCAACACAACCGGGATACCCAGCGACCACGCAGCCAGCCCACCAGGACCAGAGACATAGCCGCCCATCCCCAGCACCACATCCGGCTTAAAGCGCTTCATAATGGTGCGGGCCTGACGCCAGGCGTTAAAAATCCGCACCGGCGCAAGAAGCTGAGCCTTAATGCCCTTGCCACGCAATCCTGAAATGCGGATGAAGTCGATCTCAATCCCGTGCTTCGGCACAAGGTCGGCTTCCATGCGGTCGGCGGTTCCAAGCCAGCGTACCTGCCAGCCCTGATCCATTAAATGGTGCGCAACCGCAAGCCCCGGGAACACATGTCCGCCGGTACCGCCTGCCATCACCATTAACCGCTTCGGTTGATTCATCGTGAACCTCGCGTAAACGCCTGGGCTTTTTCCAGACGCGTTTCATAATCTATGCGTAACAAAAACATGATGGCCGTCGACATGATTAACAGGCTGGAACCACCATAACTGATTAACGGCAACGTCAGGCCCTTGGTCGGCAGCATACCCGCTGCGGCCCCTACGTTTACCAGTGCCTGGAAGCTAAACCAAATACCAATTGAGCAGGCTAAGAAACCTGAGAAGCGGTGATCGATTTCCAGCGCTTTTCGGCCAATAGACATGGCACGGAAAGCGACGAAGAATACCATTAAAAGCGCGAGTACCACACCGATATAACCCAGTTCTTCCGCAATAATGGAGAAGATGAAGTCAGTATGCGCTTCGGGTAAATACTCCAGCTTTTGAACGGAATTACCCAGGCCTTGCCCCCAAACTTCACCACGGCCAAACGCCATCAGCGACTGGGTCAGCTGATAACCGCTGCCGAACGGGTCTTCCCACGGGTTCCAGAATGAGGTTACGCGGCGGATACGATAAGGCTCGGCGAGGATCAGCAGGACAACCGCAGAAATCCCCATGCCGATGATGGCGATGAACTGCCATAGCTTCGCTCCTGCCAGGAACAGCATCGCCAGCGTGGTGACAAACAGTACCACCACCGTACCGAGGTCTGGCTGTGCCAGCAGTAAAACCGCAAGAACCAGGATAACGCCCATTGGTTTTAAGAAGCCGCGCAGGTTATTACGCACTTCATCCACTTTACGGACCAGGTAGTTGGCCAGATAGCAGAACAGTGAAAGCTTAGTAAATTCAGCAGGCTGAATACGTAACGGGCCAAACGCAATCCAGCGTGATGCCCCGTTTACTGAGCTACCCACGACCAGTACGATCAGCAGCATAATGATCGAGGCGATCAACATTGCCGTGCTGTGGCGTTGCCAGAACTCCATCGGCAGACGTAAGGTCACCAGCGCCAGGCAGAACGCCAGAATGATGTACAGGCCATCACGCTTGGCAAACAGGAACGGATCGTTCGCCAGCCGCTGCCCCACGGGCATCGATGCTGACGTCACCATAATAAAACCGATCGCCGCCAGCCCCATGGTTAGCCAGAAGAGCGTGCGATCGTACATGATCAGGCTGTCGTTATCCTTCTGACGAGAGCCCATCACCCAGCCTTTAAGCGCCGCAAACAGCCACGCCAGGATCCCAAATCCTGGCAAGCGCGGCATTTTCAGGCGAGGGAGAGATAAACGCATCAGCCTAACTCCTTCGCCAGGCGGGTAAAGACATCACCACGCTGTTCGAAATTCTTAAACTGATCGAGGCTGGCACAGGCCGGAGAAAGCAGCACCATATCGCCCGGTTTCACGCGCGGAGCAATGAGACGCATTGCCTGTTCCATTGTCTCGGTCTGTTCAGCAATGTCCGGGCGCAGTTCAGCCAGTTCGCTACCGTCCCGGCCGAAGCAGTAAAGGCGAATATTATCACCTGAAAGATAACGCTTCAGCGAAGAGAAATCGGCCGATTTACCGTCTCCGCCAAGCAGCAGATGCAGCGTGCCATCAACGTGCAAACCGTTCAGCGCAGCTTCTGTGCTCCCAACGTTAGTGGCTTTGGAGTCGTTGATCCAGCGCACGCCATTATGCTCAAGCGCCAACTGGAAACGGTGCGCCAGGCCTGTGAAGGTGGTTAGCGCTTTCAGGCTGGAAGAGCGCGGTAAACCAACGGCGTCCGCCAGCGCCAGTGCTGCCAGCGCATTGGTGTAGTTGTGCTGACCGGAAAGTTTCATCTCTTTCACGTTCAACACTTTCTCACCTTTCACGCGCAGCCAGGTTTCGCCCAGCTGACGGTTCAGATGATAATCACCCATGGTGATACCAAAGCTGATGCAGCGCTCATCTGCACCCCGCACCGGCATCGTCAGTGCATCATCAGCATTGACGACGCACGCTTTGGCATTTTCATAAATGCGTAACTTAGCGGCACGGTACTGTTGCAGACCAAACGGATAGCGGTCCATATGATCTTCGGTCACGTTCAGGATGGTCGCAGCAGCAGCCTGGAGGCTCGAGGTGGTTTCCAGCTGGAAGCTGGAAAGTTCCAGAACATACAGCTCGCAGCCTCTATCCAGAAGCATCAGCGCAGGCAGGCCAATATTCCCACCAACGCCCACGTTCATGCCCGCCGCTTTCGCCATCTCGCCCACCAGCGTGGTCACGGTGCTTTTACCGTTAGAGCCGCTGATAGCAATAACAGGAGCCTGTGCCTCGCGGCAAAACAGCTCGATATCACCAACAATCTCAACACCCGCGTCGGCAGCAGCGCTCAGTGAAGGGTGCGCCAGCGCCATACCGGGACTTGCAACAATCAGATCGGCTGCCAGCAGCCAGTCATCATTCAGACCACCAAGGTGGCGTTCAACCTGTTCCGGCAGTTTGTCCAGACCCGGCGGAGAGACACGCGTATCCATCACGCGCGGCGTTACGCCACGTGCGAGGAAAAAGTCCACGCAGGAAAGGCCGGTAAGGCCCAACCCGATGATAACGACTTTTTTGCCCTGGTAATCTGCCATGATTAACGTACCTTCAGCGTTGCCAGGCCAATCAGCACCAGCATCAGCGAAATAATCCAGAAGCGCACAATGACGCGCGGCTCTGGCCAGCCTTTCAGTTCATAGTGGTGGTGGATCGGCGCCATACGGAAGATGCGTTGACCACGCAGCTTGAACGAACCGACCTGCAAAATCACCGACAGGGTTTCAACCACAAACACACCGCCCATGATAACCAGCAAGAACTCCTGACGCAGCAGCACGGCAATAATGCCCAGAGCACCGCCAAGCGCCAGAGAACCGACATCACCCATAAAGACCTGAGCCGGGTAGGTGTTAAACCACAAGAAGCCCAGACCCGCTCCGACAATCGCCGTACAGACGATCACCAGCTCACCCGCATGACGCAGATAAGGAATGTGCAGGTAGTTAGCAAAATTCATGTTACCGGTCGCCCACGCCACCAGCGCGAAACCGGCAGCCACGAAGACGGTTGGCATAATCGCCAGGCCGTCCAGGCCATCGGTCAGGTTAACGGCGTTACCGGTGCCAACAATTACGAAATACGCCAGCAGGATGTAGAACAGGCCCAGTTGCGGCATCACGTCTTTAAAGAACGGAACAACCAGCTCAGTGGCTGGCGTGTCTTTTCCTGCAAGGTACAGCGCAAAGGCCACGCCCAGCGCAATCACTGACATCCAGAAGTACTTCCAGCGGGCGATCAGGCCTTTAGTGTCTTTACGTACCACTTTGCGGTAGTCATCAACAAAGCCGATGATCCCGTACCCTACCAGCACGGTCAGAACACACCACACATACGGGTTAGACGGGTACGCCCACAGCAACACCGAAACCACAATGGCGGTCAGGATCATAATCCCGCCCATGGTTGGGGTGCCACGCTTGCTAAAGTGCGACTCCGGACCATCGTTACGTACGACCTGGCCGAAAGAGAGTTTTTGTAAACGGGCAATCATGCGCGGGCCCATCCACAATGAGATGAACAGCGCGGTCAGCAGGCTGACAATGGCGCGAAACGTCAGATAGGAAAAGACGTTAAAGCCTGAGTAATATTTGACCAAATGTTCGGCCAGCCAAACTAACATGTTCCGTTCTCCTGTAATGCGTGCACAACCTCTTCCATGGCGGCACTACGTGAACCTTTCACAAGCACTGTCACAATTTGTTTTTCTGCAATCAACGATTTAAGACGTTCAATCAGCGGCGTTTTATCGGCAAAATGTTCGCCCACGCCGCTGGCATGGCTAATCGCCTGGCTGAGTTTTCCTGCGCTCAACACGCAGTCAATGCCTGCCGCTTTCGCCGCTTCACCCACCTGAATGTGGCAGGCTTCACTTTCATCACCCAGCTCAGCCATATCGCCAACAACCAGCACACGATAGCCCGGCATCTCTGACAACACCTGGACCGCTGCGGTCATCGAACCCACGTTCGCGTTGTACGAGTCGTCCAGCAGCAGTTTGTTCTCAGCCAACTGGACAGGGAACAGACGTCCCGGCACGGCTTTCAGATTCGCCAGCCCGGTTTTAATCGCTTCGTGAGTTGCACCCACCGCCGTAGACAACGCGGCAGCGGCAAGCGCATTAGCGATGTTATGGCGACCCGGCAGCGGCAGCAGCACATCAATGCCGCCCGTAGGGGTATTGAGTGTGAACTCCGTACCATGCGAGGTCACATGGATATTCGTTGCGGTAAAATCACTGTTGGCTGCGTTCGGTGAGAAGCGCCAGGTTTTACGTGAACCAATAATGCTCTGCCAGTTCAGCCAGTCATTGTTATCTGCATTCATAATGGCAATGCCATCAGCCGGCAGACCGGTGTAGATCTCGCCTTTCGCTTTCGCGACACCTTCCAGAGAGCCAAAGCCTTCCAGGTGTGCAGCCGCCAGGTTATTGACCAGCGCTGCTTCCGGGCGAGTCAAACTCACGGTCCAGGCGATTTCGCCCTGGTGGTTTGCCCCTAACTCGATAACGGCAAATTCATGCTCTTTGGTCAGGCGAAGTAATGTCATCGGCACGCCAATGTCATTATTTAGATTGCCTGCCGTATAAAGCGTATTACCGCACTGGCTCAGGATGGCAGCCGTCATCTCTTTTACTGACGTTTTGCCAGAGGATCCCGTCAGCGCCACGATGCGAGCCGGGACCTGCTGACGAACCCATGCCGCCAGTTCGCCAAATGCCAGACGCGTATCACTCACCACAATCTGCGGCAGATCGGTATCCAGTTTGCGGCTCACCAGCAGCGCGCCGGCCCCACTCTCTTTTGCCTGTTCGGCAAAGTCGTGCGCGTCAAAACGTTCGCCCTTCAGCGCGACGAACAGGCAGCCGGAAGTTACCTTGCGGGTATCCGTTGTCACGGCATCAATGGTCAGATCCTGACCATGCAGCGTCCCTTGTAAGACCTGAGCGGCCTGGCTTAGCGTTATGCTAATCATGCCACCACTCCCAGTAGACGTGCTGCGGTCACGCGGTCTGAATAATCCAGACGACGAGCCCCGACAATCTGATAATCTTCATGGCCTTTACCGGCCAGCAGGACTACGTCGTTCTCATGGGCCTGCATAATCGTATTCGTCACCGCTTCGGCACGACCTTCAACAACACGTGCACGACCTGCATCCAGCATTCCGGCCAGAATGTCATTGATGATGGCGCGCGGCTCTTCAGTACGCGGGTTGTCATCGGTCACAACCGGAATATCCGCGAACTGTTCAGCAATGGCACCCATCAGCGGGCGTTTGCCTTTGTCACGATCGCCGCCACAGCCAAAGACGCACCAGAGTTTACCGGCACAGTGCAGACGGGCCGCTTCCAGCGCTTTTTCCAGCGCATCCGGCGTATGAGCATAATCCACGACCACGGTCGGTTTACCTGGCGCACTGAACACTTCCATGCGGCCGCAAACCGGTTGCAGACGTTCAGCAGTGTTCACCAGCTCTGCCAGCGGATAGCCCAGCGCCAGTAACGTTGCCAGTGCCAGCAACAAATTGCTGACGTTAAATGCCCCCATCAGGCGGCTTTCAATCTCACCGTCACCCCATGAAGAGGTAAAGCGAATGGTAGCCCCGCTGTCGTGATAGTTCACCTCAACCGCCTTCAGCCAGCGGCCGTGACAGTTAGGGTTGATATGATCTTCCATGGATACCGCAACCGCATCCGGCAGCTTAGCCAGCCAGCGGCGGCCCACTTCGTCATCGGCGTTGATGATCGCCTGCCCACAGTGATGCGTGGAGTAAAGCAGCCATTTTGCCGCTTCGTAATGCTCCATATCCCCGTGATAGTCGAGGTGATCGCGGCTCAGATTGGTAAACACGGAAGCGGCAAATTTCAGTGCCGCCACGCGGTGCTGTACCAGCCCGTGTGAGGAGACTTCCATTGCGGCAAACGTTGCGCCCTGCCCTGCCAGACCCGCCAGCACATGCTGCACGTCTACTGCAGAACCGGTGGTATTTTCCGTTGGGTTCACTTTGCCCAGCAGGCCATTGCCCACGGTACCCATCACCGCACCGGTTTCACCCAGCAGTTGCGCCCACTGCGCCATTAACTGCGTGGTCGTGGTTTTACCGTTAGTACCGGTCACGCCAATCAGGCGTAACTGGTCAGAAGGTTCATGATAGAAACGCCCTGCCAGTGCGGAAAGGCGTTCGCTTAACTGGCTGAGATAGATGACCGGCACACCATGCATTTCACGGATTTCACCGTCGGTTGCTTCATCTTTTGCCTCAGCAATAATGGCAGCTACACCTTGCGCAATCGCCTGCGGGATATATCGACGCCCGTCCGCCTGATGACCGACCACCGCTACAAAAAGATCGCCAGAAGCAGCCATACGGCTGTCCAGTACCATCTCCCGCAGTGCTCGCTCCGGTGCATTTGGCACCCACGGAGCGAGAAGGTCGCGCAAATTACGATCTGCCACCTGTACCCTCGCCTTGATTAATTACAAATTCACTTTTTTCGCCCGTCGCCAGCGCATCCGGTTCAATGTTCATGGTGCGTAACACGCCGCCCATGATAGCCCCGAACACAGGCGCGGAGACGGCGCCGCCGTAGTATTTACCCGCCTGTGGATCGTTAATGACGACCACCAGCGCAAAACGCGGATTGCTTGCAGGCGCTACGCCTGCGGTATAGGCAATGTATTTGTTGATATAACGGCCATCTGGCCCTACTTTTTTCGCCGTACCGGTTTTAATGGCGATGCGATAGCCTTTGATCGCCGCCTTCACGCCACCGCCACCAGGCAGTGCCACGCTTTCCATCATGTGAACAACGGTACGAACGATAGGTTCGGGGAAGATACGCTCACCCGGAACCGGTGGATCAACTTTGGTAATCGACAGCGGACGATAAACGCCATAGCTGCCAATCGTTGCGTAGACTCGCGCTAACTGTAACGGGGTTACCATTAGCCCGTAGCCGAAAGAGAAGGTGGCCCTCTCTATGTCAGACCACCGTTGTTTTTGAGGATATAAGCCACTGCGTTCTCCGACCAACCCCAAATTGGTCGCCTTTCCTAGCCCAAAACGTGAGTAAGTCTCTACTAACGCTGAGGACGGCATCGCTAACGCCAGTTTTGAAACACCGACGTTACTCGACTTCTGCAAAACCCCGGTCAGGGTCAATTCGCTGTAACGCGCCACGTCTTTGATTTCGTGACCGTTAATTCGGTAAGGGATCGTATTCAGAACCGTACTTTCATTCACGATGCCGCGCTGGAGCGCAGTCATCACTACCATGGGTTTGACTGTGGAACCTGGCTCGAATACGTCAGTGATCGCCCGGTTACGCATCGCATCTTTCGCGGTGCCAGTAAAGTTGTTCGGGTTATAGGACGGGCTATTCGCCATTGCCAGGACTTCGCCCGTGCTCACATCCACCAGCACGGCGCTTCCTGACTCTGCTTTGTTAAAGGCCACGGCGTTATTCAGTTCGCGATAAACCAGCGCCTGCAAACGCTCATCAATACTCAGCGCAAGGTTGTGCGCCGCCTGGCTGTCGGTTGAAGAGATGTCTTCAATAACGCGGCCGTAGCGGTCTTTACGCACAATACGCTCGCCTGGCTGACCGGTGAGCCATTTATCAAAGCTTTTTTCTACGCCCTCGATCCCCTGGCTATCGACGTTGGTGAAGCCGATGAGGTGAGCGGTTACTTCGCCGGAAGGATAATAACGACGTGATTCCTCACGCAGATGTATCCCCGGAAGCTTCAGTTTTCTGATGTAGTCGGCCATATCAGGGTTCACCTGACGCGCCAGATAGATAAAGCGTCCTTTCGGGTTTGCGTTAACACGTGACGCTAGCTGGTCCAGCGGCATTTTCAGCGCATCTGAAAGCGCTTTCCACCGGTTATCGAGCGTGATTCCGCCCGCGTCATGAAGCTCTTTAGGATCCGCCCAGATTGCCTTAACCGGCACGCTCACCGCCAGCGGACGGCCGGAGCGATCGGTAATCATCCCGCGAGAAGTCGAGACTTCCTGTACGCGCAGGGAACGCATATCCCCCTGGCGCACCAGCATGTCAGGCGCGACGATTTGTAGCCATGCTACACGCCCCAGCAGGAAAGTCAGCGCCAGTAAAATGCAGCCGCACAGCAACGCAAAACGCCAACTGATAAAGTTGGCCTGCTCTTCCTGACGTTTTGGTTTTTGCGTTTTTGCCGCTACTCTCATGCGTCGCGTTTTCCCTTATTTTTGTACTACGATATTTTCCTGAGAAGGATCAACATGCTGCAATTGCAGCTTTTCCGTTGCGATCCGTTCAACCCGGCTGTGATCGCCGAGCGCGTTTTCTTCAAGGATCAGATTTCGCCATTCAATATCCAGCGCATCGCGTTCCAGTACCATCTGCTCGCGTTGCGCCGTTAATAAACGGGTATGGTGGGCCGTTGTAACCACCGTTACAGCCGTCACAATGATGCAAATGAACAAGCAGAGTGGCAGCTTCCCAAACCGCAAAAGATCGTCGCCGATCACGCCAGGCAAGGCATGGCGCTCGTTGCTTCCTAACGATCCCTTAACTTTGCTTAGGGTCTCTGCCACTCTGCTGATCATGCGTTCGTCCTTTCTGCAACACGCAGCACTGAACTACGGGCACGTGGATTCTCTGCCACCTCTTCTTCGCCCGGCATCAACTTGCCTAATGCTCGCAACTGACGGCCACCCAGTTTCCTGAGTTGCTCTTCCGTCATCGGCAGGCCCGCTGGAACTTGTGGACCGCGGCTTTGCTCACGCATAAATCGCTTCACAATGCGATCTTCCAGCGAATGGAAGCTGATGATGGATAACCGCCCACCCGGGGCCAGCACGTCGAGCGAGCTTTTTAGCGCCAGCTCTATTTCCTCCAGTTCACTGTTTACCCAGATACGAACCGCCTGGAAGGTACGGGTCGCGGGATGTTTGTGTTTGTCCTTCACCGGAGTGGCTGCGGCGATGACTTCAGCCAGCTCTTTGGTGCGGGTCATAGGTTCAATACGGTTACGCTCAACAATGGCGCGCGCAATACGCTTGCCAAAACGCTCTTCGCCGAAGGTTTTTATCACCCAGGCGATATCCGCTTCGTCAGCAGTTTGTAGCCATTCAGCTGCAGATTGACCGCGAGTCGGGTCCATGCGCATGTCCAGCGGGCCATCACGCATAAAGGAGAAGCCACGCTCTGCGTCGTCAAGTTGAGGTGATGAAACGCCAAGATCGAGAAGAATTCCGTCGATCTTGCCCGTCAGTCCGCGCTCGGCCACGTAATCAGCAAGCGCAGAGAAAGGTCCATGCACGATGGAAAAGCGCGGGTCATCTATGGCCTGCGCAACGGCAATCGCCTGTGGATCGCGATCGATTGCCAGCAGGCGTCCTTCCGCTCCAAGTTGGGAGAGGATCAAACGCGAGTGACCACCGCGACCAAAAGTGCCATCAATGTAGATGCCGTCCGGACGAATGTTCAGGCCATTAACGGCCTCATCCAGCAACACCGTTGTATGTTTATAATTTTCCATCATATTTATAGAGACAAGTCCTGCAATCGTTCCGACAATGTTGCGGAATCAGATTGCTCAGCGTCGATATCTTCCTTGACCTGTTGATACCAGGTCGTTTCATCCCACAGTTCAAACTTGTTGAACTGGCCGACCAGCATCACTTCTTTTGTCAGACCGGCATGTTGCCGCAACACAGGCGCAATCAGTAATCGCCCCGCGTTATCCATCTGACACTCACTGGCATGTCCCAATAACAGCCGCTGCACGCGGCGTTCCTGCGGGTTCATGCTCGACAGTCGCGACAGCTTTTGCTCAATAATTTCCCATTCAGGCAAGGGGTAAAGCAGCAGGCAGGGGTGGTTGATGTCAATGGTGCAAACCATTTGACCTGAAGCGTTCTCAATCAGCTGGTCGCGGTATCGTGTTGGAACCGATAAACGCCCTTTGCTGTCGAGATTGACTAACGTTGCTCCACGGAACATGCCAGCCTCACCCCTCCTCACCACTTTAACCCACAAATTCCCACCTAAAGGAGTTTACGGAGCGAGGGAAAAGCTTGTCAAGCCAGGACTATCGCTATATTGGCCCGAAAGCCCTCGATTTGCAGATATATCCCGACCTGATTAATAACTGAACAACTGGCGAGGCAAAATTAACGTTATGAATATTTGTAAGAAAAAAACCGAATATGCACACTAGCGTTAAAAATCACTCAATATCATCGCAGGGAAATATAAAGTGTCAGTTTGCGACGCGGGCAGCATTTTAAGACATATTCTCAGGGGATAACAGCGCCAGATTCAACAAGGTGTCATGCGGGCGTGCAGGCAGGCTTACGGGCTGGTGTGCAGGCTGGAAAAACGTCTGATAATTCATCGCCCGAATGGCCTTTGTAACAAAATAATACAAAGCCAGCATTTAAAAAGCCTGGAAATGTTCTTTTAAAGGCAATTTAAAAGCCAAAATGAATTAAGAAAAATAGCAGGCTATGATTCCTAAGGAATTATCCTAAATTTTATCCGGGAATTATTCTTCTCATTAATTTGTCAAAAACGGGGCCGTTTTCACGGCCCGGCTAATTCATTAGTGACGACTCAGAATTCCACGACGATAGAGATTACGTTTGATTCGGGACAGACCTGGTTTCGGCTTACGTGGCTCATCAAGGCTTGCCAGGACTATCTCAAGTACGCGCTCTGCCACATCACGGTGGCGCTGAGCCACAGCAAGAACAGGACACTGAAGGAAGTCGAGAAGCTCGTTGTCACCAAAAGTCGCAATGGCCAGATCAGAAGGCAGCTTTCCGTCACGACGCAAGGTCACGTCCATCACACCCTGCAACAGCGCAAACGAGGTGGTGAACAGCGCTTGTGGCATCGGGTGCGTTTCGAGCCATTTTTCGAATAACTGGGCTGCTGCTTCGCGCTCATAGCTGTTGGCATAGAGGTAATGCACCTCGCGAGGGTCATCTTTCCAGGCTGTGCGGAACCCCTGCTCACGCAGGAAGCTCACTGAAAGCTCAGGTAAGGCACCCAGGTACAGCACAGTGTCGGCCGGAAAGGTGCGTAGCTCAGCAGCCAGCATTTCAGCATCGTCCTGATCAGCACCCACCACACTGGTGAAGTGTTCCCGGTCAAGCGCACGGTCAAGCGCGACGATGGGGAACGGATCATTTGCCCAGCGCTGATAGAATGGATGCTCTGGTGGTAAAGAAGTTGAGACGATGATCGCATCTACCTGCCGTTGCAGAAGGTGTTCAATGCAACGCATCTCGTTATCTGGCTGATCTTCCGAGCAGGCAATCAACAACTGATAACCACGCTGACGCGCCTGGCGTTCAAGGTAGTTGGCGATACGGGTATAGCTGGTGTTTTCCAGGTCTGGGATCACCAGGCCAATGGAGCGGGTGCGCCCGGCGCGTAGGCCGGCTGCGACAGCATTCGGATGGTAGTTATGTTCACGAACCACCGCCATAACTTTTTCAACGGTCTTATCGCTGACACGGTACTGCTTTGCTTTACCGTTAATCACATAGCTCGCCGTAGTTCGTGACACGCCGGCGAGCCGGGCGATTTCATCCAGTTTCACAATTGCCCCTTAAAAAAAGAAAAGAGTCCATGGCCCTGTCAAGGTTATGGTTAAATCTTTTAACATCTAAACGCAGAATAGCCCTCGCGGCAACCGCTTTTATCTGCGTTGGCGGTCGATTACGCAAAAAAAAGCCCGGCTTTGGTGACCGGGCAGAAAGAGGCGAACCTTTTTGACAACTAACGCATGATTTTGTCGCCGCGGGAAAGCCCCACGACGCCTGAGCGCGCTACCTCAACAATTTTTGCTACATCGCGAACGGACGCCAGGAAAGCATCCAGTTTATCGCTCGTTCCTGCAAGCTGAACCGTATATATAGAAGGTGTTACATCAATAATTTGCCCACGGAAGATGTCTGTATTGCGTTTGACCTCTTCGCGGCCGTAACCGCTAGCCTGAATTTTCACCAGCATAACTTCACGTTCAACATAGGCCCCTTGCCCCAACTCGCTCACTCGCAGCACATCAACCAGCTTATGCAGTTGCTTTTCGATCTGCTCCAGGACTTTGGCATCGCCAACGGTCTGGATAGTCATACGTGAAAGCGTTGGATCGTCGGTTGGCGCAACGGTGAGACTTTCAATGTTATAGCCGCGCTGCGCAAACAGCCCAATGACGCGAGACAATGCGCCCGACTCGTTTTCCAGTAATACAGATAATATCCGGCGCATATCAGGTTCTCTCCGTTTTGCTTAACCACATTTCATCCATACCGCCACCGCGAATGTGCATCGGGTAAACGTGCTCTGCACCGTCCACAACGACATCCACAAAAACAAGGCGGTTGTTTTTCACGTGCTCAAGCGCTTCGCCGAGTTTCGTTTCCAGCTCAGCCGGATCGGACACACGCATTCCAACATGGCCGTAAGCCTCGGCCAGGCGAACAAAGTCTGGCAGCGAGGTCATGTACGACTGAGAGTGACGGCCGGAATAGATCATATCCTGCCACTGTTTCACCATGCCGAGATAACCGTTGTTAAGGTTCAGCACCAGGACAGGAAGCTCATATTGCAGGGCGGTGGAGAGCTCCTGAATGTTCATCTGGATACTGCCATCGCCCGTCACGCAAATGACGGTTTCATTTGGCAGCGCCAGTTTCACCCCCAGCGCGGCGGGCAGGCCAAAGCCCATCGTCCCCAAACCGCCTGAGTTTATCCAGTGGCGCGGTTTGTCGAACGGGTAATAAAGCGCAGCAAACATCTGGTGTTGACCGACATCGGAGGTGACATACGCCTCGCCTTTCGTCAGTCGCCAAATCGTTTCGATAACCGCCTGCGGCTTAATGTTCTCACTGCGTGTGTCGTACTTCAGGCACTGACGCGCACGCCACTGCTCAATTTGCTGCCACCAGTCGCGGATGTCATCCAGGGGTTGCGTAGCCGTTTCTTGTGCCAGCAGTTCCAGCATTTGTTCCAGAACCTGACGCGCATCACCCACAATCGGCACATCTGCCGGAACCGTTTTAGAGATAGATGTTGGGTCAATGTCGATGTGCAGCACGGTCGCATTGGGGCAATATTTTGCCAGGTTATTCGTCGTACGGTCGTCAAATCGCACGCCAACGGCGAAGATGACATCGGAATTATGCATTGTCATGTTGGCTTCATACGTACCATGCATACCCAACATGCCGAGCGCCTGACGGTGCGTAGCAGGAAATGCCCCCAGCCCCATCAATGAAGAGGCCACCGGGAGATTTAATTTTTCAATCAACGCGCGGAGCTGCTCTTCACAGGCAGAGTTGACCGCACCGCCACCCACATAGACAACCGGCTTTTTCGCGGCAAGCAGCGTCTGTAAGGCACGCTTAATCTGGCCTTTGTGCCCCTGAGTGGTGGGATTGTAGGAACGCATACTGACGGAATCAGGCCAGACATAAGGCAGCTTGTTTGCCGGGTTCAGGATATCTTTTGGCAGGTCAACAACAACCGGGCCTGGGCGCCCGCTGGATGCCAACCAGAACGCTTTTTTCAGCACTCCGGGGATGTCTTCAGTCTGTTTAACCAGGAAACTGTGCTTAACGACAGGACGGGAGATCCCCACCATGTCGCACTCCTGAAAGGCATCATAACCAATCAGCGAGGTAGCAACCTGCCCGGAGAGGATCACCAGCGGGATAGAATCCATATACGCGGTGGCAATACCGGTGATGGCGTTGGTCGCCCCAGGGCCAGACGTCACCAGCACGACGCCCACTTCACCGGTTGCGCGTGCCAGTCCATCAGCCATGTGCACGGCGGCCTGTTCATGACGTACCAGCACATGGTCAATGCCACCCACCGTATGCAGCGCATCATAAATATCGAGGACAGCGCCCCCAGGATAGCCGAATACTTGCTTCACGCCCTGATCGATAAGCGATCGGACAACCATTTCCGCGCCAGACAACATCTCCATGCTTTGCCTCCAGGCTTTGTTATAGACAGACCGCAGAATTCATTTCCGCGCCGTCTTCTGACTGGGCTAGCCCAATCTTATATTTTGCAGAGTGTCATTTACCTTAACCGCTCGCTATGAGGCAGGCAATTACCAAACCGAGAGCCTCAAATGGAGATTAAAGCAGAAAAAACAGGCATTACGAGAGGATATGGTGAATTCATCTGGAATAAGTGAACACAATACTTATTCATCGTTTAAAAATGAACAGAATCAGGAATTCATCTATTTTTGAGAGCGTAACGGCATGTATGAAAAAATCGAACAGAACAAAACTCCATATAAACAAAATAAATCGGGATAAATCACATGCGAAATGATGATTTATCCCGATGAGCTTATCGGCGGCAAACGCTGATAAGCAACTCTTCCATCCACTGATGACCTTTATCCCGACCAGCAGCTTCATGCCATGAAAGGTAGCAAGTCCGGCTATTTAGTTTCAGCGGCAATGGCAGAATCTGAAGTTCAAGCTGCTCTGCAAATTCTTCCGCTAACCAGCGAGGAGCAATAGCAACCAGCTGTGTCTGAGAGACGATATTTAAAACGCTTACCATTGCCATTCCCTGATAGGCAACACATGCTTGCTTATCAACGGTGTCATACCACGGCTGGCTAAAAGAGGCATATCTGTCGAGGGAAACAACCGCGTGTTGTTCACTATAAACATCGGCTTCACGTAGTGGTGAATTCATTCGCGGGTGTTTTTTACAAGCGACTAACACCATTTCATCTTTAAACAGAGGAACACAGGAAAATTCAGGACGCCGAAATTCTTCATAACCCAGAACAAACTCAGTTTCCTGATAACGCAGCTGATGCTCGGTGTTTTGATTCAGTGATGATTTAAATGCCAGATGAATATTGGGTGCGATCTCTTCAACCTTATTGTATATCACCGATGTCAAATAATTATCTAACGGGCTACAGACACACAGGTTAAAAACGCGCTCACTGCTCAGGGGTTCAAACCCCGAACCTGGCAACTCATTCTGAACTAACTGGAGTGCCTGGCGAATAGAGCCAAACAGCTGATATGCTCGTGCAGTGGGCTGGATCCCTCTGCCGTAGCGAACAAAAAGTTCGTCGTTAAACATTACCTTAAGTCTGGCAACGGCATTACTTACCGCAGGCTGAGACATACCCAGAGAGCTAGCAGCCCGAGTGATATTCTGCTCCTGCATCACCGCATCAAATACGGTTAACAGATTGAGATCTACTGTGCGTAACTGAGGTTTCATCCCATCGTGAACTTGAGATTGTTTAATATTATTTTTTGACACTTTTAACTCCACTGTCACGCTAATATCCCTTAATCAAAATGTTGCAAGAACATCGAAAAATATGATTTACCATGCATATAGAACCAGCGAAAGAGAAATATTTAAAAATCAGAATAAATAAAGAATTCGCCATCACAAATGATTGTATTGGGTTCCCAATCCTGATGAGATAAAAATCAGTTCAATTGATACGAATAACATTAGGATTGAGATGAAACCATAAACCACACCAATAAACAATCACATCTCTGGTTAATGATGACTTAAGTATTATTAAACTATTAATCACCCCCACTAAAAAATGATTAACAACCTATCATCATCGCGTAAAACATCATCATTGAAGAATTATTTAACCCAATGAAACGAAAAGAATTTATGCTTAAAATTTGACAAAATAAATTATATGTTTAATTGCTACGAATTATTATTAAATCATTCGCCAAGCGAATACTCAGTCCAAAACAAGACAATTAACCTGGTCTGAAAAGAGAAAACCAGCACAATAAGCTAAAGTACACATTCTCTTTTACGCCTGGATCACTACCCTTTTTCCCTGTAAGGGGTTGACATGAATCGTCGTATCCAGTACCACTAAAGGCATATCGTTTTTATCTGGAGCACGATTCATGATTCGCACCATTCGTTTCACCGGTCTACTACTACTAAACGCATCCACTGTGCGCGGTAGACTGGCGGGCGAAATTCAGCGTTGAATCGTCACCAGTAATACAAGAAACCCGCGCCACTGCGCGGGTTTTTTTATGCTCGTAGCAAGGCGCCCTAAGACAGACAAGGACCTAACCCATGAGCCAGCAAGTCATTATTTTCGATACAACGTTGCGTGACGGTGAACAGGCATTACAGGCAAGCCTGAGTGTAAAAGAAAAACTCCAGATTGCGCTGGCCCTCGAACGTATGGGTGTTGACGTCATGGAGGTCGGTTTCCCTGTCTCTTCTCCAGGTGACTTCGAATCTGTACAAACCATCGCGCGCACCATCAAAAACAGCCGTGTGTGTGGCCTGGCGCGCTGCGTTGAGAAAGATATCGACGTAGCTGCCGAATCGCTGAAAGTGGCGGAAGCCTTCCGTATTCATACCTTTATTGCCACCTCGCCAATGCACATTGCCACCAAGTTGCGCAGCACGCTGGACGAGGTTATCGAACGCGCCGTGTACATGGTTAAACGTGCACGCAATTACACGGACGACGTTGAATTTTCCTGTGAAGATGCTGGACGTACGCCAATTGAAGACTTGGCACGCGTGGTTGAAGCGGCAATCAATGCCGGTGCCAGAACCATCAACATCCCGGACACCGTCGGCTACACCATGCCGTTTGAGTTCTCCAATATCATCACTGGCCTGTATGACCGCGTGCCAAACATTGATAAAGCGATTATCTCTGTCCATACACACGACGATTTAGGTCTGGCCGTCGGCAATGCCATTGCGGCCGTCCACGCCGGTGCGCGTCAGGTAGAAGGTGCGATGAACGGTATCGGCGAGCGTGCGGGTAACTGTTCGCTGGAAGAAGTGATCATGGCGATTAAAGTGCGCAAAGACATTATGAACGTGAACACGCGCATTAATCACAATGAAATCTGGCGCACCAGCCAGACCGTCAGCCAGATTTGCAACATGCCAATCCCGGCAAACAAAGCGATTGTGGGCACGGGCGCGTTCGCACACTCCTCCGGTATTCACCAGGATGGGGTCATCAAGAACCGCGAAAACTACGAAATCATGACCCCGGAATCCATCGGTCTGAACCAGGTACAGCTGAACCTGACTTCCCGCTCTGGCCGTGCGGCTGTGAAACACCGCATGGAAGAGATGGGTTACAAAGACAACGATTACAATATGGACCAGCTGTACGACGCATTCCTGAAGCTGGCAGACAAAAAAGGCCAGGTCTTCGATTACGATCTGGAAGCTCTGGCTTTCATCAACAAACAGCAGGAAGAGCCAGAGCATTTCCGCCTGGATTACTTCAGCGTGCAGTCCGGCTCCAGCGACATCGCAACGGCCTCCGTCAAACTGGCCTGCGGGGATGAAATCAAAGCCGAAGCCGCTAACGGCAACGGACCAGTTGATGCTATTTACCAGGCTATCAATCGCGTCACTGAATATGACGTCGAGTTGGTTAAATATGACCTGACGGCCAAAGGTCAGGGTAAAAATGCCCTGGGTCAGGTGGATATCGTTGTCACTTATAACGGACGTCGTTTCCACGGCGTAGGTCTGGCGACCGATATCGTTGAATCCTCCGCAAAAGCAATGGTTCACGTCCTGAACAACATCTGGCGTGCCGCTGAAGTCGAAAAAGAATTGCAACGTAAAGCTCAGAATAAAGAGAACAATAAGGAAACCGTGTAATGTCGAAGAATTACCATATTGCTGTGTTACCGGGTGATGGAATTGGCCCGGAAGTAATGGCACAGGCGCTGAAAGTACTGGAAGCCGTTCGTTCGCGTTTTGCGATGAAAATTTCCACCAGCCACTACGATGTAGGCGGCATTGCTATCGATAACCACGGCACGCCATTGCCAAAAGCAACCGTTGAAGGCTGCGAAAATGCAGATGCTGTACTGTTCGGCTCCGTTGGCGGCCCAAAATGGGAACACCTGCCACCGGCAGAGCAACCGGAGCGTGGCGCACTGCTGCCGCTGCGTAAGCATTTTAAGCTGTTCAGCAACCTGCGTCCGGCGAAGCTGTATCAGGGGCTGGAAGAGTTCTGCCCGCTGCGTGCTGACATCGCCGCTAATGGCTTCGACATTCTGTGCGTGCGTGAACTGACCGGCGGGATCTATTTTGGTCAGCCGAAAGGCCGTGAAGGCAGCGGTCAGCATGAGAAAGCCTTTGATACCGAGGTGTATCACCGTTTTGAAATTGAACGTATCGCCCATATCGCTTTTGAGTCCGCGCGCAAACGCCGTCATAAAGTGACCTCTATTGATAAAGCGAACGTGTTGCAGTCTTCTATTTTGTGGCGTGAAATCGTCAGCGAAATCGCAAAAGAGTACCCGGACGTTGAGCTGTCGCACATGTACATCGACAACGCCACTATGCAGTTGATCAAAGATCCTTCCCAGTTTGATGTGCTGCTGTGCTCCAACCTGTTCGGCGACATCCTGTCGGATGAGTGCGCGATGATCACCGGCTCTATGGGGATGTTGCCTTCCGCAAGCCTCAATGAAGAAGGCTTTGGTCTGTACGAACCGGCTGGCGGCTCTGCACCGGATATCGCAGGCAAAAACATCGCCAACCCTATTGCGCAGATCCTGTCTCTGGCATTACTGCTGCGTTACAGCCTGGATGCGGGCGATGCCGCAACAGCAATTGAAAACGCCATTAACCGTGCGTTGGAAGAAGGCGTCCGTACCGGTGATTTAGCACGTGGCACGGCGGCAGTCAGTACCGATGAAATGGGCGATATCATTGCCCGCTATGTCGCTGAAGGGGTGTAATCATGGCGAAGACGTTATACGAAAAGTTGTTTGATGCTCACGTGGTTTATGAGGCACCCAACGAAACACCACTGTTGTACATCGACCGTCATCTGGTGCACGAAGTGACCTCTCCGCAGGCCTTTGACGGCCTGCGCGCGCACAAGCGCCCGGTACGCCAGCCAGGTAAAACCTTCGCTACCATGGATCACAACGTTTCCACTCAGACCAAAGACATCAATGCGTCGGGTGAGATGGCGCGTATCCAGATGCAGGAACTGATTAAGAACTGCAACGAATTTGGTGTTGAGCTGTATGACCTGAACCACCCGTATCAGGGCATTGTGCACGTTATGGGGCCGGAACAGGGCATCACCCTGCCGGGTATGACCATTGTCTGTGGCGACTCCCATACCGCGACACACGGCGCATTTGGTGCACTGGCCTTCGGTATTGGTACGTCTGAAGTCGAACACGTGCTGGCCACGCAGACCCTGAAACAGGGCCGTGCCAAAACCATGAAGATTGAAGTGAAGGGTAAAGCCTCGCCAGGCATTACCGCTAAAGACATCGTGCTGGCCATTATCGGTAAAACCGGTAGCGCGGGCGGCACGGGCCACGTTGTCGAGTTCTGCGGCGACGCTATCCAGGCGTTAAGCATGGAAGGCCGTATGACCCTGTGCAATATGGCCATTGAGATGGGTGCCAAAGCCGGTCTGGTCGCGCCAGACGAAACCACCTTCAACTATGTGAAGGGTCGTTTGCACGCACCAAAAGATCAGGATTTTGCCAGTGCCGTTGAATACTGGAAAACCCTGAGCACCGACGACGGCGCAACCTTTGATACGGTTGTCACTCTCCAGGCAGAAGACATTGCTCCGCAGGTCACCTGGGGGACGAACCCAGGCCAGGTGATTTCCGTCAATGACACTATTCCTGACCCGGCATCGTTCGCCGACCCGGTTGAGCGCGCCAGCGCAGAAAAAGCACTGGCCTACATGGGGTTGAAACCCGGCGTCCCTCTGACAGACGTTGCAATCGACAAAGTGTTTATTGGCTCTTGCACCAACTCCCGTATTGAAGACTTGCGTGCAGCCGCTGAAATCGCCAAAGGCCGTAAAGTCGCGCCAGGCGTTCAGGCGCTGGTCGTGCCTGGTTCTGGCCCGGTTAAAGCCCAGGCAGAAGCAGAAGGCCTGGACAAAATCTTTATCGAAGCCGGTTTTGAGTGGCGCTTGCCGGGCTGCTCTATGTGCCTGGCGATGAACAACGACCGTCTGAATCCAGGCGAGCGCTGTGCTTCTACCAGTAACCGTAACTTTGAAGGCCGTCAGGGCCGTGGTGGGCGCACCCACCTGGTCAGCCCGGCTATGGCCGCCGCTGCAGCAGTTACCGGCCATTTCGCCGACATTCGCAGCCTGAAATAAGGAGACAATCATGGCAGAGAAATTTACCCAACATACGGGCCTGGTTGTCCCACTGGACGCGGCCAACGTCGATACTGACGCCATCATTCCTAAGCAGTTTTTACAGAAAGTGACTCGCACTGGTTTTGGCGCTCACCTGTTTAATGACTGGCGTTTTCTGGACGATAAAGGCGAAGTCCCTAACCCGGAATTCGTGCTGAACTTCCCGGAATATAAGGGTGCATCGATTCTTCTGGCCCGGGAAAACTTTGGCTGCGGTTCATCGCGTGAACACGCCCCCTGGGCGCTTACGGACTACGGCTTTAAGGTCGTTATCGCACCGAGCTTTGCCGATATCTTCTACGGCAACAGTTTTAACAACCAGTTGCTGCCTGTAACGCTCAGCGATGAGCAGGTTGATGAGTTGTTCAACCTGGTTCAGGCGAACCCAGGCATTTCATTTGAAGTGGATCTGGAAGCCGAAGTGGTTAAAGCTGGTGATAAAACCTACAGCTTTAGTATTGATACATTCCGTCGCCATTGTATGTTGAACGGCCTGGACAGTATTGGTCTGACGTTACAGCATGAAGACGCAATTTCCGCTTACGAGAAAAAACAGCCTGCGTTTATGCGTTAAAGGCAATGGCCCGCAGCGCGCGGGCCATTGATAAGGGTGCGTTGAGGCTCAACCACTCTGGAGAGGCGGGGAAGCATCCCCGCCAATACCGCTAACGCCTTGCTTCGTAAGCCAACACTGCCGCCAGCTCTGTTTTCTCCTGTCTGAAATGCAGCTCACACAGCGAGTCGCGCACCATCCAGGTGAAGATCAACAGCGTCGTACAGATCAGAAATAAGCTTAACAGCAGAGTACGTTTTGGCATTCCAGCCTCCTTATTGCTTTTCGGCAATGAAGAGACTAACCTCGCAATGTGGGTTGTGAAGTTAGCCTCCCCATCAGTTTTATTGATGTGGGACTCTCCACTGTTTGCCTCTTGCGAAAGCCTGAGGCAAACAGCCTCAAGCACCCGCCACGCACTCTATTCGCCTTATTAGCATCTGTCAGAAAGTCGTTTCATTTCATGAAGCCGCCTTCCAGAATCAGACATCCTTAACCCGGCATGTCAGCCCCAGCGTCACCACCGATATCGCAGCAATCATCCAGTACACCGCCCAATGCCCGTAGCTTTGCGAAAGCGCCCCCTGAATCACCCCTGCCAGAATCACACCGGTTGAAATACTGTTCGTAAACAACGTCGTAGCCGAACCCGCGCGCCCAGGCATTAAATCCTGGAACCAGAGCATCCCTATCCCGGCAACAATCCCGATGAACACGGCATTGAACAACTGCAACGCCAGCAGCGCCTCGCGCGAATGAAAGAAGATAAGCCCCAGATAGAACAACACCCCTGCCGCTACGGCAACAATCATCATCGGGCGTTTTCCGAAGCGCTTAACGTAGTAACCCGCCAGAATCATCGCCGGGATCTCAAGCCCTGCGGCCGTCCCCATCAGGATGCCCGCAAGTTTGTCCGGTAAACCCAGCTCACTACTGATCCACAAAGGCATATCGATGATGTACATGGTGTTGCAGGTCCACATCAGCGTGGAGGCGATAAACAGCATCCGGACATTTTTATCTTTCCAGCCGCTGACCTGAGCAACCAGTTTGTCTGGCGTTTGCTCAACCCTTGCAACCGAAGGCAGTGCAAAGGCAATCAGTACAAGGCTGATGGCAAAAATCCCTGCCGCAATCGAAAACATGACCGTAAAGCCATAACTCAGCGCCAGCATGAATGCCAGCGGCGGGCCAATAACCCACGCGAGAGAGAGCTGCGCACGCATTACCGAGCTGAACATCACCACTTCGCGGGCAGAACTGTCCGCATACTCACGGGCCAGCGCAAACAGCTGCGGCATGGCGGTATTGGCCAGCGCCGCCAGCAGCACGCCGCAGGTGAGCAGCGTCATATAGTGGCGATTAAAGGCAAACAGCAAGGCATTACCGATGGCCATGGCGCAACAAAAGAGGATCAATTTTCGGCGATCGCCCTGGCTGTCGGAACGCTTAGCAAGCCACAGGCTGACCAGGATCCCGGCAATGGCGTTGACGGTGTAAAACAGGCCAACCCAGAACGGCTGCGCCCCTACTTCGCGGCTGAGAAACAGGCTCAGCGTAGGCGCCTGGAGCGCCCCGGCCACACCCATCATAAAAGCCACCAGCATAAATGCGGCATACACGCCATTCAGGCGTCGCCCCATCGTCATCAACCAGAGCATACGCAAATCCTTGTGAAAGCAGTTTGAAATTGGGTGAAATAGTAAACGAAAAAAGCCAGCAAAAACATTTTGCTGGCGGGTGATTAGCACCAATACTCAGTCACACATGATCGAGGCGAGTTAGCGAGAAGAGGTCGATTTCGTAACATCCCACTGCATCAATTCTTCCAAAATTTTCAGTCGTTGCTCTGCACACTGGCGGGCCAGCCAGGACACTCCCTTTGTCGCTGAAAAGTACTGCTGATAAAACTGACGTGCGGTAGACCTCTTCATAATTTACCTCCTCGCTTCATCGGGAAGAATTATTGGCTTAATATAGGGATAAATAAATTGCTGATTTTTTGTCAGGAGTTCCCCTTTTATGCCTTCTGGTCGTCTGCAACAACAATTTATCCGCCTCTGGCAATGCTGCGAGGGGCAATCCCAGGACACCACGCTAAATGAGCTGGCCGATCTACTGAACTGCTCTCGCCGTCATATGCGTACCCTGCTCAACACCATGCAGCAACAGGGCTGGCTGAACTGGGAAGCAGAGGCCGGACGTGGCAAACGTTCACGCCTGAGCTTCCTCTACACCGGCCTTGCGCTGCAACAGCAGCGCGCAGAAGACCTGCTGGAGCAGGACCGGATCGATCAGCTGGTGCAACTGGTGGGCGATAAGGCTGCCGTACGTCAGATGCTGGTTTCACATCTCGGGCGGAGCTTTCGCCAGGGGCGGCATATTCTGCGGGTGCTCTACTATCGTCCAATGAAAAATCTGTTACCCGGCACGGCGTTACGGCGTTCAGAAACCCATATGGCGCGACAAATCTTCAGCGGCCTGACGCGCATAAATGAGGAAAACGGGGAACTGGAAGCGGATATCGCTCACCACTGGCAGCAACTTTCCCCTCTCCACTGGCGATTTTTTTTACGCCCCGGTATTCATTTCCACCACGG
Source organism: Enterobacter sp. Li2LvB3 (assembly GCF_056156645.1). NCBI lineage: Bacteria > Pseudomonadati > Pseudomonadota > Gammaproteobacteria > Enterobacterales > Enterobacteriaceae > Enterobacter > Enterobacter sp. Li2LvB3. The sequence goes on along the minus strand of NZ_JBSICG010000008.1, from coordinate 80,709 downwards.
ACGTGAGCTGGAAATGGCCGATGTTATCGCTTCGCTGGATCGCGCCCGTAAGCTTCCGCTCTACTCACACATCATCCACATCCATTCGCCGACCGCCTGGACGCTGGATATTGAGCTGTCGCAGCCAGACAAATGGCTCCCCTGGCTTCTGGGCTATGTGCCGTCGATGATCTTGCCCGGCGAATGGAGTTCCCTGAATAATTTTGCCAGCCAGCCGATTGGCACCGGGCCTTACGCCGTTTCACGCAACAATAATAACCAGCTTAAGATCCGCGCTTTTGATGACTATTTTGGCTACCGGGCGCTGATCGACGAAGTGAACGTCTGGGTATTGCCGGATATCAGCGAAGAGCTGAGCGTTGGCCTGACGCTCGAGGGCCCCACCACAGGTGAGAAAGCGGTCGAAAGCCGTCTTGAAGAGGGCTGCTACTATCTGCTGTTTGACAGCCGCACCCATCGCGGCGCAAATCAGGAGGTTCGTAAGTGGATAAGCCATGTACTCGCCCCATCTAACCTGATTTACCACGCGGAAGAACAGTATCAGACCTACTGGTTCCCGGCGTATGGGCTGCTGCCACGCTGGCACCACGCGCGTCCGGTGCCATGCGAAAAACCCGCTGGGCTAGAGTCCATCACCCTGACCTTCTACCGCGAACACGTAGAGCACCGCTTTATTGCCAGAATCATGGCGAAACTGCTGGCAACCGTTGGGGTGACGCTGGAGATCCAGGAGGTTGATTATGACGAGTGGCACCGCGGCGATGTGGTGAGTGACATCTGGCTGAACAGTGCTAACTTCACCCTGCCGCTCGATTTCTCGCTCTTTTCACACCTGTACGAGGTGCCGTTGATCCAGCACTGTATCGACCGGGACTGGCAGCAAGACGCCGCCCAGTGGCGCGCAGGCGAGATGAATCTGGCTTCGTGGTGCCAGCAATTACTGGCTCAGCAGGCCATTGTGCCGTTGATCCACCACTGGCTGATGATTCAGGGGCAACGCAGTATGCGCGGCTTACGCATGAACACACTGGGCTGGTTTGACTTTAAATCGGCCTGGTTTGCACCGCCTGAGCCATAACACTTTCGCAATATTCACCAAATCATTACAATACCGCCGTTCTCAACGGGGTGCTGCATCACTGATGTGCGCTGAGATAATACCCGTCGAACCTGATCCGGATAACGCCGGCGAAGGGATTTGAGGCTGTCGCTCAAAATCCTTTGCCACTCAACTATGAGGTGCAAAGTGTTAAAAAAAGTTCTTCCTCTGCTGGTGCTGATTGCACTGCCTGCTGCTGCTAAGCCTGTTCTGACAGTCTACACCTACGACTCTTTCTCGGCCGACTGGGGCCCGGGCCCGGTGGTAAAAAAAGCCTTTGAAGCCGACTGTAACTGCGAGCTGAAATTTGTCGCGCTGGAAGATGGCGTTTCGCTGCTTAACCGTCTGCGCATGGAAGGGAAAAACAGCAAAGCCGACGTGGTGCTTGGCCTTGATAACAACCTGCTGGACGCTGCCACACAAACTAAGCTGTTTGCCAAAAGCGGCGTGTCAACCGATGCCGTCAGCGTGCCTGGCGGCTGGAAAAACGACATCTTCGTTCCCTTTGATTACGGCTACTTTGCCTTTGTTTATGACAAAAACAAGCTGAAGAACCCGCCCAAAAGCCTGAAAGAGCTGGTTGAAAGCGATCAGAAATGGCGCGTGATTTACGAAGACCCGCGTACCAGTACCCCGGGTCTTGGCCTGCTGCTGTGGATGCAAAAAGTCTATGGCGATAAAGCGCCGGAAGCCTGGCAGAAGCTGGCTGCGAAAACCGTCACCGTCACGAAGGGCTGGAGTGAAGCCTATGGTCTGTTCCTGAAAGGGGAAAGCGACCTGGTGCTGAGCTACACCACTTCTCCGGCTTACCACATTATTGCCGAGAAGAAAGACAACTACGCGGCTGCAAACTTTGCAGAAGGCCACTACTTGCAGGTTGAAGTGGCTGCACGTACCGCCGCCAGCAAGCAGCCGGAGCTGGCAGAGAAGTTCCTGAAATTTATGGTTTCTCCTGCGTTCCAGAATGCTATCCCGACGGGCAACTGGATGTATCCGGTCACCAGCGTTGCGCTGCCGGCAGGCTTTGATCAGCTTTCTAAACCGCAAACCTCACTGGAGTTTACGCCGCAGCAGGTGGCTGCACAGCGCACAGCATGGGTAAGCGAATGGCAACGCGCCGTCAGCCGTTAATTGCAGGCTGGTTACTCCCCGGACTGCTCGCCGCCATCCTGATGGTTGCGGTAAGTCTGGGGGCATTTCTTGCGTTATGGTTAAACGCGCCAGAGAGCGATCTGCTCTCTCTCTGGCACGATAGCTATCTCTGGCACGTCATTCGTTTCTCTTTCTGGCAGGCGTTTCTCTCGGCGCTGCTGTCGGTTATTCCTGCCATTTTTCTGGCGCGAGCACTTTACCGAAGACGATTTCCTGGCAGACAGGCATTGTTGCGCCTGTGCGCCATGACGCTGATCCTGCCCGTGCTGGTTGCCGTTTTCGGTATTCTCAGCGTCTATGGCCGTCAGGGCTGGCTGGCCTCGCTCTTTACCCTGCTTGGCCTGGAGTGGACCTTCTCCCCTTATGGATTGAAAGGCATTCTGCTGGCGCACATTTTTTTCAACATGCCGATGGCCACGCGGCTCTTTTTACAGGCGCTGGAGAACATCCCCGGCGAACAGCGTCAGCTTGCTGCCCAGCTGGATATGCGCGGATGGTCGTTCTTCCGTTTCGTCGAATGGCCCTGGCTGCGTCGGCAAATTCCACCGGTCGCCGCCCTGATCTTTATGCTCTGCTTTGCCAGCTTCGCAACCGTGCTCTCGCTTGGCGGTGGCCCGCAGGCCACAACGATTGAGCTGGCTATCTATCAGGCCCTGAGCTACGACTACGATCCGGGGCGCGCGGCGCTACTGGCGATCGTACAGATGTTCTGCTGCCTGGTGCTGGTATTACTGAGCCAGCGTCTGAGTAAAGCCATCCCGCCTGGGGCGAATCAGATTTCAGGCTGGCGCGACCCGCAGGATAGCCTGCACAGCCGCCTCACCGATTTCGCACTCATTGCGCTGGCGCTCTTACTTCTGCTGCCGCCGCTTCTGGCGGTGGTGGTGGATGGCCTGAACCTGAATATCCTGTCCGTATTACGACAGCCCGTGCTCTGGCAGGTGACCTTTACCTCATTACGAATAGCGCTGGCGGCAGGGCTGCTGTGCGTTATCCTGACCATGATGTTGCTCTGGAGTAGCCGCGAGCTTTATGCCCGCCAGGCCCGTAAAGCCGGACAAGCCCTGGAACTGACCGGTATGCTGATTCTGGCGATGCCCGGTATTGTGCTGGCTACAGGTTTCTTTTTACTCTTCAACACCACCGTTGGCCTGCCCGCAAGCGCAGACGGCATTGTGATTTTCACCAACGCGCTGATGGCTATCCCCTACGCACTCAAAGTGCTGGAAAACCCCATGCGCGATATCAACAGTCGCTACAGTTTGTTGTGTCAGTCACTGGGAATGCAGGGCTGGCAGCGTCTGAAGGCCGTAGAACTCCGCGCACTGAAGCGTCCGCTGGCGCAGGCATTAGCCTTCGCCAGCGTATTGTCGATTGGTGATTTTGGCGTTGTGGCGTTATTTGGTAATGATGATTTCCGCACGCTACCGTTCTGGCTGTATCAGCAAATTGGCTCATATCGCAGTCAGGATGGCGCCGTGACGGCACTGTTACTTCTGCTGCTGTGCTTTGCCTTATTTACCGTTATCGAAAAACTCCCGGGGCGAGATGTTAAAACTGATTGATGTCACCTGGCTTTACCAGCATCTGCCAATGCGCTTCACCCTTTCCGCGCGTCAGGGTGAGATGATTGCCGTTCTTGGCCCAAGCGGAGCCGGAAAGAGTACGTTGCTTAATCTGGTTGCCGGTTTTCTGCAACCGGCAAGCGGGTCGATTCTCATTGAAGGTCAGGATCATACCTACACGCCGCCGGCACGACGCCCGGTGTCGATGTTGTTTCAGGAAAACAACCTGTTTACCCATCTGACGGTGTGGCAAAACATCGCGCTGGGGATGAACCCGGGGCTGAAACTCAACGCTGCACAGCGTCAGAAGCTGGACACCATTGCCGTGCAGATGGGCTTAACAGCATTTATCGACAGGCTGCCGGGCGAGCTGTCTGGCGGCCAGCGCCAGCGCGTTGCCCTGGCCCGTTGCCTGGTACGCGAACAGCCGGTGTTGCTGCTTGATGAACCGTTTTCGGCACTCGACCCGGCGCTGCGTCAGGAGATGCTCACCCTGGTGCAGGACGTCTGCAAACACCAGCAGCTCACCATGCTGATGGTTTCTCACAGCATCGAAGATGCCGCGCGCATTGCGCCGCGATCGGTGGTGATCGCGGAGGGACGTATTATGTGGGATGGCGAAACAGAAGCCCTGGTAAACGGAAAAGTCACCGCTTCAGAACTACTGGGAATAAAACCGTAGGCCGGGCAAACGCAGTGCCGCCCGGCAGTTAGCGGCTCACCACTTTCAGTAATATTTCCGCATAGACCGGCATCAGCGGATGGCGAATCAGTGCGACCAGCGCCACAACCGCAATGCCGAGCATCAGGGGAGACAGCCAGATTAACCGCTGGCGAGGAAGGTAGTGCGTCAAACGATCCACACCCGCTTTACCACTGCGCCACAGGCGCCAGCACAGCCAGACCGCCAGCCACAGCAGCAGCGCCGTTGCCAGCAACAGCCATTTGAATTGCCCGCTTTGCATATCAGCAGGAATATCAATCGCCGCGCCGGCCAGGATCCCCGGCAGGAAGTAAAACGGCGGCCAGAACACGCAGCCGATAATATTCGGCACCACGAATTTGGTCACGGGCAGATCCAGCATCCCGGCCACCATAGGCACTATCGGACGGGTTGGCCCGACAAAACGCCCGACCAGGATGGTGAACATACTGTGCTGATGCAGCGCCTGCTCGGTCTTATCCAGCAGCGCTTTATTCTTTTTCATGAACGACCAGCGATGCAGCGGCTTCTTAAAGCGCCAGCCCAGCCAGAAAGAGATCCAGTCCCCGAGCAAGCACCCCACAATCCCGGCCAGCCATGCCTGCCAGAAGTTGACCTCACCGCTACCGATTAACGCACCAAGCCCCGCCATCATCACGGTGCCAGGTAAAATCAGCCCGACAAGCGCCAGCGATTCCAGGAACGCCACCAGCGCAACGGCGATGAGCGAATACATAACGGACTGGGTAATAAAATGTTCCAGCAATGCCTGCATAACTATTCCGGTCAGAAAACGAAGCAGGGATTTTGCAAAGAGCCCCTCACCACGTCAAGACAACAATTGTCTGAATAGTTTACTGGCAGTCATCAAACTTCACCTGAACGTTTATCTTATTTTACGTTTCATTCACATCCGGCACGGAATTCACTCGGGCTTGCCCCGGTACATTTTTTAAAGACGCGCGAGAAATAGAGCTGATCTTCAAAGCCCACATTGCGCCCTACGGTGGCAATAGGCATCCGGGTTGTACTGAGCAACAGTTTAGCCTGACTGATACGTTGATCTTCGCGCCAGCTCAGCACGCTCACCCCAAGCTGCTGGCGGAACAGGTGTGATAATCGGGACGGCGACAGGCACACGTGTTGAGCAACGCTGGCAATATCAAACTGGCTGTCTGCAAGGTGATCGCTGATGTACTGACAGGCATCGCGTACGCGATTATCAAGTGGCGGGTTAAGCGATTCATTAATCGCTTCCATGCGTCGTAACAGCACCTGTTCCAGCAGGTTAATGGCCAGGAGTTCGGCGTAGCGCCCTCCGGCCTGCCCCGCATCAATAATCTGCGCAAACAGTTCCCGGAATAAGGACTGATGGACATCATCCGGGCGATAGAAACCGGTATGGGCAAAAATGGCAGGCCATGAGAGCCACTCCTGCCAGTACGCCCGCGGGCGGAAGTAAACCCACTGGTGATACCACTCTTTCGCATCAGGGTGACGTCCGTAGTGGTGGATCTCCCCCGGCGGGAACAACAGCATATCGCCAGGGCGGCAGATAAACTGCTGATCGTTATTTTTAATCACCCCTTCCCCCCGCACGGTGAGGTTCAAAATAAATCCTTTCATCCCCAGCGGTCGGTCAACGTAAAAATCGAGATAACCCTCGGCCTCGATAGGGGTCAGTCCCGCTACCAGATGGGCGTTAAACGAGTAGCCCGGCAGTAAGGGGTCGCTTTGCGTTTCGGCCATAGATTCAGTACTCCCAACGGTCTTTAAGGAAACCAATTGTCCATATCGATAAAAGCAGTATAAAAACGGCCCGTGAAAAGATCCAAAAAGCATCACACTTCTTTTACGTCCGCCCAATTTCAGCTTTTGCCCCTGATTTTTCCGTCGTCACGTGCGGATAAGCAGTAACAAAAGTGTCTATAAGTGCGGCAGAAATGTCCACATTGAATATTTGCACAGCGTCACACTTTCAATCGCAACAGCAATTTAGTCCATAAGATTAGCGGATCCTGCCTGACGATTTTTCCCCTCAATCTCTAATGTTCTTTCATACCTGTTTTTTGATGGAGCAACACCATGGCAATTGCGATTGGCCTCGATTTTGGCAGCGACTCGGTTCGTGCACTGGCAGTGGACTGTACGACTGGCCAGGAAATAGCAACCAGCGTTGAGTGGTACCCGCGCTGGCAAGAGGGGCGCTACTGCGATGCGCCAAACAACCAGTTCCGTCACCATCCACGTGACTACATCGAATCAATGGAAGCGGCGATCAAAACCGTGCTGGCCGAGCTGAGCGATGCTCAGCGCGCGCAAATTGTCGGTATTGGCGTCGACAGCACTGGCTCAACGCCAGCCCCGGTGGATGCTGAAGGCCGCGTACTGGCGCTGCGTCCTGAATTTGCCGACAACCCGAATGCCATGTTTGTGCTGTGGAAAGACCATACCGCCGTCGAAGAAGCCGAAGCCATCACCCGTCTGTGCCATCAGTCAGGTAAAACCGACTACTCGCGCTATATCGGCGGAATTTATTCGAGCGAATGGTTCTGGGCGAAGATTTTACACGTGACGCGTGCTGACCGTGCTGTCGCACAGGCTGCAGTGTCATGGATTGAGCTGTGTGATTGGGTTCCTGCCCTTCTGTCTGGCACAACGCGCCCGCAGGATATTCGCCGTGGCCGCTGTAGCGCCGGGCATAAATCACTGTGGCACGAAAGCTGGGGTGGCCTGCCGCCAGCGGCGTTCTTTGATGAACTCGATCCGGTCATCAACCAGAACCTGAAATACCCGTTGTTTACCGACACCTATACCGCCGATATCCCGGTGGGCACCCTCAGTGAAGAGTGGGCGAAGCGCCTGGGTCTGCCGCAAAACGTGGCAATTTCCGGCGGCGCATTTGACTGCCATATGGGCGCCGTGGGTGCAGGTGCGCAACCGAACACGCTGGTGAAAGTCATCGGCACATCGACCTGCGATATCCTGACTGCGGATAAAGCCAGCGTAGGCGATCGCGCAGTGAAAGGCATCTGCGGCCAGGTTGACGGCAGCGTAGTGCCTGATTTCATCGGCCTGGAGGCCGGTCAGTCTGCATTTGGAGATATCTACGCCTGGTTTGGTCGCGTGCTCGGCTGGCCACTGGATCAACTGGCTGCCACACACCCGGAACTGAAAGCACAGATTGCCGAAAGCAAAAAGCAACTGCTGCCACAACTCACCGACGCCTGGGCGAAAAATCCGTCCCTTGATCACCTTCCGGTGGTGCTCGACTGGTTTAACGGCCGCCGTACGCCGTTTGCCAACCAGCGCCTGAAAGGGGTGATTACCGATCTCAACCTGGCCACCGATGCCCCTGCTCTGTTTGGCGGCCTGATTGCGGCAACCGCTTTCGGTGCGCGCGCCATTATGGAATGTTTCACCGAGCAAGGTATCGACGTTAACAACGTGATGGCGCTGGGCGGTATTGCCCGTAAAAACCCGGTGATCATGCAGGCCTGCTGTGATGTCTTAAACCGTCCGCTGCAAATTGTGGCGTCCGATCAGTGCTGTGCCCTCGGCGCTGCGATTTTCGCCGCCGTGGCCGCAGGGGTTCACGCCGATATCCCGACTGCCCAGCAACATATGGCCAGCGCCGTCGAAAACACACTTCAACCGCGCGCCCAGCAGGCTCAACGCTTTGAACAACTTTATCAGCGCTACCAACAATGGGCGAAAAGCGCCGAACTCCACTATCTCCCTGTCGCCGCCCCGGCCAAACACACCGCGGACACTACGGCAACCCTGACACATTAAGGACACGATAATGACCATTTTTAATAATTATGAAGTGTGGTTTGTCATTGGCAGCCAGCATCTTTATGGGCCGGAAGCGCTGCAACAGGTAACGAAACACGCAGAACACGTGGTTAACGCGATGAACGCAGAGGCCAAACTGCCCTGCAAACTGGTGCTGAAACCACTGGGCACCACGCCAGATGAAATTACCAACATCTGCCGCGATGCAAACTACGACGACAAATGTGCCGGGATGGTGGTGTGGCTGCATACCTTCTCGCCAGCCAAAATGTGGATCAACGGCCTGGCTATCCTCAACAAACCACTGTTGCAGTTCCATACCCAGTACAACGCTTCCCTGCCGTGGGACAGCATTGATATGGACTTTATGAACCTGAACCAGACCGCACATGGCGGCCGCGAGTTCGGCTTCATTGGCGCGCGTATGCGCCAGCAACACGCGGTGGTAACCGGTCACTGGCAGGATCAGCACGCGCAAAAACGTATCGGCTCCTGGATGCGCCAGGCAGTCTCTAAACAAGATACCCGTCACCTGAAAGTGGTGCGTTTTGGCGACAACATGCGTGAAGTGGCCGTCACTGATGGTGATAAAGTCGCCGCACAGATCAAGTTTGGCTTCTCCGTGAATACCTGGGCGGTGGGTGACCTGGTGCAGGTTGTCAACGGAATCAGCGATGGCGACGTGAGCGCGCTGGTTGATGAATACGAAAGCAGCTATCGCCTGACGGCGGCAGCGCAAATCCACGGCGACAAACGCCAGAACGTGCTGGATGCAGCGCGCATTGAACTGGGGATGAAACGCTTCCTGGAACAAGGCGGCTTCCATGCCTTCACCACCACATTTGAAGATCTTCACGGCCTGAAACAACTGCCAGGTCTGGCTGTACAACGCCTGATGCAGCAGGGCTACGGCTTTGCTGGCGAAGGCGACTGGAAAACCGCCGCCCTGCTTCGCATCATGAAAGTGATGTCAACCGGTCTGCAGGGCGGCACCTCCTTTATGGAGGACTACACCTACCACTTCGAGAACGGCAACGATCTGGTGCTCGGCTCTCACATGCTGGAAGTGTGTCCTTCGATCGCCGTTGATGAGAAACCGATCCTCGACGTTCAGTACCTCGGCATCGGTGGCAAAGCCGATCCAGCACGCCTGATCTTCAACACCCGCACCGGTCCGGCCATTAACGCCAGCCTGATCGACCTGGGCGATCGTTTCCGTCTGCTGGTGAACTGCGTGGATGCCGTCGAAACACCACACTCGCTGCCAAAACTCCCGGTCGCCAACGCACTGTGGAAAGCACAGCCGGATCTGCCAACGGCGTCAGAGGCCTGGATCGTTGCCGGTGGTGCGCACCATACCGTGTTCAGCCATGCGCTGGATCTGAATGACATGCGCCAGTTCGCTGAACTGCACGACATCGAACTGACCGTTATCGATAACGACACCCGCCTGCCAGCGTTCAAAGACGCGCTGCGCTGGAACGAAGTGTATTACGGTTCAAAACGTTAACAGGGGAACCTTTGGCCTGCCGCAGGGCAGGCCTCTTTTCCTGGAGGATTGCATGTTAGAAGAACTCAAACGTCAGGTACTTGAAGCCAACCTGGCGCTGCCGAAACATAATCTTGTCACCCTGACCTGGGGTAACGTCAGCGCCGTTGACCGTGATAAAGGCGTGTTTGTTATCAAACCTTCCGGCGTTGATTACAGCGTGATGACGGCAGAGGATATGGTGGTGGTCAGTATTGCCACCGGTGAAGTGGTTGAAGGGAAGAAAAAGCCCTCTTCCGACACACCAACCCACCGCCTGTTGTACCAGTCATTCCCGACTATTGGCGGTATTGTGCACACCCATTCACGCCACGCCACTATCTGGGCACAGGCGGGTCAGTCCATCCCGGCAACCGGCACAACGCACGCAGATTACTTTTACGGTGCCATTCCCTGCACCCGGTTAATGACCGATGCAGAAATTAATGGTGAGTATGAGTGGGAAACCGGCAACGTTATCGTTGAAACCTTCGAAAAACAGGGAATCGATGCGGCACAGATGCCCGGCGTGCTAGTGCACTCCCACGGCCCGTTTGCCTGGGGCAAAAACGCCGAAGACGCGGTACATAACGCTATCGTTCTGGAAGAAGTCGCCTACATGGGGATCTTCTGTCGCCAGCTGGCACCGCAGTTGCCGGATATGCAGCAAACCCTGCTGGATAAACATTACCTGCGTAAGCACGGCGCGAAAGCCTATTACGGCCAATAAACTGTATATATACCCAGCACAAAACACGCAACCAGGCTATACTCACGCCTGGTTTTGTTTTATGGGATATCGGCGTGGCGCAGGCGCAAGAAGGCTTTTTACTGACCCGACACTGGCGGGATACACCTCAGGGGACGGAAGTTGAGTTCTGGCTGGCGACGGATAACGGCCCGCTGAACGTCACGCTGCCGCCGCAAGAGTCCGTAGCCTTTATCCCCGAACCCCACGTTGAAAAAGCCAGGCAACTGCTGCGAGGCGAAAACGGCTGGCGTCTCACCCCACTTGAACTCAAAGATTTCCACCGTCAGCCGGTTTACGGCCTTTATTGCCGCGCCCATCGTCAGCTGATGCGCTATGAAAAATTGCTGCGCGAGGCCGGTGTTACGCTATATGAAGCTGACGTTCGCCCGCCCGAACGCTTTCTGATGGAACGCTTTATTACCGCGCCGGTCTGGGTCGATGGCGCCCTGCAAGGCGACAGGCTGGTAAACGCCCGCCTGAAACCCAACCCGCACTATCGCCCGCCGCTCAAATGGGTGTCGCTGGATATCGAAACCACTCGTCATGGCGAACTGTACTGCATCGGCCTTGAAGGCTGCGGGCAGCGGGTTGTCTATATGCTCGGGCCGCCAAATGGCGATGCCTCCGCGCTGGATTTTCAGCTTGAGTACGTTAACAGCCGCCCTCAGCTGCTGGAAAAACTGAATCAGTGGTTTGCCGAGCACGACCCCGATGTGCTGATCGGCTGGAACGTGGTGCAGTTTGACCTGCGGGTGTTGCAAAAACACGCCGAACGCTACCGAACTCCGCTGATGCTGGGGCGTGGCAACACTGAAATCGAATGGCGCGAACATGGTTTTAAAAACGGCGTATTCTTCGCCCAGGCCAACGGACGCCTGATTATCGACGGCATCGAAGCCCTGAAATCCGCCTTCTGGAATTTCTCCTCTTTCTCGCTGGAATCGGTGGCGCAGGAGCTGCTCGGTGAAGGTAAATCCATCGATAACCCGTGGGACAGGATGGACGAGATTGACCGGCGCTTTAACGAAAACAAACCGGCGCTCGCCACCTACAACCTGAAAGATTGTAAGCTGGTCACGCAGATTTTCCACAAAACGGAGATCATGCCTTTCCTGCTGGAGCGCGCCACGGTGAACGGTCTGGCCGTCGACCGGCACGGCGGTTCGGTTGCGGCGTTTGGTCACCTCTATTTTCCCCGGATGCACCGGGCGGGCTATGTTGCGCCAAACCTCGGAGAGATCCCCCCACAGGCAAGCCCTGGCGGCTATGTGATGGATTCCCGACCGGGACTATACGACTCGGTGCTGGTGCTGGACTATAAAAGCCTGTACCCGTCCATTATCCGCACGTTTCTTATCGATCCTGTGGGGCTGGTCGAGGGCATGGCGCAACCGGATGAAGTGCACAGTACTGAAGGCTTTCTCGGAGCGCATTTCTCACGCGAGAACCACTGTCTGCCGGACATTGTGGGGCAAATCTGGCACGGGCGCGACGAGGCCAAACGCCATGGCAACAAACCCCTTTCCCAGGCGCTAAAAATCATCATGAATGCCTTTTATGGCGTACTGGGCACCAGCGCCTGCCGCTTCTTTGATCCCCGCCTGGCGTCGTCTATCACCATGCGCGGGCACGAAATTATGCGTCAGACCAAAGCGCTGATTGAATCCCGGGGGTATGACGTCATCTATGGCGATACTGACTCCACCTTCGTGTGGCTAAAAGGGGCACACTCAGAGGACGATGCCTCGCAGATTGGCAACGCGCTGGTCGCTTTCGTAAACGACTGGTGGCAAACCCATTTGCAAAAAGAGCGGTTAACCAGCGCGCTAGAGCTGGAATTTGAAACCCATTTCAGCCGTTTTTTGATGCCGACCATTCGCGGTACCGACCAGGGCAGCAAGAAGCGTTATGCGGGGTTGATCCAGGAAGGTGAAAAACAGCGCATGGTGTTTAAAGGGCTGGAGACAGTACGCACCGACTGGACGCCACTGGCGCAACAGTTCCAGCAAACGCTCTATCTGCGGGTGTTTCGCAATGAGCCCTATCAGGACTATGTGCGAGAAACGATAGCCCGTCTGATGGCCGGCGAGCTGGATGACCAGTTGGTGTATCGCAAGCGCCTGCGCCGCCCGCTGGCGGAGTATCAGCGTAACGTGCCGCCACATGTTCGTGCGGCGCGTCTGGCCGACGAAGAAAACGTCCGCCGCGGGCGTGCTCAGCAATATCAAAATCGGGGAACCATTAAATATGTCTGGACCACCAGCGGCCCTGAACCCGTGGATTATCAGCAATCGCCTCTTGACTACGACCATTACCTGACTCGTCAGCTTCAACCCGTTGCGGAAGGAATTTTGCCCTTTATCGACGACGATTTTGCTACACTAGTGACAGGGCAACTTGGCCTATTTTGACGCGTGACGAAATCGCTGCCATCCAGTACCATAGCGCCCTTTCCATTCCCGGACCCATTTTTCGATGACTGTCTTTTTGACGGTGGTCGAACTATTGCCTGCAATTAAAGATTAGAGCCGAACACATATGCCTTTTACACTTGGTCAACGCTGGATAAGCGATACAGAAAGCGAACTTGGATTGGGAACCGTGGTTGCAATAGATCCACGCATGGTCACCCTCCTCTTCCCTGCAACTGGTGAAAACCGCCTGTACGCTCGCAATGACTCCCCTGTTACCCGCGTGATGTTTAATCCGGGCGACACCGTTACCAGCCACGATGGCTGGCAGCTGAAGGTTGAAGACGTAAAAGAAGAGAATGGACTGCTCGCCTACATTGGCACCCGTCTGGACACTGACGAAGCCAATGTCATCCTGCGCGAAGTGCTGCTCGACAGCAAACTGGTCTTCAGTAAGCCACAAGACCGCCTGTTCGCCGGGCAAATCGACCGCATGGATCGCTTTTCACTGCGCTATCGCGCCCGTAAGTTCCAGAGTGAACAATACCGGATGCCGTGGAGCGGCCTGCGTGGCCAGCGCACCAGTCTTATCCCGCACCAGCTGAATATCGCCCATGACGTAGGTCGTCGTCATGCGCCGCGCGTACTGCTGGCAGATGAAGTCGGTCTGGGTAAAACCATTGAAGCCGGGATGATCCTGCATCAACAGCTGCTCTCTGGCGCAGCCGAGCGCGTGCTGATCGTCGTTCCTGAAACGCTGCAGCATCAGTGGCTGGTTGAGATGCTGCGCCGCTTTAACCTGCGTTTCTCGCTGTTCGACGACGAGCGCTATGCTGAAGCCCAGCATGATGCTGATAACCCGTTTGAAACTGAGCAACTGGTGATTTGCTCGCTGGACTTCGTGCGCCGCAGCAAGCAACGCCTTGAGCACCTGTGTGATGCCGAATGGGATCTGATGGTGGTCGATGAAGCGCACCACCTGGTCTGGAGCGAAGATGCACCAAGCCGTGAATATATGGCGATTGAACAGCTCGCCGAGCGCGTGCCTGGCGTGCTGCTGCTGACCGCAACGCCGGAACAGCTGGGCCTTGAAAGCCACTTTGCCCGTCTGCGTCTGCTCGATCCAAACCGTTTCCACGATTTCGAGCAGTTCGTTGAAGAACAGAAAAACTATCGCCCGGTCGCCGATGCCGTGGCGTTGCTGTTGGCTGGTAAACACCTTTCTAACGACGAGCTGAACACGCTGAGCGACCTGATTGGCGAGCAGGATATCGAACCACTGTTACAGGCCGCGAATAGCGACAGCGACAATGCCGGGTCGGCGCGTCAGGAATTGATCGACATGCTGATGGACCGCCACGGCACCAGCCGCGTGCTGTTCCGTAACACCCGTAACGGTGTGAAAGGGTTCCCGAAACGCGAACTGCATACCATCAAGCTGCCGCTGCCAACCCAGTACCAGACGGCTATCAAAGTGTCCGGAATTATGGGCGCGCGTAAAACTGCGGAAGAGCGCGCACGCGACATGCTCTACCCAGAACAGATCTACCAGGAATTTGAAGGCGATACCGGCACATGGTGGAACTTCGACCCGCGCGTTGAGTGGCTGATGGGGTATTTGACTGCGCACCGTTCGCAAAAGGTTCTGGTTATTTGCGCCAAAGCGGCAACCGCGCTCCAGCTGGAGCAAGTGCTGCGCGAGCGCGAAGGGATCCGGGCTGCGGTATTCCACGAAGGCATGTCCATCGTTGAGCGTGACCGTGCGGCAGCCTGGTTTGGCGAAGAGGACAGTGGCGCGCAGGTTCTGCTGTGTTCCGAAATCGGTTCTGAAGGCCGTAACTTCCAGTTCGCCAGCAGCCTGGTGATGTTCGATCTGCCGTTCAACCCGGATCTGCTGGAGCAGCGTATTGGCCGTCTGGATCGTATCGGCCAGGCGCACGATATTCAGATCCACGTCCCTTATCTGGAAAAAACCGCGCAGTCCGTACTGGTGCAGTGGTTCCACGAAGGTCTGGATGCCTTCGAGCATACCTGCCCGACGGGTCGTACCATTTACGATCAGGTTCATACCGATTTGATCGGTTATCTGGCCGCGCCAGAAGTGACGGAAGGTTTTGACGATCTGATCAAATCCTGCCGTGAAAAACATGACGCCCTGAAAGCCCAGCTGGAACAAGGCCGCGACCGTCTGCTGGAGATCCACTCCAACGGCGGCGAGAAAGCACAGGCTCTCGCTGAGAGTATCGAAGAGCAGGATGACGACACCAGCCTGATCAGCTTCTCCATGAACCTGTTCGACATCGTTGGGATCAACCAGGACGATCGCGGTGAGAACATGATCGTCCTGACGCCGTCCGATCACATGCTGGTCCCTGATTTCCCGGGTCTGCCGGAAGATGGCTGCACCATCACCTTTGAGCGTGATGTTGCCCTGTCCCGCGAAGATGCGCAGTTCATTACCTGGGAACACCCGCTTATCCGCAATGGTCTGGATCTGATCCTCTCTGGCGATACCGGCAGCAGCACTATTTCCTTGTTGAAAAACAAGGCGCTGCCAGTGGGTACACTGCTGGTAGAGCTTATCTACGTTGTTGAAGCGCAGGCGCCAAAACAGCTTCAGCTCACCCGCTTCCTGCCGCCAACGCCTGTGCGTCTGCTGCTGGACAAAAACGGCACCAACCTGGCCGCACAGGTCGAGTTCGAGAGCTTTAACCGCCAGTTGAGTGCAGTGAACCGCCATACCGGCAGCAAGCTGGTTAATGCGGTGCAGCAGGACGTGCACAGCATTCTGCAACTGGGTGAAAGCCAGATAGAGAAAGCGGCCAGAACGCTGATTGATGCTGCGCGCAGCGAAGCTGACGAAAAGCTGTCTGCTGAACTTTCCCGTCTGGAAGCACTGAAAGCGGTGAACCCAAACATCCGTGACGATGAACTTGCAGCGATTGAAAGCAACCGCCAGCAGGTCATGGAAAGCCTGGATCAGGCGAGCTGGCGTCTGGATGCCCTGCGTCTCATCGTTGTGACGCATCAGTAAACGGAGCGCAAAATGGTAATGGAGCCCTACAATCCACCAACGGAGCCCTGGCTGGTCATTCTGTATCAGGATGAACACATCATGGTGGTCAACAAGCCAAGCGGCTTGTTGTCCGTGCCGGGCCGTCTTGATGAGCACAAAGACAGCGTAATGACGCGTATCCAGCGTGATTATCCGCAGGCTGAGTCCGTACATCGTCTGGACATGGCAACCAGCGGCGTGATTGTGGTGGCGCTTAACAAGGAAGCGGAGCGCGAGTTAAAACGACAGTTCCGCGAGCGCGAGCCGAAAAAGCAGTACGTGGCGCGCGTCTGGGGTCACCCGGCGCAGGAAGAAGGACTGGTTGATTTACCGCTGATTTGCGACTGGCCGAACCGGCCAAAACAGAAAGTGTGTTATGAAACCGGCAAAGCCGCGCAAACCGAGTACGAAGTGCTGGAGTACGCGCCGGATAATACCGCGCGCGTCTTGTTAAAGCCGATTACCGGGCGCTCTCACCAGTTGCGCGTGCATATGCTCGCCATGGGACATCCGATTCTGGGTGACCGATTCTACGCGCCGCCAGAAGCGCTGGCGATGGCTCCACGTCTGCAACTCCATGCCCAGACGCTGACCATTACCCATCCGGTTTTCGGCAATGCCATGACGTTTAAAGCTCCGGTAGACTTCTAAAAAAATGGCCCGACACTGTCGGGCCATTTTTTATTTAAATCCTTTCTGCTCTTTAATGAGCTCGTACGCCTTCTGGATTTCCTGTGCTTTTTGCTTTGCCATCTCCATCATCTCTGGCGGCAGGCCTTTGGCGACCAGTTTATCCGGGTGGTGCTCACTCATCAGCTTGCGATACGCGCGTTTAATGGTCGTCGCGTCGTCCGTAGATTTCACGCCCAGCACGTTGCAGGCATCTTCAAGCGTTGGGCCGCGCTGCGCCTGTTGCCAGCCACCACCACCCGCGGACTGTTGCTGCTGATACCCCCCGCCAAACTGCGCACCACCCTGCATCATGCGCAGGAACTGGTCGAACTGAACGCGGGAAATCCCCAACTCTTCCGCAATGACATAAAGAACGTCACGCTCATTAGGATGCAGGGAGCCGTCAGCGAAGGCCGCCTGGATCTGGATCTCCAGAAACATCCGAATTAAATCAAAACGCCCGAAACAGATGCTGCGGAACTGACGCATTTTTTCGCGTAGCGGATAGTTGTCCGCCTTACCGACGCGAAACGCGTTTTGCGCCGCCAGGCGAGACTCACCGTGCAGACTCATGCGGTCCATAAACACGCTGGCTATCTGGATATCCGCTTCTGTCACACGCCCTTTTGATTTGGTTAAGTGACCCATAACCTCAAACGTGGTGGAGAAAAAGAGTGACTGGCGCTCGCGCTGGTTAGCAAACCAGGCCATTTTGCGGCTGCGCGCCTTATCAAACATATGACCAATAATGAGGCCGAGAACGATACCCCAGAACCCTGCGCCCATCATTATTGCGAACGCAACGCCGATTATTTTACCCCAATACTGCATATACTCCCCGAATAGTCATGTTCCTGGTTTGACGTAACTCCATCATTACAGTGGTCGAGCCACGGTCAATTGAGGGACATCGCCTATAATTTGCATTATCATACTCGTCATTCGATAGCGAGCCTAACACTCTGGCGCGCAAACGGGCAGGATTAACGCTGGTACTGCGCTGATGAGTAAGATAGTCTCTGAGCGTTTGTAAGCCGTAGCCACTGATGACGGAACAATAAATACAACGTATGAAAAAACGTATCCCCACCCTCCTGGCCACAATGATTGGCACCGCCCTGTATAGCCACCAGGGGCTGGCCGCCGATCTCGCCTCGCAGTGTATGCTTGGCGTCCCAAGTTATAATCGCCCACTGGTGAAGGGCGATACGAATAGCTTGCCGGTAACCATTACTGCCGACAGCTCAAAAGGTACTTACCCCGACAATGCCACGTTTACGGGCAATGTGGATATTAACCAGGGTAACAGCCGTTTGCAGGCAGATGAAGTGCAATTGCATCAGAAGCAGCCAGAAGGTGCGGCAGAGCCCGTACGTACGGTGGATGCACTGGGTAATGTGCACTACGACGACAATCAGGTCATCCTGAAAGGTCCGAAAGCCTGGTCAAACCTGAATACCAAAGATACTAACGTCTGGGAAGGTGACTACCAGATGGTAGGACGTCAGGGGCGTGGTGACGCAGACCTGATGAAACAGCGCGGCGAAAACCGCTACACCATTCTGGAAAACGGGTCCTTTACCTCGTGTCTGCCAGGTTCAAACACCTGGAGCGTTGTGGGCAGTGAAGTTATCCACGACCGCGAAGAGCAGGTTGCAGAGATCTGGAACGCACGTTTCAAACTCGGCCCGGTTCCTGTTTTCTATAGCCCATATCTGCAATTACCGGTTGGCGACAAACGCCGTTCAGGCTTCCTGATCCCGAATGCCAAATACAGCACCACGAACTACTTTGAGTTCTACCTGCCGTATTACTGGAACATTGCGCCAAACATGGACGCCACGATCACTCCGCACTATATCCACAAGCGCGGTAACATTCAGTGGCAGAACGAATTCCGTTATCTGACCCAGGCAGGCACAGGCCTGATGGAGTTTGATTACCTGCCGTCGGATAATGTCTACAAAGACGACAGTGTCAAAAACCCGTCGGGTGACGATCGCCACCGCTGGTTGTTCTACTGGCGTCATGCCGGGGTGATGGATCAGGTCTGGCGTTTCAACGTTGATTATACCAAGGTCAGCGACTCTTATTATTTCAACGACTTCGATTCCAAGTACGGTTCAAGTACCGATGGCTACGCAACGCAGAAATTCAGTGCGGGTTATGCCATTGAGAACTTCAACGCCACCGTATCGACTAAACAGTTCCAGGTATTCTCGAACCAGACAAACAGCACCTACGGCGCAGAGCCGCAGCTTGATGTTAACTGGTACCAGAACGACGTTGGGCCTTTCGATACCCACGTTTACGCCCAGGCTGTGCATTTCGTGAATACCAGTTCCAATATGCCGGAAGCCACGCGTGTTCACTTAGAGCCGACAGTCAGCCTGCCGTGGTCCAACGACTGGGCGAGCCTGAACACCGAAGCCAAGCTGATGGCGACCCACTATCAGCAGAAAAATATTGATGATTACAACACGAGCAATGGTACGCATCTTGAAGAGTCAGTAAACCGTACGCTGCCGCAATTCAAGATGGACGGTAAACTCATCTTCGAACGCGATATGAACCTGACGGAGGGTTACACCCAGACCCTCGAGCCGCGTATGCAGTATCTGTACGTGCCATATCGTGACCAAAGTAACATCAACAACTATGACTCCTCGCTGCTGCAATCTGACTACAGCGGCCTGTTCCGTGACCGTACCTATGGTGGTCTTGACCGTATCGCTTCGGCTAACCAGCTCACCACGGGTGTGACAACGCGTGTATATGATGACGCAGCAGTTGAACGTTTTAACGTTTCTGTTGGTCAAATCTACTATTTCACCGAGTCACGTACAGGAGATGCGCAAAACATTCAGTGGGAGAATAATGACAAAACTGGTTCTGTCGTCTGGGCTGGTGATACTTACTGGCGTATGACTGACCGCTGGGGCCTGCGCGGTGGTGTGCAGTATGATACCCGTCTGGATAATATCGCCAACAGTACTGCCACTATCGAGTACCGTCGTGATGAAGACCGACTGATTCAGCTGAACTATCGTTATGCCAGTCCTGAGTACATTCAGGCGACACTGCCGAAAAACAGCAGTGATACGACCTGGACTAAACCTCAGTATAAAGACGGTATTTCGCAGGTGGGTGCAGTCGCAAGCTGGCCTATCGCCGACCGCTGGTCTATTGTCGGGGCGTACTACTTCGATACCAATGCGAATAAAGCAGCAGACCAGATGTTAGGGCTGCAATACAACTCCTGCTGTTACGCACTGCGTGTCGGTTACGAACGCAAACTTAACGGTTGGGATACCAAAAATAATCAAAGCGAATACGATAACGTGTTTGGCTTCAATATCGAGTTGCGCGGCCTGAGCTCTAACTATGGCCTCGGCACACAGCAGATGCTGCGCTCGAACATTCTGCCGTACCGTACTTCTTTGTAATGTGCTTGATTTACCACGTAATCCGCTATGCGGTTAATTGAAATGGAAAAAGTATGAAGAACTGGAAAACGCTGCTGCTCGGTATCGCTATGGTTGCGAATACCAGCTTCGCAGCCCCCCAGGTTGTCGATAAAGTCGCTGCTGTGGTTAACAACGGCGTCGTGCTTGAAAGTGACGTTGACGGTTTGATGAAATCTGTGAAACTCAACTCGGGTGAAGCAGGTCAGCAGCTTCCTGATGATGCCACGCTGCGCCACCAGATCCTGGAACGTCTGATCATGGATCAGATTATCGTACAGATGGGTCAGAAAATGGGCGTGAAGATCACTGACGAGCAGCTCGATCAGGCGATTGCGAACATTGCTAAGCAGAACAACATGTCCATGGATCAGATGCGCAGTCGTCTGGCCTACGATGGTATTAACTACCCAACTTACCGTAACCAGATCCGCAAAGAGATGCTGATTTCGGAAGTGCGTAACAACGAAGTTCGCCGCCGCGTTACCATCCTGCCTCAGGAAGTGGATGCCCTGGCGAAGCAGGTTGGTAATCAGAACGATGCCAGCACCGAGCTGAACCTGAGCCACATCCTGATCCCACTGCCAGAAAACCCAACTTCCGATCAGGCAGCTGAAGCGGAAAGCCAGGCGCGTTCTATCGTTGAACAGGCACGTAACGGCGGTGATTTCGGTAAACTGGCGATCACTTATTCTGCCGACCAGCAGGCGCTGAAAGGCGGCCAGATGGGTTGGGGGCGTATTCAGGAACTGCCATCTATCTTTGCTCAGGCGCTGAGCACGGCGAAGAAAGGCGATATCATCGGTCCAATCCGTTCAGGTGTGGGTTTCCACATCCTGAAAGTTAACGATCTGCGTGGCCAGAGCCAGAGCCTTTCCGTAACGGAAGTGCACGCGCGCCATATTCTCCTGAAACCGTCACCGATCATGACCGACGATCAGGCTCGCGCAAAACTGGAACAAATCGCAGCAGATATTAAGAGCGGTAAAACCTCGTTTGCTAACGCGGCGAAAGAGTTCTCCCAGGATCCTGGCTCTGCTAACCAGGGCGGCGATCTTGGCTGGGCGGCTGCGGATATCTACGATCCTGCGTTCCGCGATGCGCTGATGAAGCTCAGCAAAGGCCAGATGAGCGCCCCTGTGCATTCATCCTTTGGCTGGCACCTGATCGAACTGCTGGATACCCGCAACGTGGATAAAACCGATGCGGCGCAGAAAGACAAAGCTTACCGTATGCTGTTTAACCGCAAATTCTCTGAAGAAGCGGCAACCTGGATGCAGGAACAACGCGCCAGCGCTTACGTGAAAATACTGAGCAACTAATGAAACAACATCGTGTTGTTATCACTCCCGGCGAACCCGCCGGGATTGGTCCCGACCTCGTCGTCCAGTTGGCTCAACGCAGTTGGCCGGTTGAACTGGTCGTCTGTGCTGATGCAACACTGTTACAAGACCGGGCAACATTGCTCGGTCTGCCTTTAACTCTGCTCCCCTACGTTGAAGGCCAACAGCCAGCACCGCAACAAGCCGGTACCTTAACCCTTCTTTCTGTTCCCCTTCGTACACCCGTTACCCCAGGCCAGCTCAGCACTGAAAACGGCCACTATGTTGTCGAGACGCTGGCACGTGCCTGTGATGGCTGCATGAAGGGTGAATTTGCCGCATTAATCACCGGCCCCGTGCACAAGGGTGTTATCAACGAAGCAGGTATTCCTTTTACCGGGCATACCGAGTTCTTCGAAGAGCGCTCGCACAGCTCAAAAGTGGTTATGATGCTGGCAACCGAAGAGATGCGGGTTGCACTGGTGACAACGCATCTGCCCATCAAGGCTATCCCTGACGCCATTACCCCTGAACTCTTACGCGAGATCATCGGGATTTTGCATCATGACCTGCAAACGAAATTTGGGATCAAACAGCCACACGTCCTGGTTTGCGGGCTAAATCCACATGCCGGAGAAGGTGGGCATATGGGCACGGAAGAGATAGACACTATCATTCCTGTGCTCGAAGAAATGCGTGCAAAAGGGATGAATCTTAGCGGGCCGTTGCCTGCGGATACCCTTTTTCAGCCCAAATACCTGGATAATGCCGATGCCGTGCTCGCGATGTACCACGATCAGGGCTTGCCCGTGCTAAAATACCAGGGCTTTGGCCGTGGCGTGAATATCACCCTCGGTTTACCCTTTATTCGAACGTCCGTTGACCACGGTACTGCGCTGGATCTGGCAGGCCAGGGAAAAGCGGATGTCGGCAGTTTTATTACGGCGCTTAATCTCGCCATCAAAATGATTGTTAATACTCAATGACTAATCGAGTCCATCAGGGCCACTTAGCCCGTAAACGCTTCGGGCAAAACTTTCTCAACGATCAGTTTGTGATCGAAAGTATCGTTTCTGCCATTAATCCGCAGAAAGGCCAGGCTATGGTCGAAATCGGCCCGGGCCTTGCCGCACTGACCGAACCAGTAGGCGAGCGTCTTGACGAACTGACCGTTATCGAACTTGACCGCGACCTGGCGGCACGTCTGCAAACGCACCCGTTCCTGGGGCCAAAGCTGACCATTTATCAGCAAGATGCCATGACCATGAACTTTGGCGAGCTGTCAGAAAAAATGGGGCAGCCGCTGCGCGTGTTTGGTAACCTGCCTTACAACATCTCTACGCCGTTGATGTTCCACCTGTTTAGCTATACTGATGCCATTGCCGACATGCACTTCATGTTGCAAAAAGAGGTTGTGAATCGTCTGGTTGCGGGGCCGAACAGTAAAGCGTATGGTCGTTTAAGCGTAATGGCACAATATTTCTGCAACGTGATCCCGGTGCTCGAAGTACCGCCATCCGCCTTTACGCCACCGCCGAAAGTGGATTCAGCAGTTGTACGCCTTGTCCCGCATAAAGTGAAACCGTATCCGGTCAAAGAGTTGCGCGTGCTGAGCCGTATTACCACTGAAGCTTTTAACCAGCGCCGTAAAACGATCCGTAACAGCCTGAGCAACTCGTTTAGCGTTGAGGTGTTAGCTGAGCTAGGGATCGACCCGGCAATGCGTGCGGAGAACATCTCCGTAGAGCAGTATTGCAAGCTGGCTAATTACATCAGCGAAAATGCCCCGCCGAAGGAGAGTTAAGCCATGATTGATTCGCCCCGCGTCTGTGTTCATGTACAAAGCGTCTATATCGAGTCCCAGTCCACACCGGATGAAGAGCGTTTTGTCTTTGCCTACACGGTAACCATTCGCAATCTGGGGCGGATGCCTGTGCAACTGCTTGGGCGCTACTGGCTTATCACTAACGGCAATGGCCGCAAAATCGAAGTCCAGGGCGAAGGTGTGGTGGGTGAACAACCGCACATCGATCCTGGCGAAGAGTATCAGTACACCAGTGGTGCGGTTATTGAAACACCGCTGGGTACCATGGAAGGCCATTACGAAATGGTCGACGCCGAGGGTAATGCCTTCCGCATTGCTATTCCTGTGTTCCGTCTTGCCGTTACAACACTCATTCACTAATCCAATGTCTACATATCTGATTGGCGACGTTCACGGTTGCTACGATGAACTGATCGCATTGTTAAAACAGGTCGACTTTACGCCTGGTCAGGACACACTCTGGCTAACGGGTGACCTGGTGGCACGCGGTCCTGGTTCACTTGACGTTCTGCGCTTTGTAAAATCTCTGGGCGACAATGTACGGATGGTGCTGGGCAACCACGATCTGCATCTTCTGGCGGTATATGCCGGGATCAGCCGTAATAAGCCGAAAGACAGGATTACCCCTCTGCTCGAGGCACCAGACGCCGATGACCTGATCAACTGGCTTCGTCGTCAGCCGCTGCTGCAAATCGATGAAGAGAAAAAACTGCTCATGGCGCACGCCGGGATAACCCCGCAATGGGATCTCGAAACGGCTAAAGCCTGTGCGCGCGACGTTGAAGCAGTGCTGGCAAGCGACTCGTATCCGTTCTTCCTTGATGCCATGTACGGCGATATGCCGAACCACTGGAGTGAAGATCTCAGCGGGCTGGCGCGTTTGCGTTTTATTACTAATGCCTTCACGCGTATGCGCTTCTGCTTCCCGAACGGGCAGCTGGATATGTACTCCAAAGAGACACCGGAGAGTGCGCCTGCGCCGCTCAAACCCTGGTTTGCCATTCCTGGACCGGTAACCAACGAGTACAGCGTGGTGTTCGGGCATTGGGCTTCACTTGAGGGTAAAGGCACGCCTGAAGGCGTCTACGGTCTGGATACGGGATGTTGCTGGGGCGGGGTGTTGACCTGTTTACGCTGGGAAGATAAAGCTTACTTTGTGCAGCCATCTAACCGACAGCGTGACTTAGGGGAAGATGAGGCCGTCGCCTCCTGAGGATAATTCCCTCTCCCGGTGGGAGAGGGAAAAACACTTAACGACGTTCCAGAATTTCGAAGCAGTAGCTGTGTGAGTTCTGCGCATCAGCGTCGTGGAATTCGCTGAACACGGATTCCCACTCGTCAGGATCGTAATCCGGGAAATGCGTATCCCCTTCCACTTCCGCATCAATATGCGTCAGATACAGCTTCTGCGCTTTTGGCAGGAACTGTTCGTACACACGACCGCCACCGATAACCATGATCTCTTCGGCGTTACCGCAGGCTGCAATGGCCTCGTCTACGGATTTCACCCATTCAACACGATCATCAGTGCCCGGCTGGCTACTGATAACGATATTCTTACGGCCAGGTAATGGACGACCAATCGACTCCCAGGTCAGGCGGCCCATCACTACCGGCTTGTTTAACGTAGTACGCTTAAACCATGCGAGATCGGCAGGCAGGTTCCACGGCATGGCGTTTTCCATACCGATAACGCGGTCTACCGCCAGCGCTGCAATCAGACTGATCATTGAAAATTTCCCGGATGCAAAAAATTGCCGCCACTATACGGAAAGCTTAATCTTTCGTCGACTGGCGGCAGGGTAAAGAAACAGAAATTTTTTAATATTGCTGGCAACACCACTTCACGCTGAAGGTTTACTCTCAGGTTCGTCTTCCGGGTTACCGGTATGTTTACCCTCTTCCGTTCCTTGCCAGCCATGACGCTGCACCAGCGACAGATGATTACGGTCTTCATTAATGATTTCCGTCAGCATCGCACTGGTGCGTTTAAAGACCGCCGCCCGCTCGGATGCCGTGCTGCCCGCCATTGCCACCATCTCTTCCACCATGTCGGTGTTGAAACGACGGAACAGGTCTGCACGCTCGCGGGCCTCATACGCCCCCAGTCCCAGGCTTTCCAGCGCCATTCGGCCAGATTTAAGTGCCCCTTCGAATGTTTCACGTTCCGGCGCTTCAACCCCTGCCTGGCGCAGCTGGATGTAATGATCCACATCGCGTGCACGCGAGATGATCGTCAGATTCGGGAAATGTTCTTTCACCAGCTCGACCATCTCCATGCTGGCCTGCGGATCGTCAATGGCGTTAATCAGCACTTCGGCCTTTGCCGCACCTGCGGACTCCAGCAGATCGACACGGGTCGCATCGCCGTAAAAGACTTTCATGTCGAATTTACGCAGAGTATCCACGTGGTCAGGATCGTGGTCGAGGATCACCATTTTCACCCCACTGGAAAGCAACAAACGACCGGTTATCTGCCCGAAACGCCCGAATCCGGCGATGATAACGCGCGGTTGTTCTTCATCTATTTCATCGGCTTCGCGCTCTTGCTCACTGCCTGATTTTTCCAGACGCGTCAGCACGACCAGCAGAACCGGCGTCGCCGCCATCGACAGTGCCACCGCAAGGGTTAACGCTTTCGCCCACTCCGGGTCGAGCACATTTGCCATTTGCGCGGCGCCAAAGACCACAAAGGCGAATTCACTTCCCTGCCCCAGCAGCACCGCAAACCAGCGACGCTGTTTATTCGGCACCTTCAGCGGGCGGGCAATCAGCCACAGCATCCCCATTTTGATAACCAGGAAGCCCACCAGCAGAAGGATTATCCGCAGCGGGTGCGTGGCCAGCGTGCCAAAGTCGATAGACATCCCCACGCCGATGAAAAAGAGCCCCAGTAACAGTCCTTTAAACGGCTCGATATCGCTTTCCAGTGCATGACGGTATTCAGAGCTTGCCAGCAGTACGCCCGCCAGGAATGCCCCCATCGCCATCGAGAGTCCGGCCTCTTCCAGCAGTAAACCGAAGCCAAATACCAGGAACAACGCCACGGCACTGAAGACTTCACGCAGGCCTGAACGGGCGACAAACCGCAGCAATGGACGCGTAACATAACGTCCTAACAAAATAACCAGCGCCAGCGCACCCACCACTTTTAACGCCGACAGCGCAAAGGCGCCGAGCGTCGTTGAAGAGCCGCTTGCCGCCAGTAGCGGGATCATCGCAACCAACGGAATGGCGGCAATATCCTGGAACAGCAGCACCGAAAACGCACTGCGGCCCATCTGAGAGACGGTCAGGTTACGTTCGTTCATCGCCTGCATGGCAATGGCAGTAGAAGAAAGCGCCAGCGTCATGCCGATAAGCTCGGCTACTTTCCAGTCCATGCCCAGCAAAATGCAGAAGCCGCCCAGCAGCACACCGCAGGCCACCATTTGTAACGCACCGCCGCCAAAGACCGAGGCGCGAAGCTTCCATAGCCGCTGGGGATCAAGCTCAAGGCCAATCACAAACAGCATCAGCACAACGCCAATCTCAGCGAAATGGAGAATCGCCTCGGCATCCGTGACCAGACGCAGGCCCCACGGCCCGATGACACACCCGGCAATCAGATAGCCAAGCACAGAACCCAGCCCCAGACGCACCGCTACCGGCACAATCAGTGCCGCCGCGCCAAGGTAAATCAGCGCCTGTATAAGCGTATGACTATCCATTGTGCGTCTCCTGCCACTCAATTAAGCGTTGTTTATAGTGACGCGCCTGCGCCTGTAACGTTTCATCGTCACACACAAAGGTGCAGTGCATCGCAAAAGGAGGCACCCAGTTGAGCCCGCAATAGAGCGCGGTTGCCTGTAAAGGCTGGGCCAGCACGTCAAATCCCGGGAAGGAGCCGATATCAAAGTGGCTTTCACCGCCGCCGGTGGTCACGGCCCACATCAGGCTTTTACCCTTCAGTGCCTTGCCGTTGTGACCATAGGCCCAGCCGTGAGAAAAGACCTTGTCGATCCACAGTTTAAGTAGCGGAGGGGTGCTGTACCACTGCATCGGATGCTGCCAGATAATCAGGTCAGCACGAGAGAGCGCCGCCTGTTCGGCGGCGATGTCGATATTAAAGTCGGGGTAGAGTTGATAAAGAGAGCGGATTTCCACTCCGTCGAGCGTCCCTGCCTGTTCAAGCATCCGTTTATTCGCATGAGAGTGCTGCGGATAAGGATGCGCATAAATTATCAGAATCATTTATTTGCCTGTCTTTACGCATATTGCCTTTCAGCAAGAGTGTAGACAGTTAATCGAACCGGTTACAATGATAACTGTTATTTATGTATCCAGCGCTCAGGCACTGCGCGGCTCTTTGCTGACGGCTTCATCCGCCACCTGTGTGGCAAGGTCGCATTTTTTCGGCAGCAGGAAGGTCATGGTTCCGGCTATCAACAGCGATCCGGCCAGTGCGCACACGGCAACATTTTGACCATATAGATACATCATCACCCCAACCAGATACGGACCACAGAATCCCCCGAGATTGCCCAGGCCGTTGATGACCCCACGGGCGCTACCGGCCACTTCAGGTGCGGCAATCCGCCCCGGCATGGACCAGAACGGGCTGGTCGCCGCTTTCAGGAAGAACCCGCAGATAACCAGCGCGATATAGGCGGCTACCACATGCTCACGCAGCACCACAGACGCAATCAGCGCAGCAGCGAAACAGTACAGTGAAAAGCGAACCCACAGGCGGCGTTTTCCGCTGCGGTCGCTGAAAAGTGAAATAACATAAATCCCGGCAAGCGTTGCCACGAACGGCAGAACCGCAAGGAACCCCACACTCGCCATGTTGCCACCCGTCAGCCCTTTAAGGATGGTCGGCAGCCAGAGGGTGTAGCCGTAATCACCGGTCTGGTAGAAGAAGTTAAGAATAACTAGTTTCATCAGACCCGGGTTTCGGAAGACATCCTTCACTGGTGCCTTGCTCACAGGTGCTTCGGCCAGTTTTGCCGCCCGTTCCGCCGCGAGGGTTTTCACCAGATACTCCCGTTCAGCCTGCGGTAACCAGCGTGCTTCTTCCGGGCGATCGCTAATCATAAACCACCACACTGCCAGTACTACCAGCGACAGCAGGCCTTCGATGATAAACAGCCAGCGCCAGTCGAGTGCGGCAATGATGGCGCCCGAAACGGGGGCGGTCAGCATCCCGCCCAGTGGCGCAAACATCATCACAAACGCGTTGGCGCGCCCGAGCTCTTTCTCAGGGAACCAGTTACTGACCATCGTCAGCACTACAGGCAGCATCCCACCTTCAGACACCCCCAAAATAAAGCGCAGTACCAGCAGCTGATATTCATGGGTGACAAAACCCGTTGCGACCGACACTATCGCCCATGCCACCAGCGACCAGGCAATAAAGCGCTTACCGCTGCCATTTACGGCAATCCGTCCCCCCGGTATTTGCAGGAATAGATAACCAATAAAAAATATACCGCTGGCAACACCCGCCATCTGGCTGGTAATACCTAAATCAGCTTCCATTCCTCCGGGCAGGGCGAAACTAATATTAACCCGATCCATAAACGAAATAATGCAGGCAATTAATACCGGCGTAATAATACGCAACCAACGGGTGCTGGGAATGTTATCGTTCATATTTCGTACTCTCTATGCAGAGGTTATTGTTGTCATTACATGAGAACCAGGTACAGAGATAAAACGTGAGTATTAATTAATCGCGTTAGGTAATTTTGTACCCGCAAAATAAGCCGTCACGTTGGCAAATACCACGTCACTCATTTTTTGGCGGGTTTCATGAGTGGCACTGGCGATATGCGGTTGCAAAACTACATTCTCTAGTGCGATCAGTTCAGCCGGGACATGCGGCTCATCTTCAAAAACATCCAGAGCAGCCCCGGCGATAACACCGTTTTGTAACGCCTTAATCAGCGCCTGCTCATCCACCAGCGAGCCACGAGCGATGTTGATCAACCATGCGTGTGTCGGCATCACATTCAGTACCGGGGCATCGATGATCCCCCGGTTAGCCTCGCCACCGGATGCGGCAATCACCAGGAAGTCGCTCTGATGCGCCAGGGTATGCAGGTCCGCGCACCACTGATACCCAAGCCCCTCGACAGGTTTACGGTCGTGGTACAGCACCTGCATATCAAAACCCGCGGCACGGCGGGCAATGGCCTGGCCGATATTCCCCATCCCCAGCAGGCCAATCCGCTTGCCACTCACCTGGGTTGCCAGCGGCAGGCCACCGTTAAGCCAGCGCCCTTCCCGGACAAAACGATCGCCCTGACACAGCTGGCGTGCGCCACTGAGCAACAGCCCCATTGCCAGATCGGCGACATCATTAGTTAACACGCCAGACGTTATCGAGACGGCAATCTGGCGGGAGCGCACATAGTCCAGATCCACCGCATCGGTCCCCACGCCAAAGATAGCCACCAGCCCCACGTGCGGCAGCAGCTCCAGAACGCTGTTTTGCACCCCCACGTCGCCCCGCGTAACCACGGCGGCAATGTTCTCCCCCTGTTCACGCAGCAACGCGATGGGATCATCTTGTTCATACAGGCGAAACAGCGGGAACTCAGCGGCAAGCTGGGCTTGCAGGCTATCAATAACGGGAGCCACCAGAAGGACGGCGCGAGAAAGAGTATTCATGGGATCACCTGTTTGAAGTTCATAACGACAGTGGTCACTATCAAACGGGTTTTTTGTAGGGTTTTTTGCGATCTTCGTCACGCTGAATCGTGTTAAAAAGCGCTGTTACAGGCTCCGTGATCGGTAAGACAAATTAGATGGTTTCGCCCATCGACAGGCGGTAGTGCAGATCGACCTTCTCGATAGTCGGTAGCCCTTTGATTTTCTTGATCAGGATTTCAGTGGCGACTTTGCCCATTTCAGCGCGCGGCGTCAGCACGCTTGCCAGACGCGGGGAGACAACCTGGCCTATCTCCAGCCCGTGAAAACCGGCGATTGCCAGCGTCTGCGGGACGCGAATACCCGATGCCAGGCACTCCTGTAACACGCCAACGGCGAGGTCGTCGTTGGTACACAGAATACCGTCCATATCGGCGTACATCTGGCGCGCCAGCGTCATCATGCCCGTCCCGATAGAGACAGACGAAACCTTGTTGGGCGCAATGCGCCCTACCCTCAGGCCTGCCGCTTCCATCGCCTCGCAATACCCCGCGTAACGCTGTTCATCACGAACGTCCGACATCGATCCAAAATAGACGATGTGCCGCTTTCCGCTTGCCAGCAGCATGTTGGTCATATCCAGGCCCGCTTTGAAATTGTCAAAACCCACGTTGATGCGCCCGGGGTTTTCCGACAGACCCATCACTTCCGCAACGGGGATTTTCGCGGCGTTGAGGTACTTTTCTGCCCGCAGGGTATGCACTGACTCGGTCAATAACAGGCCTTTGACATTAAACGCCAGCACTGCCGCGATCTGCTCTTCTTCACGCTGGCGGTCGTAGTCGTAGTTCACCACCAGCGTCTGATAGCCGTGCGCCGCCGTAACCGACTCAATACCGGCTAACAGATCGGCAAATATTTGATTATGGAAAGAAGGAATGAGTACGCCAATGCGCGGCACCACGGTACTGCTCATGGCAGGATTATCCGGATCTGGCTCGTAACCAATTTCGGCAATCACGCTGGCAATACGCTCGGCGGTTTCGGGTTTCACTTTATCTGGCGTGCGTAAATAGCGGCTGACGGTCATCTTCGTTACGCCAGCCAGCTCAGCGATATCATTAAGCGTAATACGTTGTGCCTTCATCAGTTAACCCGTCAATAACCGCTACCACATCAGGCCATTATGCCTGCCAGAGCAGGAAAAGAGAATCGCGCGAGGCTGCTATCACCCTCTCCTGGCGCGGGATTTACCGCCCCGCCTCACGTTTAACGTAACCCCTTTTCGTAACACGACTTGAAGTGATCTTCATCACAGTTTCACCTGCCGAAAATCCGTGAGATAGAACCCACAACGTTTTCCGTTTTCAGCCGTTAATCAGGATATAAAGATGAAAGATCTTTTCAGCTTACAAGGTAAACGCATTTTAATTACAGGCGCAGGTCAGGGAATTGGCTTTGTGATGGCTCAGGGCCTGGCGCAATATGGCGCAGAAATTATCATTAATGATATTTCTGAAACCCGGGCGAACGATGCGGTCATGAAATTACGCGATGAAGGCGCGACGGCATATCCTGCCGTATTTAATGTCACGGATGCGGACTGCGTAGAAAATGCCATTAGCCAGATTGAAAAAGAAATAGGTGCCATCGACGTATTATTTAATAACGCCGGTATTCAGCGCCGCCATCCTTTTACTGAATTCCCGGTTCAGGAATGGAATGACGTTATTTCCGTGAATCAGACGGCGGTATTTTTAGTGTCGCAGGCCGTTGCTAAACGGATGATCACCCGCCAGCAGGGCAAAATCGTCAACATCTGCTCCATGCAAAGTGAGCTGGGTCGCGACACCATCACCCCTTACGCCGCTGCTAAAGGGGCGGTCAAAATGCTGACGCGCGGTATGTGCGTTGAGCTGGCGCGCCATAACATTCAGGTTAACGGTATCGCGCCAGGCTACTTCAAAACGGCGATGACGCAGACGCTGGTCGATGATAAAGCTTTTACCGACTGGCTGTGCAAACGTACTCCGGCGGCGCGCTGGGGCAATCCGCAGGAGCTGGTTGGCGCAGCGGTGTTTCTCTCTTCCAGTGCCTCTAACTTCGTCAACGGCCATCTGTTGTTCGTAGATGGCGGCATGTTGGTAGCAGTGTGAATCCGGAGGCGCTATGACGGGGCAATGTATCATCCTGATGGGCGTTTCTGGCACCGGGAAAACAACGGTAGGACACGCTATCGCGCAGCAGATGGGGGCAAAATTCATCGATGGCGATGACCTTCACCCACGGCAGAATATTGTCAAAATGGCGGCCAGTCAGCCGCTTGATGATAACGATCGTCAGCCGTGGCTGGAGCGTATTTCTGACGTTATTTTTAGCCTTGAGCAGAAGAATGAATCCGGCGTGCTGGTCTGTTCCGCGCTCAAAAAGCGCTATCGCGACCAGCTGCGTAAAGGAAGTAACAAAGTTCGCTTTCTCTGGCTGACGGGCGATTACGACTGCATTCTGGCCCGAATGCAGCAACGCAAAGGGCATTTTATGCCAGAAGCATTACTGCGCAGCCAGTTTGCCGCGCTGGAAGCCCCCGACAGCAGCGAAACCGATATTGTCGCCATTGATATCGCCCCGACGGTGGAACAGATCGTGGCGAACGCCTTAACGTTACTCGAACAAGCGCACTCCAGGGAGGTGCTGGCATGATTATCGATACCTTAGCCGCAGCGGCTAAAAATGCACTCTATCCGCCGGTTATCCGTACCGCGTTACAGGCAGTTATCGCTCAGGATCCGCGCAGCCTGCCTGCGGGTAAATATACCGTTGATGGCGATAATATCTTTTTTACCGTCGTCGAAGGCGAAACGCGCCCGCTGGCCGAACAGCGCCCGGAGTACCATCATCAGTACATTGATATTCATATCGTTCTGACAGGGGAAGAGATTATTGGCGCAGGTAATAAGGGACTGACCATCACATCCGATGGCCCGTTTAGTACGGCTCACGACATTGGTTTTTGCGAACACATCAGCAGTGAATCGCTGATCCATCTCCATCCTTTTGAGCTGGCTATCCTGTTCCCGGGCGAGTTACACCGTCCGATGAGTGCCCTTGATGCTGGCGCACCGCTGCGCAAGATTGTTGTCAAAATCAATAACGACCTGCTCTAAAGCACAACGCTGGCCCTCACGGGCCAGCGTCATCAATCAGTTATCCAGCTCATCCATCGATTTCACCTGGTCACGATTAATCTGCTCCGTTTTACCGGTTTCAGCATTTTTGTAAGACACCATACCGGTATCTTCATCGACCTGCGGTTTCCCGTCAGTGACGATGGTTTTGCCATCGGTGGTTTTTAATGCCTGATTAGAGGAACAGCCCGCGACGGTGAACAGCGCTGCGGCAGCAAAGACAGAAGTGATAAGTAATTTATTTTGCATGGTGTTTTCCCCTGCATTCAGTTGGATTTCGTTATCGACCTAACCATTTTAGGCTAACTGACTGAAAGAGGATGGAAAACCAGAAGGTTCTGAAGGTGGGGATAATGCCCGGCCGCGGAATGCCGCCGGGCATTTTTACTTACTTGTTAATCTGCGCGTGCATTTCCTGCACCGAAATCACCTTCTCGGTCGCATCCGCGTTCAGCGCCATAGCTGTTGCGAAACCGCCGTTCAGGGTGGTGTCGTAGTGCACCTTGTATTGCAGCGCGCTGCGGCGAATCAGCTTAGAGTCTTCAATCGCCTGGCGGCCCGCCGTGGTGTTGATGATGTAGGTGTATTCGCCATTCTTGATACGGTCCTGAATGTGCGGACGACCTTCATGCACCTTGTTCACCAGACGTGGATTGATACCCGCTTCACCCAGCACAATCGCCGTGCCGTGGGTTGCATCCAGCTCGAAGCCCTGTTTCAGCAGCTTGGCGGCCAGGTCAACCACGCGCTCTTTATCACCTTCGCGCACAGAGAGCAGCGCACGGCCTGATTTTCTCATGGTGGAGCTACTGCCCAGTTGCGCTTTCGCGAACGCTTCTGCGAAGGTGCGGCCCACGCCCATCACTTCCCCGGTAGAGCGCATTTCTGGCCCTAACAGTGGGTCAACGCCCGGGAATTTGTTGAACGGCAGTACCACTTCTTTCACCGAGTAGTACGGTGGAATGATTTCTTTCGTCACGCCCTGCTGAGCCAGCGTCTGGCCTGCCATCACGCGCGCCGCCACTTTCGCCAGCGGAACGCCGGTCGCTTTGGAGACGAACGGTACGGTACGTGCCGCACGCGGGTTCACTTCAATCAGGTACACTTCGTTGTTTTTTACAGCGAACTGGACGTTCATCAGACCACGAACCTGCAACTCGAAGGCCAGTTTCTGCACCTGCTGGCGCATCACGTCCTGAATTTCCTGGCTCAGCGTATACGCTGGCAGAGAACATGCAGAGTCACCGGAGTGCACGCCCGCCTGTTCGATGTGCTCCATGATGCCGCCAATCAGCACCATTTCGCCGTCGCAGATGGCGTCCACGTCCACTTCTACAGCATCGTCCAGGAAGCGGTCGAGCAGCACTGGCGCATCGTTAGAGACGCTTACCGCAGTCTGGAAGTAGCGACGCAGGTCGGCTTCGTCGTAGACGATTTCCATTGCGCGGCCACCGAGTACGTAGGAAGGACGCACCACCAGCGGATAACCGATATCTTTTGCCTTCTCAACGGCCATCTCAATCGCGGTGACGGTGGCGTTTGCCGGTTGTTTCAGCTTCAGACGGTCAACCGCCTGCTGGAAACGCTCACGGTCTTCGGCACGGTCAATCGCATCCGGGCTTGTCCCGATAACCGGTACACCGGCTGCTTCCAGCGCACGCGCCAGTTTCAGCGGGGTCTGGCCGCCGTACTGCACGATGACGCCTTTCGGCTTCTCGATACGTACGATTTCCAGCACGTCTTCCAGCGTTACCGGCTCAAAGTACAGACGGTCAGAAGTGTCGTAGTCAGTCGATACGGTTTCTGGGTTACAGTTAACCATGATGGTTTCGTAACCGTCTTCACGCAGCGCCAGAGAGGCGTGTACGCAGCAGTAATCGAACTCGATGCCCTGGCCGATACGGTTTGGCCCGCCGCCCAGTACCATAATCTTGTCGCGGTCGACAGACGGGTTCGCTTCGCACTCATCTTCATACGTGGAGTACATGTACGCGGTGTCGGTCGCAAACTCTGCTGCACAGGTATCTACACGTTTGTAAACCGGGTGCAGGTTGTACTGGTCACGCAGCTTGCGGATTTCCGCTTCGCGTACGCCCGCCAGTTTTGCCAGACGCGCATCGGCAAAGCCTTTACGCTTCAGCACGCGCAGGAAATCAGCGTCAAGGCCGGTGATGCCCAGCTCCGCCACTTGCTCTTCCAGACGAACCAGCTCTTCAATCTGCACCAGGAACCAGCGGTCGATGTTGGTCAGGTTGAACACGCCATCTACGGACAGACCAGCACGGAAGGCATCGGCGATGTACCAGATACGCTCTGCGCCTGCATCTTTCAGCTCGCGGCGAATTTTGGTCAGCGCTTCCGGGTCATCCAGGCTCACTTTCGGGTCAAAACCGGTCGCGCCCACTTCCAGGCCACGCAGCGCTTTCTGCATGGATTCCTGCTGGGTGCGGCCAATTGCCATCACTTCGCCCACGGATTTCATCTGGGTTGTCAGACGGTCGTTTGCGCCAGCAAATTTCTCGAAGTTGAAGCGAGGGATTTTCGTCACAACGTAGTCGATAGACGGTTCGAAGGACGCAGGGGTGCGGCCGCCGGTGATGTCGTTCATCAGCTCGTCGAGGGTGT
The DNA here is from genome assembly GCF_056156645.1 of Enterobacter sp. Li2LvB3. Taxonomy (NCBI): domain Bacteria; kingdom Pseudomonadati; phylum Pseudomonadota; class Gammaproteobacteria; order Enterobacterales; family Enterobacteriaceae; genus Enterobacter; species Enterobacter sp. Li2LvB3. Next base: position 44,921 of record NZ_JBSICG010000008.1, on the reverse strand, counting down.
AACCCACCGCCAGTTTCGCGGCGATTTTGGCAATCGGGAAGCCGGTTGCTTTTGAAGCCAGCGCTGAGGAACGGGATACACGCGGGTTCATTTCGATAACAATCAGGCGGCCGGTTTTCGGGTTCACCGAGAACTGAACGTTAGAACCACCGGTTTCAACGCCGATTTCACGCAGTACCGCCATCGAGGCGTTACGCATGATTTGATACTCTTTATCGGTCAGCGTCTGGGCTGGCGCTACCGTGATAGAGTCGCCGGTGTGAATACCCATCGCATCGAAGTTTTCGATGGAGCAGACGATGATGCAGTTGTCGTTTTTATCACGCACCACTTCCATCTCGTACTCTTTCCAGCCAATCAGCGATTCATCAATCAGCAGCTCTTTGGTTGGGGAGAGGTCCAGACCACGTTCGCAAATCTCTTCGAACTCTTCACGGTTGTAAGCGATACCGCCGCCGGTGCCGCCCATGGTGAAGGAAGGACGGATGATGCACGGATAACCTACGTCGGCCGCAACAGCCAGCGCTTCTTCCATATTGTGTGCAATACCGGAACGCGCGGTGTCGAGGCCGATTTTTTTCATCGCCACGTCGAAGCGACGACGGTCTTCTGCTTTATCAATCGCATCGGCGGTGGCACCAATCATGGTCACACCAAACTCTGCCAGCACGCCCTGACGCTCAAGCTCCAGCGCACAGTTCAGTGCAGTCTGGCCGCCCATCGTTGGCAGCACCGCATCCGGGCGCTCTTTTTCGATGATTTTGCGAACCACTTCCCAGTGAATCGGCTCGATGTAAGTTGCATCAGCCATTTCCGGGTCGGTCATGATGGTTGCCGGGTTAGAGTTCACCAGAATGACGCGGTAGCCCTCTTCACGCAGCGCTTTACACGCCTGCGCACCGGAGTAGTCGAATTCACAGGCCTGGCCGATAACGATCGGGCCAGCGCCAAGGATCAGGATGCTTTTTATGTCTGTACGTTTTGGCATTGTCTTCTCGGCTCCTGATTATTTAGCGGTCTTACGGTAAAGCTCAATAAGTTCGATGAAGTGATCGAACAGCGGCGCAGCATCGTGTGGGCCAGGGCTGGCTTCCGGGTGACCCTGGAAGCTAAACGCAGGCTTATCGGTACGGTGGATACCTTGCAGGGTGCCATCGAACAGCGATTTGTGCGTTACGCGAAGGCTGGCAGGCATGGAAGCCTCATCCACCGCGAAGCCGTGGTTCTGCGCCGTAATCATTACGGTGTTGTTGTCGATATCTTTCACCGGGTGGTTACCACCGTGGTGACCGAACTTCATCTTAACGGTGTTCGCACCGCTCGCCAGTGCCAGCAACTGATGGCCGAGGCAGATGCCGAAGACCGGGATATCGGTTTCCAGGAAGGACTTAATCGCGTCGATAGCGTAATCGCACGGCGCCGGGTCACCTGGGCCGTTTGAGAGGAAGATACCGTCCGGGTTCATCTTCAACACGTCTTCAGCCGAGGTTTTCGCCGGAACCACGGTCAGGCGGCAGCCACGGTCAACCAACATGCGCAGGATATTGCGCTTGGCACCGAAATCGTATGCAACAACGTGGAACGGCAGCTCGCTTTCTGATTTCGCTTCCGGCAGGTCGCCTTCCAGCATCCAGCTCCCCTGCGTCCAGCTGTAGGCTTCGGCTGTCGTCACTTCTTTCGCCAGGTCCATACCGTTCAGACCCGGGAAGGCTTTCGCTTTTTCAAGCGCCAGTGCCGCATCCAGGTTATCACCTGCGATGATGCAGCCGTTCTGTGCACCCTTCTCGCGCAGCAGACGCGTTAACTTACGGGTATCGATATCGGCAATCGCCACGATGTTATGGCGTTTCAGGTAAGAAGAGAGGTCTTCAGTATTGCGGAAGTTGCTGGCAATCAGCGGCAGGTCACGAATGACCAGGCCTTGCGCATGTACCTGAGAGGATTCTTCGTCAGCAGCATTGGTGCCGACATTGCCGATATGAGGATAAGTAAGAGTAACGATTTGGCGAGAATAGGAAGGATCAGTGAGGATTTCTTGATAACCGGTCATTGAAGTATTGAAAACGACTTCCCCAACCGCCGAACCCGTTGCCCCTATGGCCCGACCGATAAACTGGGTTCCGTCTTCCAGAACCAATAGCGCTGACTTAATCAAAACACCCTCCAGAGAATATTCACTCACTTTATTTGCATATTAATTCATAACCACGTCATGAAGCAATGCAAATGTGTTGCCAGCGGATTTTTGGCAAACGGCGGCATTTTGGGTATTCAGAGGGTGAAAGTCAACTTAAAACGGATATTTTGTTTATTCTTTTGCAAGCCTGGTGGCGGGAATGTGCTTTAAGCGACAAAAAGATCAAGTAAATCACATCGGAAAACGCTTGCGCGGCAAGTTTAATGGAAATCTGCGTCCTGACACAATAAAAAGTAGACCAGATGGTCAAAATTTACATTACCGCAACACAAAACCAGAGGAAGACTGCAATATTTAAGCGCTTTGACAGTAAAAATATGAAAGATAGATAAAATAAAAGGGCAATAAATTATTGCCCTATGCAATCAATACATTACGACTGCAATAACCACATCACGATGGGTAATAAATCTTACAAATTGTTAAGATCGAGCACATCTCTCATATCAAAAAGACCATTATCCTTGCCTTTTAACCACAAAGCAGAACGCACGGCACCATTTGCAAAGGTCATACGGCTGGAGGCTTTATGCGTAATCTCCACACGTTCGCCAATATCGGCGAACATCGCTGTATGTTCGCCGACGATGTCGCCTGCACGGACGGTTGCAAAACCAATCGTGCCCGGAACACGTTCGCCGGTGTGTCCTTCGCGGGTATACACCGCGCAGTCTTTCAAATCTTTATCCAGTGCATGAGCAATCGCTTCGCCCATCGCCAGCGCCGTGCCCGATGGCGCATCGACTTTATAGCGGTGGTGAGCTTCGACAATCTCAATGTCGGTGTAGTCACCCATCACTTTCGCGGCCTTCTCCAGCAGCTTCAGCATGACGTTTACGCCCACGCTGAAGTTAGCGGCGAAGACAATCGCAATCTCATTTGACGCATCCTGGATGGCCTGTTTACCGGCATCATCAAAACCGGTGGTACCAATCACCATGCCTTTACCGTGCTGGCGGCAAAACGCCAGGTGGTTCAGCGTCCCTTCCGGGCGCGTGAAATCGATGAACACATCAAAGTCATCTTTTACGGCATCCAGGCTGCTCTGTACGCTAACGCCCGTCTTGCCTGCGCCTGCCAGCTCACCGGCATCGGTTCCCAGAAGCGATGAACCTTCACGCTCCAGCGCCGCGCCAAGTGCCACGCCATCCATCTGTAGTGCCGCCTGAATCAGCTGGCGACCCATACGTCCACCCGCGCCCGCAATAGCGACACGGATCTGTGCATCATGCATAGTTATTCTCTTACGTTAAAATGATGTAAACCGTTTTCAGATTAACCAGCCTGAGTGAAGGCTGCCAACTGAAAACACCGATAATTAGAATTTAACGTGAAACCGACTTAAATATCAGTAAAAGACATGATTAAGTCATCACGATAAAAGATTGGCAAAAAAAAAGGCCAGCACAGGAGGTGCTGGCCTTTTATCTGAAAAGGGATTATTCCACTTCGCGTGCATCGATACGCAGTTCTTTCGGGACTTCGAAAACGATGTTCTCTTCGCGTCCTTCCAGCGGTATCGCTTCGCCACCACCCAGCTCCTGCAAGCGGGCAATCACGTTCTGAACCAGAATATCCGGTGCAGATGCCCCGGCAGTGACGCCGACGCAGGCGGCGCTTTTAACCCACGCTTCCTGAATGTCCGTTGCATCATCAATCAGGAATGCCGCTTTCCCCATACGCTGCGCAAGCTCAGCCAGACGGTTGGAGTTAGAAGAGTTCTTCGAGCCAACAACCAGCACTACATCCGCCTGTTCAGCCAGGGCGCGTACGGCTTCCTGACGGTTAGTGGTGGCGTAGCAGATATCATCTTTACGCGGCCCAACGATTTTCGGGAAACGCTGACGAAGCGCATCAATCACATCAGAGGTGTCATCCACAGAGAGCGTAGTCTGAGTCATAAACGACAGACGGGCTTCGTTTTTCACGTCCAGGGTAAACACATCTTCCGGTGATTCGACCAGGTACATGCCCCCTTCCGGGTTGCTGTACTGCCCCATGGTGCCTTCGACTTCCGGATGGCCTGCATGGCCAATCAGGATCGACTCTTCACCGCGACGGCTGGCGCGTGCCACTTCCATATGCACTTTCGTCACTAACGGACAAGTGGCATCGAAGACGGTTAAATCACGGCTTTTCGCTTCGTTACGTACCGCCTGAGACACCCCATGCGCAGAGAAAATCAGGATCGCGCCGTCCGGCACTTCACTGATCTGTTCAATAAAGATAGCGCCACGCTCGCGCAGGCTATCCACCACGTAACGGTTGTGCACCACTTCATGACGCACATAAATTGGCGCGCCGTAGATTTCCAGCGCGTTTTCAACAATGCTGATAGCGCGGTCTACACCGGCGCAAAAGCCGCGCGGGTTAGCCAACAGGATCTGCATTTCAGGCCTCCAGTGCCGGATCAATCTCCAGCACTTCAATATCAAAATGGACGGTACGCCCGGCAAGCGGATGGTTGAAATCTACGGTGATGGAGTCGCCGTTAATTTCGCGGATCACGCCAGGCATTTCGCTGCCATCCATAGCGGTAAAGAGCATAATCGCCCCGATCTCAGGCTCACCCGCATCCATGAACTCACGACGCGAGAAATACTGAATCAGGTCCGGGCTTGGCACACCAAACGCCGCATCTGGCTCCAGCGCAAACGCCTTTTTCTCGCCCTCTTTCAGACCCAGAAGCTGTTGTTCAAGACCTTCGGAGAGTGTGGTATCACCCAGACGGAACAGGGCTGGTTTACCATTGTTGCGGGTGGATTCAGCCGTGGAGCCATCATCCAGTTTCAGCGTGAAGTGAACGAGGACTGCGCTGTTGCTCTGTACGGATTTAGACATGCAAATTGCTCGCTTGTTTTTGGTGCCTGTTGCCCGGTGGCGCTGCGCTTACCGGGCCTACATTACCGTAGGCCGGTGCAAGCGAAGCGCCGCCCGGCGGGGTTTAAGCCTGCTTCTTCGCGGCTGCGTTCGGCAAGAAGCCTTCCAGCACGATTAACGCCGCACCGATACAAATTGCGCTATCGGCCAGATTAAAGGTTGCGAAGTGCCAGTCGCCGACGTAGAAGTCGATCATATCGACCACAAAGCCGTGCCACAGGCGATCAAACAGGTTACCTAACGCACCACCAATGATCAGCGCGTAGGCGATGTTATTCAGTTTTTGCGTTGCCTTCGAACGGTACATCAGCACCGCCAGAATCACGCAGATACCGATAGCGATACCCGCGAAGAACCAGCGCTGCCAGCCACCGCTGTCAGCAAGGAAACTAAACGCCGCGCCGTAGTTACGCGCGTAATGCAGATTAAGGGACGGGAACAGCGACACCGTATCCCCCAGAGCAAAGTTCTGGAGGATCAGGAACTTGCTGCCCAGATCAATAATCAGCACGACCACAACCAGCCACAGCCAGCGCAGTCCTGTTGAACAGAGAGATTTACTCATCAGGCAAACTTACGTTTCTCGCCGTCACCGGCGACGTTGCTTACACAGCGTCCGCAGATCTCTGCGTGTTCCGCCACCTGGCCGACATCAGTGGTGTAATGCCAGCAACGCGGGCATTTATCACCTTCGGCTTTGCTCAGTGCGACTTTCAGCCCTTTGAGCAGTTCGCTCTGCTGGGCATCAGCAGAAGCGTCGGCATAATCCGCAACTTTCGCACCCGAGGTCAACAGGACAAATCGCAATTCATCGCCCAGCGCCGTCAGTTTCGCCGCCAGCTCAGGTTCTGCGTACAGGGTCACTGCTGCTTCCAGAGAGCCACCGACTTTCTTGTCAGCACGCGCCTGTTCGATAACCTTGTTCACTTCGCCACGCACTTTCAGCAGCTCGTCCCAGAAGGCATCGTTCATTGCTTCAGTAGCGGAGAGATCGAACAGACCTTCGTACCACTCGCCGGTGAAGACATACTTCTCACGGTCGCCTGGCAGGTAGCCCCAGATTTCATCTGCGGTGAAGGACATGATCGGCGCCATCCAGCGCACCAGCGCTTCTGCGATGTGATACAGCGCAGTCTGGCAGCTACGACGCGCCACGCTGTCTGCTTTCGCGGTGTACTGACGGTCTTTGATGATGTCGAGGTAGAACGAGCCCATTTCGATGGAGCAGAAACGCATCAGGCGCTGCACCACTTCGTGGAAGTCGTAAGACTCATAGGCTTTCAGGATATCGTCCTGTGCCGCTTTCGCGCAGCCTACCGCCCAGCGATCCAGAACGACCATCTCTTCCGGTTTCACCATGTCTTTCACTGGATCAAAACCATTCAGGTTCGCCAGCAGGAAGCGCGCGGTGTTACGGATACGACGATAGCTGTCGGCTGCGCGTTTGAGGATCTCGTCAGACACCGCCATTTCGCCGGTGTAATCGGTAGATGCCACCCACAGACGCAGAATGTCCGCACCCAGTTTGTTCATCACATCCTGAGGAGAAACGGTGTTACCGATAGATTTGGACATCTTGCGTCCCTGACCATCCACGGTGAAGCCGTGGGTCAGTACCTGACGGTATGGCGCTTTGCCTTTCATGGCGGTGGAGATCATCAGAGATGACATGAACCAGCCACGGTGCTGGTCAGAACCTTCCAGATACATGTCGGCAGCGTGACCGGTAAATTCCGGGCGCACGTCAACGACGGAAGAGTGGGTAGAACCGGAGTCGAACCACACGTCCAGGGTATCTGGCACTTTCTCGTAGTTGTCAGCGTCTGCGCCCAGGATGTCGCGGGAGTCGAGATCCCACCACGCCTGAATGCCGTCAGCTTCAACACGCTTCGCCACTTCTTCCATCAGTTCCAGAGTGTTCGGGTGCAGCTCTTGCGTCTCTTTATGCACGAACAGAGACATCGGCACGCCCCAGGTACGCTGACGGGAGATACACCAGTCAGGACGGTTAGCCACCATGGATTCGATACGCGCCTGACCCCAGTCCGGGATCCACTGCACGCCTTTGATCTCTTGCAGGGACTGCGCACGCAGGCCTTTCTGATCCATGCTGACGAACCACTGTGGGGTCGCACGGAAGATGATTGGTGACTTGTGACGCCAGCAGCATGGATAGCTGTGCTGCATTTTCTCTACGTGCAGCAGCGCGCCGCGGTCACGCAGCATATCAACGATGATGTCGTTCGCTTTGAAGACGTTAATACCGTCCAGCGCCGGGTAGGTGCCAGGCAGGTATGAGCCGTCCGGGCCAACCGGGTTAGCGATTTCAAGACCGTATTTCAGGCTGATATTGTAATCGTCCGGGCCGTGGCCACCGGCGGTATGCACCGCACCGGTACCCGCTTCCAGCGTGACGTGGTCGCCCAGGATAGCCGGAACGTCGAAGTCGAGGAACGGATGTTTGAAGCGCATCAGTTCCAGCGCGTCGCCTTTCACGGTGCCCAGCACGGTGTAGTCGGTGATGTGCGCGCGTTTCAGCACGCTTTCAACCAGATCTTTCGCCAGGATAACCGCCTGACCTTCAACCTGCACCAGCGCATACTCGAACTCGCCAGACAGGGAGATCGCACGGTTGGCAGGCAGGGTCCACGGGGTGGTAGTCCAGATAACCAGCGATACTGGGCCGTTTACAGAAGTCACGCCAAATTTGGCTTTCACCGCTTCCTGATCGACGGCATGGAACGCCACGTCGATAGACGGAGAGGTTTTGTCGTAATACTCAACTTCCGCTTCTGCCAGCGCAGAACGGCAGTCAACGCACCAGTGCACCGGCTTCGCGCCTTTGTGCAGGTGGCCGTTGCCGATGATTTTGCCCAGCGCGCGGATGATGTTGGCTTCGGTTTTGAAGTCCATGGTCAGATACGGGTGCGACCAGTCGCCCAGCACGCCCAGACGGATGAAGTCAGCACGCTGGCCGTCAACCTGAGTGGCAGCGTATTCGCGGCATTTCGCGCGGAATTCTGCGGCGGTGAACTTCTCGCCCGGCTTACCGAATTCCTGCTCCACTTTCAGCTCGATTGGCAGACCGTGGCAATCCCAGCCCGGAACGTAAGGCGAGTCAAAACCCGTGAGGCCTTTGGACTTCACGATAATGTCTTTCAGAATCTTGTTTACAGAGTGACCAATATGAATGCTGCCATTCGCATATGGAGGGCCATCATGCAGAATGAAGGTTTTTTTGCCTTTTTTGGCTGCACGAATGATGCCGTACAGGTCATCATCGGTCCAACGCGCCAGCATTCCCGGTTCACGCTTGGCGAGATCGCCGCGCATCGGGAACCCTGTTTCCGGCAAATTCAGGGTTGATTTATAGTCACTCATCAGATTCTCGGTTCCGTATTTATCACGTAGGCATTTAAGCCGGGTTCAAAGCCCAAAAAACTCGCGGGCCGTTAATTCATCTCGCGCTATTTGCGCCTTAAGTTCGTCCAGCGAAGCAAATCGCTGCTCATTGCGTATTTTTTTACGCAGTATTACATCTATATGGCGACCGTAGAGGTCCATTACAACGTCCAGCAGGTGCACTTCAAGCTGCTGTCGCACGCCGGCAACCGTTGGACGCGTGCCAATGTTGGCCACACCGAAATACGGCTTTTCGCCCAGTCCGGCCACTTCCACCGCGTAGACCCCTTTTACCGGGGAAACCTGACGACGCAGCGGGATGTTCGCCGTCGGGAAACCAATAGTGCGGCCCAGGGCATCGCCATGTACCACGCGCCCGGAAATGGTGAAAGGGTGTCCAAGCAGGTTTTCCGCCGTATCCAGATCATCATCCGCCAGTGCCTGGCGCACCGCCGTGCTGCTGACCCGAACGCCGCCCTCGCAGAAGGTCATGGCGCTGGTGACGTCAAAACCGTACTCCAGGCCAGCCTTCTGTAATAACAAGAAATCGCCCTGACGACCAGCGCCAAAGCGGAAATCATCACCTACTGCGAGAAACTGTACGCCAAGACGCTTAACTAACAGCTCACCGACAAAATTTTGTGCTGTCAGCGCTGCAAAGCGACGATCGAATCGTACACACAGCACGTAGTCCACACCGCACTCGGCAAGGTAGCGCAATTTCTCGCGTAGCCGGGTAAGGCGCGCAGGCGACTTCTCGCCCGCAAACAGCTCCAGCGGCTGTGGCTCAAAAATCATGACCACAACGGGCAGGCCACGCGCCTCCCCCTCTTTACGCAATCCTTGTAACAGCGCCTGATGCCCACGATGCACGCCGTCGAAATTACCAATGGTCAGAACGCACCCGTGCGGGGCTTTACTAAGATTATGTATGCCGCGTATCAGCTTCATGACTGGCTCAAGACAGTGAAAATCGCCAAAGTATACCTTGTACAGCGGTTAAGGTTAACCGGCGATTGTTCACGCAAAACAGAAAGCCGTAATGATTTCATCATGCTGACCTTTCGGAGTGAAAAAATCTGCCCGCGAACTGCGATTTTTGTGCCGAAAAGCTGTATTCACGACAGACAAGCTGGTAGAATCCTGCGCCATCACTACGTAACGTAGCGTCGCTCATAAACGACGCTTATTTGCACAAATCCATTGACAAAAGAAGGCAAAGAGGGCATATTCCTCGGCCTTTGAATTGTCCACATAGATCATATTTGGGAGTTGGACTTGGCTAATATCAAATCAGCTAAGAAACGTGCTGTACAGTCTGAAAAGGCTCGTAAGCACAACGCAAGCCGTCGCTCTATGATGCGTACTTTCATCAAGAAAGTATACGCAGCTATCGAAGCTGGCGACAAAGCTGCAGCGCAGAACGCATTTAACGAAATGCAACCAATCGTGGATCGTCAGGCTGCTAAAGGTCTGATCCACAAAAACAAAGCAGCGCGTCATAAAGCAAACCTGACCGCGCAGATCAACAAACTGGCTTAATCGCCGCTTGTTGTTGCTTGTTTAAAGAACCCGCTTAACGCGGGTTTTTTTATGTCTTCAGATTGCCGGTGGCATGAACAATGCCGAGTAGTCCCGATTACAAATGCGCTGCACCGCCGGATGCTGGATCATCCTTTCGGCAAAGATCGCGTGATACTCTTCCATCACATTATCCACTCGACCAATCTCCGTAATCTTGTTATCCGAGTAGAGATCGTGCGCATAAAGCGTTGGCGCAACAAAGATAGCGTTATGCGCTTCGCCAAAGGCTTTCATCAGTGCGGCATCATCAAACTCACCGAGGATCTCCACATTCAGCCCCTGGGAGTTAAACCAGTTTTGCAGCTTACGTCCGAGCATGGAACGTCTGCCTGGTACCAGCAAACGACGCTCTTCCAGACAGGCCGGGAACGGTTTTTCCGGCGGCGGGTTGATGCACCAGAAGCTCACGCCGCATTCGCCAATCTTCACCGAGAACAACCCTTCCTGCTGCGTTGAATCAATCGGGCAGTCCGAAATAATCATATCCAGCTTATGCTGGCTCAGTTGCTCCAGCAGCATCTCGTGGGTGGATTCAAAGCAGCGCAGGTGGATCTGTTCATCTTCCACCACCGCAGCATCCAGCACACCACTCACCAGCCGTTTTGACAGGGCATCCGCCACTCCCACATCAAAGAGCAAGTTCGACTCTTTGCGGTAGTTGACGATATCCAGCATCTCCTGGCTTAAGGTGAACATCTTGTCGGCGTAGCGGAAAACCAGCTCGCCCAGTTCACTTGGCTCGATACCGCGACCTTTACGCTTAAACAGCTTGCCCTGCAAACGCTCTTCCAGTGCTTTGATCTGTCCGGTAATGGTTTGTGGCGTCAGATACAGCGCCTCTGCCGCGCCAACCACCGAGCCCTCTTTGTAGACGTGCCAGAAATAGTAAAGATGGTTGTAATTGATATGAGACATCGCGTCTTCTCTCCCTGATTGTGTATCGGGAGAAGGCTGCCCTTCTCCCGGTTTCCTGTTATGCCTGAACAACCTGTCCGGGCAATTTCACCTTCAACAAGGTATAACCGATAACCGCAGCCAGTAATGACCCAATCAGGATGCCCAGTTTTGCCCAGATGATAAGCTCAGGCGCATGTGTGCCAAAGGCCAGCGTCGAGATAAAGATAGACATCGTAAAGCCGATTCCGCACAGCACACCCACCGCCATGATCTGCTTAAACGTCGTACCTTGTGGCAATGATGCCAACTTCAGTTTCAGTGCCAGCCAACAGAACAGGCTGATCCCCAGTGGCTTACCGACAAACAGCCCGGCAATTACCCCGAGTGGCAGCATAGAGGTCAATCCATCCATCGTGACCCCTTCCAGAGAAACGCCAGCGTTAGCAAAGGCAAACAGCGGCAGGATCATAAAGGCGACCCACGGGTGAAGCACATGCTCCAGCTGTTTTGCCGGTGATTTGCCATCCTGCGGCTTCAGTGGCACCAGGAAGCCGACGATCACCCCTGCCAGTGTGGCGTGCACGCCGGATTTTAGCACCGCCGTCCAGAGCACTATCCCCACCAGCACATAGATGCCGATACGGCGCACGTTGCAGATATTCAGCAACGCCAGTACCGCAATGGCCCCTGCGGCCACACTCAGCGACAGAATTGACAGTTCGCTGGTGTAGAACAGCGCGATAATCACGATGGCACCGAGGTCATCAATAATCGCCAGCGCCATCAGGAATATTTTCAGTGCCACGGGAACGCGGCTACCCAGCAGCGCCAGCACCCCAAGCGCAAAGGCGATATCCGTTGCTGCCGGAATAGCCCATCCGTGTCGCGCCATCGGATCTTGCCAGGTAAACGCCAGGAAGAGCAGCGCCGGAACAACCATGCCACCAAGCGCGGCAATCACCGGAAACGCCGCGCGCTGACGACTGGCAAGCGAGCCGAGCACCATCTCACGTTTAACCTCTAACCCTACCAGCAGGAAAAACACCGCCATCAGCGCATCATTGATCCACAGCAGCATGTTTTTATTAATTTCCAGCACGCCGACCCGTAACTCGACCGGTGTTTCCAGAAATGCATGATAGAGCTCACGTGTTGCCCCCAGGTTGGCCAACACCATGGCCGCCACAGCGGCAATAATCAAAATGATGCCGCCAGACGCCTCATTGCTAAAGAAACGGTGTAGTAATTTCACTTAAATTCTCTCTTTTACGACAATACCTCGATAAAACCATAATACCAAGCCTAACAACTCGGCAAAAACAGATTAATGTTGAGTATTAATTCGTTTTTTCCGAAACATACCCACAAATAGAAAAAGCCCGGAATCGCTTCCAGGCTTTTTAGAATGTCGCGTTACTGTCGAGTGTTAGCGGGTCAAATCATCGAAGAATTTTTTGACACCATCGAAGAAGCTTTTGGAGCGTGGGCTGTTTTTCTCGCCCGTTGGGCCGCCAAAGCTTTCCTGCAACTCTTTTAGCAACTGTTTCTGCTTGTCGTTCAGCCCGACCGGTGTTTCTACCACCACGCGGCACAGCAGGTCGCCCTGAGCACCACCGCGAACCGATTTAACGCCCTTACCGCGCATCCGGAACAGTTTGCCGGTCTGCGTCTCACCAGGCACTTTCAGGTTTACACGACCATCCAGCGTAGGCACTTCGATTTCACCACCGAGTGCTGCCATCGCAAAGTTGATCGGCACTTCACAGTACAGGTTGTTCCCTTCACGCTCAAAGATAGCGTGCTGTTTCACCTGAACCTGAACGTACAGATCGCCTGCTGGTGCACCGTGCTCGCCCGCTTCGCCTTCACCGGTCAGACGAATACGGTCGCCTGTATCAACACCGGCCGGGATTTTAACGGACAGGGTTTTGGTTTTCTCTACGCGACCGTGACCATGACATTTGTTGCACGGATCTTTAATCAGCGTACCGCGACCATGACAATGTGGACAGGCCTGCTGTACCGCGAAGAAGCCCTGACGCATCTGCACCTGGCCGGAGCCGTGACAGGTTGGACAGGTCTGTGGCTGAGTTCCCGCCTTCGCGCCGCTGCCGTGGCAAATGTCACACTCTTCCAGCGTCGGGATACGGATCTCTTTGGTCACACCGCGAACGGCTTCTTCCAGCGTCAGATCCATGTTGTAGCGCAGATCCGCACCACGGGCCGCGCGTTGACGACCACGGCCACCGCCAAAGATGTCGCCGAATACGTCGCCGAAGATATCGCTGAAATCAGCGCCGCCGCCAAAGCCGCCGCCACCGAATCCACCGCCGCCCATGCCACCCTGCTCAAAGGCTGCGTGACCGTACTGATCGTAGGCCGCACGTTTTTGTGCATCGGTCAGGATTTCGTAGGCTTCTTTGATCTCTTTAAATTTGGCTTCAGCCTCTTTATCACCCTGATTGCGATCCGGGTGATATTTCATGGCCAGACGCTTATACGCCTTTTTGATTTCACGCTCTTCCGCTGTTTTGGAAACGCCTAAAATCTCGTAATAGTCTTGCTTTGCCATCTTTATTTATCTGCCCCTAACATGCGTGCACGGGCGGAGAGGAAACCTCTTCGCCCGTGCCAGTAATTACCCGTTCAAAGGGCGATTATTTTTTGTCTTTCACTTCTTCGAACTCCGCATCGACAACGTCGTCGTCTTTCGCATTGTTCGCAGAAGCATCGCTACCCGCCTGCTGTTGCGCGTGCTGCTGCTGTGCGATTTCCATCAGCTTCTGAGAAGCCTGTGCCAGCTCTTGCATCTTCGCTTCGATGTCCGCTTTGTCTTCGCCTTTCAGAGAAGTTTCCAGCGCACTCAGTGCAGCTTCGATAGCCGTTTTGTCTTCAGCTGGCAGTTTATCGCCTGCTTCTTCAACCTGCTTACGGGTGCTGTGCAGCAGATGGTCACCCTGGTTACGGGTCTGAACCAGCTCTTCGAATTTACGGTCGGATTCAGCATTAGCTTCAGCATCGCGAACCATTTTTTCGATTTCTGCTTCGTTCAGGCCAGAAGATGCCTTGATGGTGATCTTCTGCTCTTTACCGCTGTTTTTGTCTTTTGCAGACACGTGCAGGATACCGTCGGCATCGATATCAAAGGTAACTTCGATCTGCGGCATTCCGCGTGGTGCCGGGCTGATACCATCCAGGTTGAACTGACCCAGAGACTTGTTATCAGACGCACGCTTACGCTCACCCTGAATCACATGGATGGTTACCGCAGACTGGTTGTCTTCAGCGGTAGAGAACACCTGGCTGTGTTTCGTTGGGATGGTGGTGTTTTTGTTGATGAGCGCAGTCATCACACCGCCCATGGTTTCGATACCCAGAGACAGCGGGGTAACGTCCAGCAGCAGTACGTCTTTAACTTCACCGGTCAGCACGCCGCCCTGAACCGCTGCACCGATAGCAACGGCTTCGTCCGGGTTAACGTCTTTACGTGGCTCTTTACCAAAGAACTCAGCCACTTTCTTCTGAACCATTGGCATACGCGTCTGACCACCTACCAGGATAACGTCCTGGATGTCGGACACAGACAGGCCAGCATCTTGCAGTGCAACTTTCAGTGGCTCGATAGAACGGTTCACCAGGTCTTCTACCAGGCTTTCCAGTTTCGCACGGGTCACTTTGATGTTCATGTGTTTTGGACCTGACGCATCTGCAGTGATGTACGGCAGGTTTACGTCGGTCTGCTGAGCGGAAGAGAGTTCAATCTTCGCTTTCTCAGCGGCTTCTTTCAGGCGCTGCATTGCCAGCGGATCGTTACGCAGGTCAATACCCTGATCTTTCTTAAACTCGTCAACGAGGTAGTTGATCATACGGCTATCGAAGTCTTCACCACCCAGGTGGGTATCACCATTGGTTGCCAGAACTTCAAAGGTTTTTTCGCCGTCAACTTCGTCGATTTCGATAATAGAGATATCGAAGGTACCACCACCCAGGTCGTAAACCGCGATAGTACGGTTGCCAACTTCTTTATCCAGACCGTAGGCCAGTGCCGCTGCGGTTGGTTCGTTGATGATACGTTTTACTTCCAGACCTGCGATACGGCCAGCATCTTTGGTTGCCTGACGCTGAGCATCGTTGAAGTATGCAGGAACGGTGATAACAGCTTCAGTTACCGGCTCACCCAGGTAATCTTCCGCGGTTTTCTTCATTTTTTTCAGCACTTCAGCAGAGATCTGCGGTGGTGCCATTTTCTGACCTTTAACATCAATCCATGCATCACCGTTGTCAGCACCGATGATTTTGTACGGCATGATGGCTTCATCACGCTGTACTTCTTCGTCCTGGAAGCGGCGGCCAATCAGGCGTTTAATCGCAAACAGAGTGTTTTGCGGGTTTGTCACTGCCTGACGTTTAGCCGGCTGACCAACCAGAGTTTCACCATCCTGGGTATAAGCAATAATAGAAGGCGTGGTGCGATCGCCCTCGGCGTTCTCCAGCACGCGTGCAGTAGTGCCATCCATAATCGCTACACAAGAGTTGGTAGTACCCAGGTCGATACCAATAATTTTACCCATCTAAACGTCTCCACTAAAAATTCAGTCAACATGTGGTTGTGTACCTGTAATAAGGGCAGAACGTGCTTTTTCAACTGCCCAGATTTGATTTTTTTCAGGTCCACACACTGCGGTTGCTTACAAGATGGGGTCGCAACGGCATCCATCAAGGGGGAAGGATAAAAAAATTTTTAATTTCACCCTGATTAGATCATAGACGGCATCGATTGCGCCCATTATGATGCCGCGCCCCGTCTGGGAGAATTGACGCGGGTTTAACCATTTCACCATATTAATGATGATTTTTTTGAGGACTTATGGGCAACACTAAGTTGGCTAATCCGGCTCCGCTGGGCCTGATGGGTTTTGGCATGACCACCATCCTGCTGAACCTGCACAACATCGGGATGTTCCCGATGGATGGCATTATCCTGGCGATGGGCATTTTCTACGGCGGTATCGCACAAATCTTCGCGGGCCTGCTGGAATATAAAAAAGGCAATACCTTCGGTTTAACCGCCTTTACCTCTTACGGTTCTTTCTGGCTGACCCTGGTCGCCATTCTGCTGATGCCTAAAATGGGCCTGGCAGATGCCGCTAACGCACACTTCCTGGGCGTCTATCTGGGCCTGTGGGGCGTCTTCACCCTGTTCATGTTCTTCGGCACCCTGAAGGCTAACCGCGCGCTCCAGTTCGTCTTCCTGAGCCTGACCGTGCTGTTCGCCCTGCTGGCGATTGGTCACCTGGTGGACAACGAAGGCATCGTTCACGTTGCTGGCTGGATTGGCCTGGTGTGTGGCGCAAGCGCTATCTACCTGGCAATGGGCGAAGTACTGAACGAACAGTTTGGTCGTACCGTTCTGCCGATTGGTGAAAAACACTGATCCCCCTTTCGTGCCCGCCCTGCGGGCACGAAATCCCCGCTCCGATTGATTTTCCGTTAAAGTACGTTGTGAAATGATGGGCTTACCGCCTTTCATAAAGACAACGCATCATGACAACCCTTCCAACCCGAACTTACTGGCTGCAACGCTGGACCGCTCTTATTCTCACTGGCGTCCTGGCAGGTCTTGGCGGGATGCTGCTCGCTCTGCTGCTTCACGAAATTCAGCACCTGGCCTACGGCTACAGCCGCGACAGCCTGACTGGCCCACAGACCTTTTTACAGGGTGTGACCGATGCCAGCGCCCGCCGCCGGTTTATTGTAATTCTGAGCGCAGGCATTGTTGCCGGGTGCGGGTGGTGGTTGCTTGGTCGCTATGGCCAAAAACGTGTGAGCATCAGTGCCGCGGTAAAAGATCCCGGTAAACCCATGCCTGGCATCACCACCTTAATTCACGCCCTGCTGCAAATCATCACCGTAGCGATGGGCTCCCCGCTTGGACGAGAAGTTGCGCCACGCGAAGTGGGTTCACTCTTTGCGGGCGGCGTGGCACGTTATCTGCGTCTCACCGCCACCGATATTCAGCTGATGATTGCCTGCGGTGCCGGAGCCGGGCTTGCAGCGGTGTACAATGTCCCGCTGGCGGGCGCCGTATTTACCCTTGAAGTCCTGCTGGTCAGCTTTAGCTGGGACACCGCGATCGCGGCATTAGTCACATCAGCCCTGGCGGCCTGGATTGCCACCCTTGGGCTTGGCGATGAACATCAGTATCGCTTCACCACTGAACTTGCCTCGACCTCGCTGGTTTTCTGGGGCGCACTGTCCGGCCCGGTCATGGGGGCTGCGGCCTTTCTTTTCCGCCGCCTCACACAGCGGGCGCGCAGCAAAGTGCGCAGTAACTGGCAAATGCCCGTTTTCAGCCTGGTCGCCTTTGCTGCACTGGGCGCATTATCAATCTGGTTCCCGCAGTTGCCCGGCAACGGAAAAGGCCCGACGCAGTTAACCCTCGATGGCAGCGTTACGCTGCAACTGGCGCTGGCGATTGTGTGCATCAAAATATTTGTTATCTGGGCGGTATTACGTGGCGGTGCCGAAGGGGGGTTACTGACGCCTGGCCTGACGATTGGCGCCCTACTCGGTTCGCTGCTGTTTATTGTGTTGGGCGGGCTGTTTCCGGGCAGTGATATGGCCGGTTTTGCGCTGACCGGCGCGGCAGGGTTCCTGTCTGCCTCCATGCAAATGCCCGTAACGGCCATTACGCTAATGATGGAGTTTACCCGGATGGATCATAGTTTTTTAGTTCCGCTCGCGCTCTGTGTAACAGGCGCATACATGACCAGCAGGCAACTTGAGCGCTGGCAAAAGGGTTGATTTTTTAATCACAAAAGAAACGATTATTAAACGGAATTCGAATAACCGCTTCATTTAATTGATAAGCATTATCATTGCGATTAGTGTTGCCTGGCAGATCCCGGATATTGGATATCAGGCAGCACCCGAAAGGAACGTTAGAGGGATAAAACGATTCTGTTGTGTTGCATAAGGTTATCTGATGAATTCCAGCCTTACCGCCAGCAATCAGTCTGGCGAAACTACTGTCGCGTTACATTACCGTAAAATTCTCGTCAGACGCTTCGCGCTGGCAGGCGTTCTGTTCGCCCTCATTGTTTGCTCGCTGCTCCTTGATTTCACCATCGGGCCGTCTGGCATCTCCGTTTCTACGCTCTGGCACACGCTGGTCAATTCCGCCGCCGCCGATGCCGGCACACGCGTCATCGTCTGGGACATTCGCCTGCCGTTTGCCCTGATGGCTATCGCGGTGGGCATGGCGCTTGGGCTTGCGGGTGCGGAAATGCAAACCATCCTGAATAACCCGCTCGCCAGCCCGTTTACGCTTGGCGTCTCTTCTGCCGCGTCATTTGGTGCCGCGCTGGCGATTGTGCTGGGTCTGGGTATTCCGGGTATTGCCGATAAGTGGTTTATTCCCGCCAATGCCTTTGTCTTTGCGCTGCTTGCCTGTTTTATTCTCGATGGCATCAGCCGCTGGACGCGGGTGGCGACCTCCGGCGTGGTGTTGTTTGGCATCGCGCTGGTGTTTACGTTTAACGCCCTGATTTCGATCCTGCAATTTGTGGCCAGCGAAGACACCCTGCAAGGGCTGGTCTTCTGGACGATGGGCAGCCTGGCCCGCGCCTCCTGGGATAAGCTCGCAATTCTCGGCGTGGCGCTGGTGATTATTGTGCCGTTGTCGCTGAAAAATGCCTGGAAACTTACCGCCCTGCGTCTGGGTGAAGATCGCGCTGTCAGCTTCGGTATCAACGTGAAAAAGTTGCGCATGGCAACGTTGTTACGCATCAGCATTATCTCTGCCTTAACAGTAGCCTTCGTGGGGCCTGTCGGTTTTATCGGCCTGGTTGCACCGCATATCTCGCGCATGATGTTTGGTGAAGATCACCGGTTTTACCTGCCCGGCAGTATGCTGATTGGCGCGCTGGTGCTCTCTCTGGCGTCAGTATTTTCCAAGAACATCGTTCCCGGCGTCATCATCCCTGTAGGCATTGTGACCTCACTGGTTGGCGTGCCGTTCTTCCTTAGCATCATTATTCGTAACCGGGGGAACGTATGACCGACGGCCTTCGCGTACTCGACCTGCACACGGGTTATCGCAAGAAAAAGATCATTGAGGGGTTAACGACTCCGCTACTGCCTCGCGGAAAAATCACCGCCCTGCTGGGGCCAAACGGCTCAGGAAAGTCAACGCTGCTGCGCGCACTGGCAGACTTAAACCCCGCCCTGGGGAAACTGCTGCTCAACGGCGAAGATTTGATGACGCTGCCATCGGCAAAGCGGGCGCAAAAGGTGGTTTACCTACCGCAGTCTTTACCTCAGGGCGTGCATCTTCACGCCCTGGAGTCGGTGATAGTGGCGAAACGGGCAAGCGGTAATAGCGCGGGCCATAAGGTTGAGCAGGAAGCCTATTCCATTCTCGACAAGCTGGGTGTCGCACATCTGGCAATGAGCTTTCTCGACCAGCTTTCCGGCGGGCAAAAACAGCTGATTGGCCTGGCCCAGTCATTGATCCGCGAGCCGGATTTACTGTTGCTGGATGAACCCTTAAGTGCGCTGGACCTTAACTACCAGTTTCATGTGATGGATATCGTTGCCCGGGAAACGCGGCAACGCAATATCGTCACGGTTGTGGTTATCCACGACATCAATATTGCGCTGCGCCACGCCGAATACGCCCTGATGCTCAAAAGCGGCGAGCTGATTGCCAGTGGCGTGCCTGGCGACGTGGTCACGCCTGCCAGCCTGGCACGCGTGTATGGCGTGGATGGCCGGGTTGAATACTGTTCCCGTGGGCTACCGCATGTGGTGGTCGACGGATTAACGCCATAAGAAAAAAGAAGACGGGGAAAACATGACGCTAAAAAAAATTATCGCTGCCGCAGGTGGTCTGGCACTTTTGCTTTCGCCACTGCTCGCCCAGGCGCAGAACTGGCCGGTGACGGTAAAGGATCTTGATAACCGCTCAGTGACCATTGAGCACGAGCCGCAGCGCATCATTTTGCAGGATGGCCGCGATATCTTCACCCTTGCCCTGCTGGAGCGCGACAACCCGTTCGCCAAAGTGGTGGCGTGGAACAACCTGCCGAAAAAACAGGACACCGAAACCTGGAACGTGCTGAAGCGTAAATGGCCACAAGCAGAAAAGATCCTCGACATGAAGTTTTCCGACCAGGGAAATGTGGATCTGGAAACGGTGATCTCCCGTCAGCCTGACCTGATGATCGCCCAGCTTCGTGCTAAACCGTCGCTGGTGCAAACCGGTGTGCTGGCCAAACTTGAGGCACTGCATATCCCGGTGGTCTTCGTCGACTATGAACTGCATCCGGTACAGAACACCCTGCCAAGCATTGCCTTACTGGGCAAGGTCATGGGCCAGACTGACCGCGCGCAGGCGTATATCGATTTCTATCAGCAGCGCCTGGATACGATCCACCAGCGTCTGGCCGACGTCAGCAAAAAACCGCTGGTGTTTATCGAGCCAATTGCCGGTGTCGGTGGCCTGGATAATGGCTGCTGCTTCACTCATGCGCGCAACGGCTGGGGTGGGCTGGTTGAAGCCGCTGGCGGCACGAACATTGGCTCGCAGCTGTTGCCAGGGGCTACCGGTAATATCTCCGTGGAAAAAATTATCTCCCTGAACCCGGATTACTACCTGATGACCGGCTCTAAACGTCCGGGTAAAGGCACCGCGATTATCCCGTTTGGCTATAACGTGGATCAAAATGCAGTACAAACCGCGTTCAACGCATTGCTTTCCCGCCAGGGGGTAAACAGCATTCCCGCCGTAGTCGAGGGGCATACCGGGGCGTTGTATCATCACTTTTACAACAACCCCTATAACATCATCGCGCTCGAAATTTTGAGTAAGATGTTCTATCCCACGCGATTTGCAGACGTGGATCCGCTGGCGGATTACCACGCCCTGATTTACAACTTCACCCATATTCCAGATGACAACATCATCCTGAGCGTTAGCCCTCGTTAACAGGCGTATGCGCCATCAGCGGATGGCGCCCGCCGCGTAACCAGAATCCAATTCCCAGCCCCAGCAGCGACAGCGCCAGCACATACCAGGCAGGTGCCATCGGCGAGACACCCATCAGCACCGTCACGGCAATGGGTGTCAACCCGCCGAAGATGGCATAAGAAACGTTATACGAGAATGAAATGCCGGTGAAGCGCACTTCCGGCGGGAAGGCGCGCACCATCACGTACGGCACGGCACCGACCACGCCAACACATAAGCCCACCACGCCGTACAGCAGGAACAGCTGCTCAGGATGGCTTCCCGCAAGATGGTAGAACGCCCAGCTTGACGCGGCCAGCAGCAGACTACCAACGATAAAGGTCAGGCTGGCACCCATACGGTCAACGGCAAGCCCGGCAGCGAGACAGCCGAAACAGAGCATAATGGTGGCGATACTGTTCGCCTGAAGCGTTACCGCAGGCGCAAAGCCGTACTGTTTTTGCAGCCAGACCGGAGACATCAAAATCACCACCACAATGCCCGCCGACAGCAGCCAGGTCAGCAGCATCGACACCACAACCGCTTTCTTATGACGCACCACCACCGCTTTCACCGGCAGCTCCTGCGCCAGCGTTTTACGCTGCTGCATTTCGAGGAAGATAGGAGTTTCCTGCAACCAGCGGCGCAGATACATCGCCACCAGACCAAAGGCCCCGCCCAGCAGGAACGGAATACGCCAGCCCCAGTCGTGAACGGACTGCTGCGTCATGCTGGTGTTGATAATCGTCGCGACAACCGAACCCAGCAGTATCCCTACGGTCAACCCTGCGGTTAACGTCCCGCAGGCAATACCGATACGACGCGCCGGAACATGCTCTGCCACAAACACCCACGCGCCAGGCACTTCACCGCCAATTGCGGCACCCTGAAGAATACGCATCAGCAACAGCAGCAGAGGGGCAACGAGGCCCATAGAGGCATAAGTTGGCAGCAGGCCGATGGCAAGCGTAGGTACGGCCATCAGCAGAATGCTGAGCGTAAACATCTTCTTACGTCCGACCAGATCGCCAAAGTGTGCCATCACAATGCCGCCCAACGGACGTGCAAGATACCCGGCCGCAAAAATGCCAAAGGTTTGCACCTGGCGCAGCCATTCAGGAATATCTGCCGGGAAGAACAGCTCCCCCACCACGGCGGCGAAGAAGACAAAGATGATGAAATCATAAAACTCCAGCGCCCCGCCAAGTGCAGCAAGGGTGAGCGTTTTATAATCCTGTCGATTCAGAGGTCGGGTGTAATGTGACATAGCGCGCCATGTATTCAGAGTAGTGGATTTATATTTACGGCGATCGTAAAGAAAAAATTACTATACCGTAAATCAATCTGCACGCTATCCTGGCTGTAGCTAATGTCACATATTTGTTAATTTCAGGAGATTGTTTCGCGACGCGCGCTTTTAGGGCGAAATGCTGCTACAACCTTGGCATCCGTTTCCACATAAGGGCCATCCAGTAGCTGTATACAATACGGTACACTTGCAAAGATCCCATGCACGACCACGCTGCCATCTTCTGCTTTTACCCCTTCCAGCGTCTCTTTGATCGACTTCGGCTGGCCCGGCAGGTTCAGGATCAACGCCTGTTTGCGGATCACCCCCACCTGGCGCGAAAGGATCGCCGTTGGCACAAAGTGCAGGCTTATCTGGCGCATTTGCTCACCGAAGCCCGGCATTTCACGGTCGGCAATCGCCAGAGTGGCATCCGGGGTAACGTCACGGCGCGCAGGGCCAGTACCGCCTGTGGTCAGAACCAGGTGGCAGCTCATCTCATCCACCAGCTCGCACAGCGTCTGCTCAATGATCGCCTGTTCGTCAGGGATCAAACGGGTCTGGATTTCAAACGGGGTAGTCAGCGCACTGCCCAGCCACTCTTCCAGAGCGGGGATGCCTTTGTCCTGATAAACACCGCTGGAGGCGCGGTCAGAAATCGACACTAAGCCGATGCGTAAGGTATTCATAGCCATTCCATTCAAAAAGTACTGATTAAAGGGAATGATACACGCAGAGGGGAATTTCAGACAGCGTACGAAAGAAGTAGCGTGACCGGGAGCCCGGCCACGCAGAATGATTACAGCAGGTCGCCGATCATTTTTTCCAGTTTACCCTGGTCAACAGCAAACTTACGGATACCGTCCGCCAGTTTGTCTACCGCCATTGGATCCTGGTTGTGCTGCCACAGGAACTCAGATTCAGTGATGCGCTCTGGGCGTGCTTTCACTTCACCGGTGTAGGACAGTTTACGTTCCAGTGCGCCTTCGCTCTCTGCCAGCTCTTTCAGCAGCGCAGGTGCGATAGTCAGGCGGTCACAGCCAGCCAGCTCAATGATTTCACCGACGTTACGGAAGCTTGCGCCCATAACAACAGTCTCATAGCCGTGCTGTTTGTAGTATTCGTAGATTTCAGTCACGGAAACCACGCCTGGATCTTCAGCTGGTGCGTACTCTTTCTTGTCGGTGTTGGCTTTGTACCAGTCCAGAATACGGCCCACGAACGGAGAAATCAGGTACACGCCCGCTTCAGCACATGCACGAGCTTGCGCGAAGGAGAACAGCAGCGTCAGGTTACAGTTGATGCCTTCTTTTTCCAGCTGCTCAGCAGCGCGGATGCCCTGCCAGGTAGAAGCCAGTTTGATCAGGATACGGTCGTTGCTGATGCCAGCATCGTTGTACATTTTGATCAGGCGTTTTGCTTTTGCGATTGACGCTTCGGTGTCGTAGGACAGACGCGCATCAACTTCAGTAGAGATACGACCCGGAACCAGTTTCAGAATTTCCAGACCGATGTTTACAGCCAGTTTGTCAGTTGCATCCACAACCTGCTGCGCGCGATCGTTGCTCTGGCCTTTCGCCCAGGTCACAGCGTCGTCGATCAGTTTGCGATACTCAGGGATCTGCGCGGCGTTAAGGATCAGAGAAGGGTTGGTTGTGGCATCCTGCGGCTGGTACAACTTCATTGCCGCGATATCTCCGGTGTCAGCTACGACAGTAGTGAACTGACGAAGGGAGGTCAATTTATCCGTCATGATAGTGTTTCTCTTTTAACGTGCCCTGGATAATTCACACTACCGACAGCTTGCCAGCAGCGGAAAAATGACAGGTTTACTTGTTAGGGGGATGTAACCGGTCTGCCTCTGATGATAACACGGTGGAAAGGTAGCGCAACCGCAGACAGTGCGCTTAGCCATAGTATGATAAACTCTGAATATTAACAGCGTGCTAAGTAACAGCATGGTCAATCAGTGGTAGCGCTTACATATTCACATTGGCATCAACAAGAGGGACGTTAATGCCTGATTTCCTGTCATTTATCAACGAAGTCCTCTGGGGTTCAATAATGATATATCTGCTGCTGGGAGCAGGTATATGGTTCACGCTGCGCAGCGGTTTTATCCAGTTTCGCTATATTCGCAAGTTTGGCAAAAGTCTGAAAAACAGTATTACCCCGCAACCGGGGGGATTAACGTCGTTCCAGGCGCTATGTACAAGCCTTGCGGCTCGGGTTGGCAGCGGCAACCTGGCGGGTGTGGCGCTGGCGATTAGCGCAGGCGGCCCCGGCGCGGTGTTCTGGATGTGGGTCACGGCGATTATCGGAATGGCGACCTCTTTTGCCGAATGCTCCCTCGCCCAACTCTACAAAGAGAAGGACAAAAGCGGCCAGTTTCGTGGCGGCCCGGCGTGGTATATGGCCCGTGGACTGGGAATGCGCTGGATGGGCGTGCTGTTTTCTGTCTTTTTACTCATCGCCTACGGGCTGATTTTCAACACCGTGCAGGCTAACTCTGTGGCCCATGCGCTACGTTACGCCTTCCAGTGCCCCGAATGGCTAACCGGCGCGACACTGGCGATTTTCATTTTGCTGGCCACCGTCACCGGCCTGAAGGGTGTTGCGCGTCTGATGCAATGGCTGGTGCCGATAATGGCGCTTCTGTGGGTAGCGGCAAGCCTGTTCGTGACGGCCACGCACATCAGCATAGTGCCAAAAGTGATTACGACTATTTTCCAGAGTGCCTTCGGCTGGCGGGAAGCGGCCTCTGGCGCTCTGGGCTATACCATCAGCCAGGCACTGACGGCAGGTTTTCAGCGAGGGATGTTCTCGAACGAAGCCGGTATGGGTTCAACGCCGAATGCCGCCGCCGCCGCCGCGTCCTGGCCTCCTCACCCCGCTGCGCAAGGTATCGTGCAGATGATTGGCGTGCTTACGGATACCATTATTATTTGCTCTGCCAGCGCCATGATTATACTGCTGTCAGGCCCAATGCTGCACACTCCCGGGACGGCGGGCATTCAGCTGGTTCAGCAGGCGCTGGTGAATCTTTCTGGCAGTTGGGGAGCGGGTTTTGTCTCGGTTATCGTGACCCTGTTCGCCTTCAGCTCGATAGTCGTCAATTACCTCTATGCAGAGAACAACCTCATATTCCTCGGGCATGACTCGCGGCGCACCCTGTGGTTGCTGCGTATCAGTGTGGTGCTGATGGTGATGGCGGGCTCTTTGCTCAGCCTGCCGCTGGTCTGGCAACTGGCCGATGTCATTATGGCACTGATGGCTATCACTAACCTGACGGCCATTTTGCTGCTCTCTCCGGTGGTTACCCTTATCGCCCGCGATTACCTTCGCCAGCGCAAACTTGGCATTCAGCCGGTGTTTGATGCCTCGCGCTACCCCGAAATTGAAGCGCAAATCGCCCCCGGCAGTTGGGATGATTTGCCCCGGCAATAACAGCTATCGATCAATTCAGGGCGATTTTTTGCTAAAGTCGCTCTAAATTTCCTGCAAGGACTGGATATGCTGATTCTGATTTCACCTGCAAAAACGCTCGATTACCAGAGCCCTCTTGCCACCGAGCGTTATACCCAGCCCGAACTGCTGGACTATTCGCAACAGCTGATTCATGAGGCGCGTAAACTCTCTGCGCCACAAATTGCCACGCTGATGAGCATCAGCGACAAACTCGCCGATCTGAACGCCACGCGTTTTCACGAATGGCACCCGGATTTCACCCCGACAAATGCGCGCCAGGCGCTTCTGGCCTTCAAGGGTGATGTCTATACCGGTTTACAGGCGGAAGAGTTTAGCGAAGCCGATTTCGATTTTGCCCAGCAGCACCTGCGTATGCTCTCTGGCCTGTATGGCGTACTGCGCCCGCTGGATCTGATGCAGCCGTATCGCCTGGAGATGGGTATCCGCCTGGGAAATGCCAAAGGTAAAGACCTGTACCATTTCTGGGGCGATATCATTACCGACAAACTGAATGCGGCGTTACACGCACAGGGCGATAACATCGTTATCAACCTGGCCTCCGATGAGTACTACAAATCGGTGAAACCGAAAAAGCTGGATGCCCAAATCATCAAGCCTGTCTTCCTGGATGAGAAAAACGGTAAGTTTAAAGTGATCAGCTTCTACGCCAAGAAAGCGCGCGGGTTGATGAGCCGCTTTATCATTCAAAACCGCCTGACAAAACCTGAACAACTCACCGGGTTTAACAGCGAAGGTTATTTCTTTGACGAAGAGGCATCGGGGAAAGGCGAGATAGTGTTTAAACGCCACGAGCAGTGAAGCAAAACCCCCGCCAGATGGCGGGGGTTTTTAATTAGTGGTGCTTCCACTCTGGCCCTGGGCCGCGATCGTCGTGGCGGTCGTCATGACGATCGTCGTGACGGTCGCGGTGATCATCATGACTGCGATGCTCATCATGCGGACGCCAGTGGTTATCACGCCAGTCGTAGTGCGCTCTCCACCAGTCATGGTCGCGCCAATGGCCGCCATCCCAGTATTGTCCGTTGTTATCCTGATCGCCAATTTGCAGTTTTACCGCAGGCACGAGTGTGATTTCAGCTGCCTGTACTGCCATGGGAGCAACCAGCATCAGTGAAAGCGCGATGAGTGCAGGTTTCAGTTTAGACATAGGTGACTCCTTATTATTCTTGCCCAACGTGGGCCGATGTAAGGAGATTACGTGAGGGGAACCGGGGTTGTTATTCTCTGCAATCCTAATCTCTGAGCGACCGCATTTAGTGGGAATTCCTGCATTATTACTGCTTATTTTCTCCTTAATTTCTCCATAAAAAAGCCGGGTGGAGGCTTAGCTCACCCGGCCTCGGTTCAGTGCTGCTGTTGCCGGGTGGCGCTGCGCTTACCCGGCCTACGTTCAGAGCCGTTGTAGGCCCGGTAAGGCGTAGCCGCCACCGGGCAACACAATCATGCGCGGGTCATCATCAACTTACGCAGCGCAGCAAAATCTGCCGGCAGCTCGTGAGACAGCAGCGGCAAATCGGCGCGATCTGCCAGCTCTTTTGGCAGCGGCAGTGTTTCACCCAGAATCGCTTCCACGCTCTCTTTAAACTTCGCCGGATGCGCCGTGCCCAGGAACAGGCCATATTCGCCCGGGTTCAGCTGGTCGCGCAGCGCACGGTAAGCGATGGCAGCGTGCGGCTCAGAGATATACCCCACCGCTTTCAGCTCACGCATGGTGTCTTTGGTGGTTTCATCCGTCACCGCGGCATAGCCGAGATCGCCAAGACGCCACACTTTACGGCGGAACAGCTCTTCAACACGCGGCCAGTTGTTTGGCTGGCTAACGTCCATGGCGTTAGAAAGCGTAGCCTGGGTCGCGTTTGGTGCCCATTTCCCGTCTTTCAGGAAGCGCGGTACGGTGTCGTTCGCGTTGGTCGCAGCGATAAAGCGCTTCACCGGCAGGCCCAGAGATTTCGCCAGCAGGCCGGCTGTCAGGTCACCGAAGTTACCGCTTGGGACAGAGATAACCAGCTGGTTACGGGCTTCCTGCGGCAGTTGCGCGACGGCTTCAAAGTAGTAACAAATCTGCGCCAGCAGGCGGCTGATGTTGATGGAGTTCGCCGAGTTCAGACCCAGCGCCACTTTCAGCTCTTCATCATCGAAGGCTTGTTTAACCAGCGCCTGACAGGCATCAAAATCACCGTCAATCGCCACCGTTTCAATGTTACCGCCAAGGGTACAGAACAGTTTTTCCTGAAGCGGGCTGATTTTGCCCTTCGGATAAAGGATGACGACGCGGACATTTTTTAGGCCATAGAACGCATGGGCCACAGCAGCGCCCGTATCGCCAGAGGTCGCGGTCAGAATGGTCACCGGTTTGTCACCGCTGATGTGAGTCAGCATCTGCGCCATAAAACGACCGCCGAAGTCTTTAAAGGCCAGGGTCGGGCCGTGGAACAGCTCAAGGCAGCCCACGTCAGGCTCAACGTGATTGACCGGTGCCGGGAAGGCGAACGCCGCACGCACGCGCTCTTCCAGCAATTCTTGTGGGATTTCGTCGCCGATAAACGCAGACAGAATTTTGGCGCTGCGGGTGACAAAATCTTGTTTCAGCAGTTCATCGATATCGGTCAAAGGAAATTCAGGCAGGTCGTGGGGGAAAAACAGCCCCTGGTTTTTGCCCAGCCCCTGCGTTACCGCCTGCGCGAAGCTGACCTGCTCGTTATGATCTTTAAGGTTGTAGAGTTTCATTATTTATCCCAGTACTCGTGCGCCAGCCGTGTCCAGACGGCAAATATGAACAAAGCCTTCCTGATTTTGCAGGTAGTGTTTAGAGAGCCAGTCCGCCACGCGCTGCGCGGTGTCTGGGTTATCGCATAATGCGAACAGCGTCGGGCCAGAGCCGGAAATACCGCACGCCTGCGCGCCGATATCCAGCGATGCCTGGCGCGCTTCGTTAAAGCCAGGCAGCAGTTTGGTGCGATACGGTTCGGCGATCACATCTTTCATCAATTTTGCCGCAAGCTGTGGCTGACGGGTGTAGCAGGCATGAATAAAGCCCGCCAGATGACGCCCGTGAGCGATACAGTCCTGACGACGATACTGTGCCGGCAGGATCGCGCGTGCTTCTGCGGTCGAGACTTTAATCCCCGGATAAGCCAGTACCCACAGCCATTCATCAAACCCTGGCACCTGCTGACTGATGATGCCATTTTCTTCAATCATCAGCTGCATTCCACCAAGGAAACACGGCGCAACGTTATCATAATGGATGCTGCCGGAAATACGCCCTTCCAGCTCGCCCATTAACCCCAGCAGGCGATTATTGTTCAGCGGCTTGCCGCAGTGTTCATTCATGGCCACCAGCGCTGCCACCACCGAGCACGCGCTCGAGCCCAGCCCGGAGCCAATCGGCATACTTTTTTCCAGCGTCATGGCGACCGGCACGTTTTTGCCGATCTCCTGACAGAATCTTTCCCAGCACTGATAAACGATGTTTTCGCGCGGGTCGGCCGGAAGCTTGCTGGCAAAACGGCCCACGTTATTCAGGCTAAAACTGCCAGCCGTTTCAACCGTCACCGTATCGCCCAGCAGCGAGCCATCAACCGGCGTTACCGCCGCACCCAGCACATCAAATCCGACGCTCATATTGGCGCTGGAAGCCGGGGCATAAACTTTCACCATGTTAAACTCCTAACTTCCATGACAGGGTACGAAGCAGGTCGGCAAATACACCCGCAGCTGTGACATCGTTCCCCGCGCCATAACCGCGAAGCACCAACGGTAATGGCTGATAATAGTGGCTGTAAAACGCCAGGGCGTTCTCGCCGTTTTTGACTTTGAACAGCGGATCGTTGCCATCCACTTCAGCAATCTTCACACGGCAAACGCCGTCATCCTCAATGTTGCCAACATAGCGCAATACCTTACCTTCATCACGGGCTTTCGCAACACGTGCAGCAAATGCATCGTCAAGCTGCGGCAGACGGGCCATAAAGGTGCTGACATCGCCGCTGTCATCAAACTCTGCCGGCAACACCGGTTCAATCACGATATCCGAAAGCTCCAGCTCGCGTCCGGTTTCACGCGCCAGGATCAGCAGCTTACGCGCCACGTCCATCCCGGAAAGATCATCGCGTGGATCCGGCTCGGTGTAGCCCAACTCACGTGCCGCACGCGTCGCTTCCGACAAGCTCATCCCTTCATCCAGCTTACCGAAGATAAACGACAACGAGCCAGAAAGAATGCCAGAGAAACGTTGCAGTTCATCACCGGCGTTCAGCAAGTTTTGCAGGTTCTCGATAACCGGCAGCCCTGCGCCAACGTTGGTGTCGTAAAGGAACTTACGGCGTGATTTGCTCGCCGCCAGACGCAGCTGATGGTAATAATTCATTGACGAGGTGTTGGCCTTTTTGTTCGGCGTTACCACGTGGAACCCTTCTCGCAGGAAGTCAGCGTATTGATCCGCTACGGCCTGGTTAGAGGTACAGTCAACAATCACCGGGTTTAACAGGTGATACTCTTTCACCAGACGGATAAGCCGCCCCAGGTTGAAAGGCTCTTTCGCATCACTCAGCTCCCCCTGCCAGTTTTCCAGATTCAGGCCGTGGACGTTGGTCAGCAGCGCTTTCGAGTTCGCGATACCGCACACGCGCAAATCAATATGCTTCTTCTTTAGCCATGCCTGCTGGCGCTTTACCTGCTCCAGCAGCGCGCCGCCGACACCGCCCACGCCAATCAGGAACAGCTCAATCACCTGGTCGGTGTTGAACAACATCTGGTGGACAACGCGAACGCCGGTGGTGGCGTCATCATTATCAACCACCACGGAGATGGAACGCTCGGACGAGCCCTGGGCAATCGCCACGATGTTGATATTGGCGCGCGCCAGCGCCGCAAAGAATTTGGCAGAAATACCGCGCAGGGTGCGCATCCCGTCACCCACCACGGAGATGATCGCCAGACGCTCCTGAATGGACAGCGGCTCCAGCAACTCTTCTTTCAGCTCCAGATAGAATTCGTCTTCCAGCGCACGACGAGCGCGCAGGCAGTCGCCCTGAGGTACGCAGAAGCTGATGCTGTACTCGGAAGATGATTGGGTGATCAGCACAACGGAAATGCCATTGCGGGACATTGCCGCGAACACACGGGCCGCCATGCCAACCATGCCTTTCATGCCCGGGCCAGACACGCTAAACATCGCCATGTTATTCAGATTAGAAATGCCTTTCACCGGCAGGCCGTCTTCATCAGTGCTGGCGCCAATCAGTGTGCCTGGCGCTTGCGGATTACCGGTATTTTTAATCAGGCAAGGGATCTGGAACTGGGCAATCGGAGAGATGGTACGTGGGTGAAGCACTTTAGCGCCGAAGTAAGACAGCTCCATGGCTTCCTGATACGACATCGATTTCAACAACCTGGCATCAGGGACCTGGCGCGGGTCGCAGGTATACACGCCGTCGACGTCAGTCCAGATTTCGCAACAGTCGGCGCGTAAACAGGCTGCCAGCACGGCAGCAGAGTAGTCCGAGCCGTTACGCCCCAGAACCACCAGCTCGCCCTTCTCGTTCCCGGCGGTAAAGCCGGCCATCAGGATCATGTGGTCAGACGGAATTTTGCTCGCGGCAATACGGCGGGTAGATTCGGCAATATCAACAGTCGATTCGAGGTAATGACCTACTGCCAGCAGTTTTTCGACCGGGTCGATAACGGTGACGTTATGACCACGCGCTTCCAGCAGGCCCGCCATGATGGCGATGGAGAGCTTCTCACCGCGGCAGATCAACGCCGCATTGATGCCATCCGGGCACTGACCCAGCAGGCTGATACCGTGCAGGACGTGTTTGATCTGGGCAAATTCATGTTCGACAAAGGCTTTCAGCTGCGCGAGCGGGAAGCCAGGCTGAGCATCTGCCAGCCCCTGAAGCAGCTCGGCGAAGATCCGCTCTGCGTCACTTATGTTCGGGAGTGCATCCTGGCCACCGATGGTTTTTTCAATCATCGCCACCAGGTGATTCGTGATTTTCGCCGGGGCAGAGAGCACGGTTGCTACCTGCCCCTGCCTGGCGTTGCTTTCCAGGATATCGGCAACACGCAGAAAACGTTCTGCATTTGCCACTGATGTACCGCCGAACTTCAACACTCGCATGGAATTACCTCATGATCTTTAGCCGAAAAAAAAGCCCGCACTGTTTAGGTGCGGGCTTTTTTCTGTTTTTCCTGTACGCGTCAGCCCGCATCGTTACCTGTGGTAATGATGATGGTTGTGGTAATAGTAGTGATGCTGATGCGTTTCATGGATGTTGTGTACTCTGTAATTATTATCTGTCTGTGCTGTATTCTTTTAGGGTTAAAGGATCGGGCACCTTAAGTCAATGAATTTTTAATTTGATCACAATTCGGGACACTCTCATCTCCCGCTGCTTGCAGATTTATTTTCATCCGAATCACCCAAACACAACCCATGATATTAGTCAATTTCGCCATATTGAAAACTTATGGCAGTATTTTACTCGGTCAATTTTTTTTCAATGTCGTGCAGTAATCGGTGCAACATTGCCGTGTCTCGCTGCTCAAGACGCCCCAGGCGCTGATGCAACCAGTCAGCCATTTTTTGATCGTCAGCCACGTCCAGCGCCGTTAACAAATTCTGCAAACGGGCGCGTAACGCCACCAGCTGATTTTCATCTGTGCCCGTTATCTGAGCAGGAGTGGTTTGCATTAAGGATGCTAATTGATAGCAGTAGACCATCACCGCCTGCCCTAAATTCAACGATGGATAATCGGCAACCATAGGAACGCCGGTCAGGACATCGGCCAGCTCCAGCTCTTCGTTGGTTAATCCCGAATCTTCACGACCAAATACCAGCGCCGCTTTCGTCAGCCATTCGCTTTTTTCAGCCAGTAATGGCACCAGTTCGGCAGGTGTCGCGTAGTAATGGAACTTCGCCCGGCTGCGCGCGGTGGTCGCAACGGTAAAGGAAATGTCGTGCAGCGCATCCGCCAGCGTGTCGTAAGTCGTTATATTATCGATGATATCGCCTGAACCATGTGCGACCCAGCGCGTTGCGGGCTCCAGGTGCGTCGTGCTGTCCACGATACGCAAATCGGTAAAACCCATGGTCTTCATGGCACGCGCCGCAGCGCCTATATTTTCTGCTCTTGCTGGAGCTACCAGCACAATCGAAAGATGCATTTATGCTCTCTTTTTAATCAGTTAGCGGGTAAAAATGTGATGCACTTCAACATATTACGCAGCACGAATTTACAAATTTGCAACACAAATCACCGAAATAGCGTTTCTTAACAAATTAAAATCGCTAAACTATTTTGTGACTGAACAATCAGTTAGAATGTTAACAGAACCCTCTTATCCTTATGTTTTGTAATGATAATGGCCGTGTGAATACCCTTTAATGATTGGATTCGTGTTGTTTATCAATCAATGTCCGCAACTAGTTGGTTTATTGAAAAATTGTGACAAAGGCTAGCATTCAGATACGATGATTTCATCAAACTGTTAACGTGCTACAATTGAACTTGATATATGTCAACGAAGCGTAGTTTTATTGGGTGTCCGGTGTCACTTAGCCTGTTATGTTGCTGTTAAAATGGTTAGGATGACAGCCGTTTTTGACACTGTCGGGTCCAAAGGGAAAGTACCCACGACCAAGCTAATGATGTTGTTGACGTTGATGGAAAGTGCATCAAGAACGCAATTACGTACTTTAGTCACGTTAGGCCGGTCATGTTAATTTGCGACATGCATCAGGCAGGTCAGGGACTTTTGTACTTCCTGTTTCGATTTAGTTGGCAATTTAGGTAGCAAACATGCAGACCCCGCACATTCTTATCGTTGAAGACGAGTTGGTAACACGCAACACGTTAAAGAGCATTTTCGAAGCAGAAGGCTACGATGTCTTTGAAGCGACCGATGGCGCAGAGATGCATCAGATCCTTTCTGAAAATGATATCAATCTGGTCATTATGGATATCAACCTGCCGGGCAAAAACGGCCTTCTTCTGGCGCGCGAACTGCGTGAACAGGCGAACGTTGCGTTGATGTTCCTGACAGGCCGTGACAACGAAGTTGATAAAATTCTTGGCCTGGAAATCGGTGCGGATGACTATATCACCAAGCCGTTTAATCCTCGCGAGTTAACCATTCGTGCACGCAACCTGCTGTCCCGCACCATGAACCTGGGTACGGTCAGTGAAGAGCGTCGTAGCGTAGACAGCTACAAATTTAATGGCTGGGAACTCGATATCAACAGCCGTTCACTGATTAGCCCGAACGGTGAGCAGTACAAGCTGCCGCGCAGTGAATTCCGCGCCATGCTGCACTTCTGCGAAAACCCAGGCAAGATCCAGTCCCGTGCTGAGCTGCTGAAGAAAATGACTGGTCGCGAGCTGAAGCCTCATGACCGTACCGTCGATGTGACTATCCGTCGTATTCGTAAACACTTCGAATCAACGCCAGATACACCGGAAATCATCGCCACCATCCATGGCGAAGGCTATCGCTTCTGTGGTGACTTGCAGGAGTGATCCTGTACATAACGCATTAAAAAACGGCGCTTAACGCGCCGTTTTTTTTATTTCCAGATTCGCATTTCTTCATCATCCGGCTCTACGGGCGACTTTGGACGCTTAGGCTGAGAGAGCGAGTACCAGTCGAAGTGGCGCGTCAGGTACATCACTGCAAACAGCGCGAGCGCCAGAACCGCAGACCCCAGCAGCAGCGCGCTGTCCTCTGAACGCAGCAGGAACCACATCACCATATCCAGCCCCAGCAATGCCAGGACAAACATGCCACTTCTCTGCCAGCTTTTCAGTACCGCCTGCAAATACATCCCGTTCATCGCCGCGCCAACCAGGCTTGCAATAATCCATGCGGGGGCAAACCCAACATGCTCAGACAACGCAAGCAGCACCAGATAGAACAGCACCAGTGAGAGCCCCACCAGCAGGTACTGCATCGGATGCAGACGCAGTCCGGTTAAGGTTTCGAAGACAAAGAAGGCCATAAACGTCAGCACAATCAGTAAAATAGCGTACTTCACGGCGCGGTCGGTCAATTGGTATTGATCCGCAGGCGTGGCAACCGTGACGCTGAAGGCCGGAATGTCGCGCCATTCTGGTGACGGTTGTCCGCTAAACCAGCTCTCCATATTGTTTGCAAACCAGCTGCTCTGCCAGTTCGCCTGGAAACCCGTTTCGCTAATCTTGTGCTTAACTGGCAGGTAATCACCCATAAATCCCGGATGCGGCCAGTTGCTGTTGAGCGTCAATTCACTGTTACGACCTACCGGTACCACGGCAAAACTGCCGGTGCCTGCCAGATTCAGCGACATCTCCAGCGTAAAGGTTTTCGCTTCCAGCGCTTTATCCGTCAGTGGTATATGGATACCGGAAAGTGCCCCGTAAGCGCCCGAACCCGGCTCGACGTTCAGCGTCTCACCGTTAATTTTTGACACACTCACCGTACCAATTCCGCGAGAATCGCCAACCCCGACCACGATAAATGGCTGTCCGAGGGTCATGGTTTCCCCTTTCAGCTGCGCCATTTTTTCTGTTGAGAATTGCGCTTTGATTTTCAGATCCGTATTCCAGATCTGCCCGTCATAAATGCCAATGCTCCGGGACTCAACGTGCTGATTGCCTTCAACAAGCAGGGACTCCGGCAAAATGAAATGCTGATAACTTTTCTTGTATTCAACCCGCTTCTCATCTTCTATCTTGTAAAAAACCTCCGTTACCGGAATGGCAATCAGCGGGCCAACCAGTTTTTGTGGTCCGCTGGTGCTTTGGCGAAGGGTATTTTCAACGTCATTGCGGTAGCTCTCGCGCTCCGAAATCAGGTTGCTGACCATAAACAGCGGAACTAACAGCAGCAGGATGCACCCCAGCAGGGTGCTTACTTTCCAGAACAGGGGGGATTTCATCATTACGTCTCCTTTGTGATGAAGAGAGCGTAACGAGGTTATGTGGGGCCAGTTTGAAGCTATGTGAAGTGAGGGTGAAGTGTCAGCGTTGCGATAGCGCCTCCCTCTTCCCGATTGTGCAACGTTATCTCTCCCTGATGCAGACGAGCCACCTCCTGAACAAATGCCAGCCCCAGCCCGCTACTCTTCAGCCCGTTGTCACGCGGCAGTGAATAGAAGCGTTCAAAAACGCGCGCCAGCGCATAGTCCGGGATCCCGTTCCCGCTATCGGTCACGATGAGCTGCACCTGCTTTTGTGCTTCGCGCGCAATAAGACTAATGACGCCACCCGGCGGTGTAAAATCGATAGCGTTATCCAGTAAATTGCCCAGCGCCTGTTCGAGCAAATCCGGTTCGCCCGCGACACTGAGGGAAGTGTTGTCACAGATAAGCGTAATATTTTTCGCCGCCAGCAGTGCAGTGCGCGTGTCAGCCAGGCGTATAAACAGCGTATCAACACTGACACTCACCGGCACAATCTCCACCCGGTTTTCAAGCCGCGCCTGCGTGAGCAGCTTTTCAACCAGCGACTGCATACGCGCGTTTTGCACCAGGATATTGTCAATAAACCGCGCGGCCACCTGTGGCGGCGGTTGCTCTGCGAGAATTTCTGCCGCCCCACGAATGGCGGCAATCGGGCTTTTCAGCTCGTGAGTAAGCGCATGGACATAGCGTTCAATGTAGTTTTTCCCCTCCAGACGAATGCGCATATTTTCCAGCGCCTGCGCCAGCTTGCGCAGTTCACTGCTGCCCGGATTGGGTAACGGCAGCGGCGCATCGGTGGTCACCGAGTCAGCATAGCGTGACAAGGTGCCGATCGAACGGTTAATCCACCATGCCACCGCCAGACCAATCAGCAACGCAATGCCGAGCAGCGCACCACCCGCCCACAGTATCCGCCGTTCACTACGGTGGATCACGGGAGCCATTGCCATATTCGGTTTCCCGACCGAGAGCACGCCGATAATTTTACCCTGATCCCTGACCGGTGCGGCAACGTACATCACCGTACTCTCCGAGTCGTCTGGGTGACTCTGGGTACTGCGCGCTCCGTATTCGCCACGAAGTGTCAGCCAGACGTCGTTCCAGCGGGAATAATCTTGCCCTACGGCCAGACCGGCGGAATCAAACACCACCCTGCCCTGCGCGTCGGTCATGTAGACATGATATTCGTTGCGGACTTTGTGAATGCCGCCAATGTTGGCCCGAAAAGGCCGCTGATGCAGCTGTGAAAACGCCTGCGCCAGTTTTCCCTGCTGCGCATCACCCGAGAGCAAATCATCCCGCCCAACTTCGGCCAGCAGCGTCGCGGTATCGATCAGCGTGCCTTCCGTTGCCCTGCGCACGCCGGGCTTCACTTCCTGGACGAAGATCGACAGCACGAACCATGCGGCGATGGCGACGATCAGGAAATACCCAAGCAGCAGTCGCATTCCAATACGCATCAATAAAGCCCCAGACTGTAGCCCATTCCGCGATGGGTGCTGATGGGCGAAAGCGCGTCATTCACCGCCCGCAGCTTGGCACGCAGGGTTTTGATGTGGGTGTCTACGGTACGATCAAAACTGTCGCCGTCATCACCCCAGACTTTATCCATGAGCTGTTGGCGCGAAAACACGCGTCCCGGTGCCTGCAACAGCGTTTTGAGCAGCAGGAATTCATAGCGGGTCAGCAGCAAAGGCTCTCCGCACCAGGTGATTTGGGCCGCAGGCTCGTTCAGCTCGAACTGCCCGATTCGGACGATTTCAGAGGGCACGGCGGATTTTTGCATCCGTCGCAGGATAGTCCTTACCCGGGCGCAGACTTCACGCGGCGAGAACGGTTTAGCAACGTAGTCATCCGCGCCCATTTCCAGGCCGAGCAGTTTGTCCACTTCATCACTGCGTGCCGTCAGAAACAGCACCGGCAGCGACGGATGCAGCGCCAGTAGCTGGCGACACAGTTCAAAGCCGCTGATATCCGTCAGACCGACGTCCAGAATAGCCAGCGCGGGAACCTGCCGCCGCGCCTCTTCCAGCACCGGTAAACCGCGCTCAAACGCTTTCACCGCAAATCCTTCCTGCTGGAGCATGTAGATAAGCGTATCGGCGATGCTGATTTCGTCTTCAACCAGCCAGACCACAGGTTGTTGCATGATTCATCCCTGAATTAGTGCCACGGCATAATCGGCACTGCGCTCAGCGCATTTTTCGGCGACCCTTCCACCACTTTGTCGGAGTACGCCAGGTACGCCAGCGTGTTGCGTTTGGCATCATAAAAACGCACGACTTGCAGCTTTTTGAACACCAGAGACGTGCGTTTCTGGAACACCACATCCCCCTGCGCTTTGCCATTTTTGATTTTATCACTCAGCTCGACCGGGCCAACCTGCTGACACGAAATAGCCGCATCAGAAGTATCTTCAGCCAGCCCCAGGCCACCTTTGATACCGCCCGTTTTCGCCCGACTGATATAGCAGGTGACGTTTTTCACGTCAGGATCATCGAAGGCTTCAACCACGATTTTGTGGTCAGGACCGAACATTTTGAACACCGTATCGACAGAACCAATCTGTTCTGCCTGGGCCACACGGCCCACCATCAGCAAGGCGGCGGTTAAGATCAATGTCTTGTATTTCATATTGTTACCATTCTTTAAAATTACGCTGAGCGATTATTCAACAGGTTAGATAAAAATGCAGCAAGATCACAGGATTAGAATATATTCGCCCATAATGTGCGGCAAAAAGCATTAATGAGCAAAAAAAACACTGAATGCTAAAACATCAAAAAATGCTATTATCCGCTAACCTGTTATCAGGCACCTGCTGTTTTAAGGATGAGGATAGTATATGGATCAGGCTGGAATTATTCGCGATCTGCTTACCTGGCTGGAAGGTCATCTCGACCAGCCTTTGTCACTGGATAATGTGGCGGCAAAAGCAGGCTATTCCAAGTGGCATCTGCAAAGGATGTTCAAGGATGTCACCGGTCATGCTATCGGTGCTTATATTCGCGCACGTCGTCTGTCAAAGTCTGCTGTCGCACTGCGTCTTACCGCGCGGCCGATTCTGGATATTGCACTGCAATATCGCTTTGATTCACAGCAAACCTTCACCCGCGCCTTTAAAAAGCAGTTCTCGTTAACGCCAGCGCTCTATCGCCGCTCGCCTGACTGGAGCTCTTTTGGTATGCGTCCGCCGCTGCGTCTGGGCGAGT
Source organism: Enterobacter sp. Li2LvB3 (assembly GCF_056156645.1). Classification (NCBI taxonomy): domain Bacteria; kingdom Pseudomonadati; phylum Pseudomonadota; class Gammaproteobacteria; order Enterobacterales; family Enterobacteriaceae; genus Enterobacter; species Enterobacter sp. Li2LvB3. Next base: position 6,019 of record NZ_JBSICG010000008.1, on the reverse strand, counting down.
TCGCCATGCCTAAATATGAAATCATTACGCTACCTGAAACCCATCTGATTGGGACGACACAAAGCTACTCCTGTTCGCTGGAGCAGATTTCCGAGTTCCGTCACCAGATGCGCGTACAGTTCTGGCGCGATTTCCTGAGCCATGCGCCCGCCATTCCTCCACTGCTGTATGGCCTGAACGAAACGCATCCAAGCCTGGAAAAAGACGACGAGCAGGAAGTGTTCTACACCACAGCGTTAACGCCGGATATGGCCAATGGCTACATCCAGGGCTCTAAACCCGTGGTGCTGGAAGGTGGCGAGTACGTTATGTTCACGTATGAAGGTCTGGGGACGGGCGTTCAGGAATTTATCCTGACCGTTTACGGCACCTGTATGCCAATGCTGAATCTGAATCGTCGTAAAGGTCAGGACATTGAGCGTTACTACCCGGCAAGTGATGTGAAACCGGAAGAACGCCCAATCAATCTGCGGATGGAATTCTTAATCCCTATCAGGCACTAACGCTGTAATTCATCCAGCGCAGGGGCATCGAGATGCGAAATATCCCCTGCCATCTCCACAATCCAGCCAGACGCCAGCCACTGACTTTCCTGATAATCGATACGGGAAATAGAGCAGTTACGCAGGCGCAAACGGCGCTCTGCGTAAGCAGGCAAGCCCAGAATCGTACTCACCAGGCAGCCCAGCGCGATACCGTGGCTTACCAGCAACGGACGGCTTCCGGCAGGGAGCTTCAGACACTCAGCCAGCGCGGCATGAATACGCACGCTCAGCTCCTGCATCGATTCACCATCAGGAATTCGACCATCTTCAGTACCGTTAACAAGCGTACGACGCCAGCCTTCCTCTTTTTCAGTCAGAGAATCGATATGGCGCTTTTCCAGCACGCCCATATTCAGCTCACGCAGGCGCGGCTCGAGGGCAACGTCGCAGCCGCAGGCATCAGCGATAATACGCGCGGTCTGTTGCGTGCGACCTAAGTCGCTTGCGATAACGTGAGTAATGCCCAGCGTTTTGGCGCGTTCCGCTACCTGCCACGCCTGTTGCACACCCTTTTCGGTGAGAGGACTGTCTGACTGGCCTTGAATACGTCGCTCGGCGTTCCACTGCGTTTCACCGTGGCGAACAAGGTATACCTGTAACATGCTTTTTTTCCGTTATACTGCGATGAGTTTTTTTGAATCGAGCTTAATTATGCACCATGTTGTCTCTGCTACCACTAATCCTGCCAAAATTCAGGCAATTCTAAGGGCATTTGAAGAGATCTTCGGCGAAGGATCCTGCCATATTGACGCCGTATCCGTCGAGAGTGGTGTACCTGAACAACCGTTTGGAAGCGAGGAAACGCGCGCTGGCGCACGAAATCGTGTTGCCAATGCAAAGACAGCTTGCCCTGAGGCAGACTTTTGGGTCGCGATTGAAGCGGGCATCGACGAAGGCGCAACATTCAGCTGGGTTGTTATCGAAAACCGGGAATTGAGTGGCGAAGCGCGCTCGGCCACACTGCCATTACCGGCCATTATTCTGGATAAAGTGCGCGCGGGTGAAGCGCTCGGGCCGGTGATGTCACAGTACACCGGCATCGATGAGATTGGTCGTAAGGAAGGGGCAATTGGCGTCTTTACCGCTGGCACCCTGACGCGTTCAAGCGTGTACCATCAGGCAGTGATCCTGGCGTTAAGCCCGTTTCATAACGCGATATATCGTTGAATTTGTAGGCCGGATGGCGAAGCCATCATCCGGCGTTTTTCAACAATACTGCTTCAAGCCACTGACGCAGTTCAACCGGCGCAGACTTCAGGCTGTTTGAGCCGCGAGTGATCGTCGCGATACCTGCGCCCAGCTCGTTTTTCAGTTCGCGCTGGCTCATTTCGCCCCGCAGTAACTCTTCGATAATGCGTACGCGCGTGCCCAGAGCTTCACGCTCGTCGGGCGTCAGCATCAGCTGTAACAACGGTAAGTGCAGATCCTCTACATAAGACTGCCGGAGCAACTCCACAAAACGAAGCCACTCCTGGTTGCGTTGTTCGGCCATCGCCGATGAATAAGGGGAATGCTGGGTCATGTTATGCCGCCTGTTGTACTCATTAACGAGTACAGCATAACACAACCCATGCCGATCAGTAACGTCTCTGCCACTCAGCGTCGCTCATCAAGGTATCTTTCTGTCCCATGAAGTAACGATAGTAGGCATCATAAGCCAGGACGTTCTTCACATATCCGCGGGTTTCAGAGAACGGAATACTCTCGACAAACGCCACGGCATCAATACGACCAGCGCTGTTACCAAGCCAGGTACGCACACGCCCAGGCCCGGCGTTATACGCCGCTGAAGAGAAGATACGGTTGTTACCAAACTGCTGATAAACATACTGCAAATAGCTGGTACCGATATTGATGTTGGTATCCGGGTCAAGCAGTTGTGCAGGATTGCTGTAACCTGGAATATTGAACATCTTCACGGTGTGCGCGGCCGTGCCCGGCATAATTTGCATTAGCCCACTTGCCCCAACCGGGGAGCGCACTTTCGGGTTCCAGGCGCTCTCCTGACGTGCAATCGCCATGGCGTAGCTTTGCGGGATATCTTTGCCGCTGGTATAGCGATCGAACAGATCTTTATAAGCCAGCGGGAAACGCTCTTCGAGATGATCCCACAGTTTACCGGCGATCGTCGCCTGCACGCTCAGATCCCACCAGTGATTATCAAAGGCATAGCGGGCCAGTTGCGCTTTTTCGTCCGTCGTGCGGCTGGTGACCAGGTTCGCCCACTCGCTGCGCGCGGTGTTATCCATATTCCAGTACATCAGCTCACGTACGCGTGCCATTTCTGGCCCCTGAATCAGCGTCGCACTGGGATTACCCGGCGCTTTGTCGATACGGAAGGTGTACTCTTCACCCAGACGCTGTGCCGCAGCCATCGGGTAGAAGCCGCGCTGCTGCATCAGAGAGTGGAGGATCTCTTTTGCTTCATCATCACGCCCACGCTCCAGCAGCAGGTCAGCTTGCCAGTAGCGCCATTCATCTTTCTCTTTTGCATCCATTGGCAGACGGGCAAGCCAGGTATTTAGCCCGCGGCGGTCGCCGCTACCCAACGCCATCCGCACGCGGCGCTCCACCAGCGAGGTTGAGTTCGAGCGCATCACCGCGTCATCACGCCAACGCGCCTGATCGTCAGTGACATCCGTCCCCATCAATCGCCACGCCACGATATCGCGCAGCGCCTGGGTTTGCTCTTCATTAAGCTGCTGCGCCTGCACCAGCTGTGGGATCATCAGCCGCGCGTTTTCCACATCGTCACGCGCCACGCTGGTAAAGGCCTCTTCCGCCATCTCGCGGGTAAAATTGGTAGCACCGGTGGTACGGGCAAAGGTCATTACCGAATTAGGATTGTTCGCAAGACCGATAACCGCAGAAGAGATGGTCTGGTAGTCCGACGGCATTTGCCCGGCAAGCGTCGTGACCAGACGCGTGTTACCGGCCTTCATCGCCAGACGAATACGTTCAAGATAGGCCAGCGGATCTTGTTTGCCGGATGCGCGCCAGGCGCCAAAGAGGGAATCACAGGCATTAGGCTGGTTTTTCCCGGTCAGCCACAGATCTTTTGCCCCTGCCCAGGCTTCATCCTGCTGCCCTGTGGCCCATTTTGCGTAGTAGAAGTTACACTGCGCTTCTGTGGTATTCGGTTTTTCCGGGCTGAACGCTAACAACCCACGCCAGTCTTCACGGCGCGCGAGTTCGTTCACAAAACGAGACTGTAAGGTGCGCGCCGGCGGCAATGTTGGGTTCGCCTGAATAAAGTTATTCACGGCAACCGTCGGTTGATTCATGAGATCGTCCGTAATCTGGCGATACTCCAGATACGGATACAGCGGATAATCTTTGAGTGTTGGCATCAGGGCCTGCACAGTATCCATCTGCTTGTTGTCCCACGCCTGCTTGATTTGCGCGTAGCGGTTACGTTGTTCATCCAGTGAATCGGCATGTACCGCCTGGCTTACCGCCATCACGCATACGCTGGCAGCCAGCAGACGCCAGACCACCTGTTTGGCTTTTTCCACAAGCTCTTCCTCATTGTTTTTTCGTCAATTGCAGCGTCTTGCCACGTCAAAGTCTAATCAACTTATGCTAACCAGGCATCCGGCAACGCGCCACGTCATGGACACTTTTTTACCTTTCTTGCGCGTTTTAACACTCCTGACGTTCCTGGCTGTGATTAGACCGGGAAAAAGGCTACACTTCGCAGCTGAAACCTATTTTCATTACGATAAAAGAGGCGAAGTCCAACGTGGCTCAATTCGTTTATACCATGCATCGTGTCGGCAAAGTTGTCCCGCCGAAACGTCATATTCTTAAAAATATCTCGCTGAGCTTCTTCCCGGGCGCAAAAATCGGTGTTCTGGGTCTCAACGGTGCCGGTAAGTCCACCCTGCTGCGCATCATGGCCGGCATCGATACAGACATCGAAGGTGAAGCCCGTCCGCAGCCTGGCATCAAAATCGGCTACCTGCCGCAGGAACCTCAGCTGAACACGGAACACACTGTCCGTGAATCCGTTGAAGAAGCGGTATCCGAAGTGGTTAACGCACTGAAAGGTCTGGACGAGGTGTACGCTAAATACGCTGAACCGGATGCAGATTTCGATAAGCTGGCCGCACAGCAAGGTAAGTTTGAAGAGATTATCCAGGCACACGACGGCCACAACCTGAACGTGCAGCTGGAACGTGCCGCGGATGCACTGCGTCTGCCAGACTGGGATGCGAAAATCGCGAACCTGTCCGGTGGTGAACGCCGCCGCGTGGCGCTGTGCCGCCTGCTGCTGGAAAAACCAGACATGCTGCTGCTCGACGAACCTACCAACCACCTGGATGCAGAATCCGTGGCATGGCTGGAACGCTTCCTGCACGACTTCGAAGGCACCGTTGTGGCGATTACCCACGACCGTTACTTCCTCGACAACGTGGCAGGCTGGATCCTGGAGCTGGACCGCGGTGAAGGTATTCCGTGGGAAGGTAACTACTCTTCCTGGCTGGAGCAGAAAGATCAGCGTCTGGCGCAGGAAGCTTCGGCTGAAGCGGCGCGTCGCAAGTCTATCGAGAAAGAGCTGGAATGGGTCCGTCAGGGCGCAAAAGGCCGTCAGTCTAAGGGCAAAGCCCGTCTGGCACGCTTCGAAGAGCTGAACAACACCGAATACCAGAAACGTAACGAAACCAACGAACTGTTTATTCCGCCTGGAGCACGTCTGGGGGATAAAGTGGTTGAAGTCAGCAACCTGCGTAAGTCTTACGGCGACCGCCTGCTGATTGATGACCTGACCTTCTCCGTACCGAAAGGCGCTATCGTGGGCATTATCGGTCCGAACGGCGCGGGTAAATCCACCCTGTTCCGCATGATGTCGGGTCAGGAACAGCCAGACAGCGGTTCTATCACCCTGGGTGATACCGTGAAGCTGGCCTCTGTTGACCAGTTCCGTGACGCGATGGATAACAGCAAAACCGTGTGGGAAGAAGTGTCCGGCGGTCTGGATATCATGCGTATCGGTAACACCGAGATGCCAAGCCGCGCCTATGTTGGCCGCTTTAACTTCAAAGGCACCGACCAGGGTAAACGCGTAGGTGAGCTGTCCGGTGGTGAGCGTGGTCGTCTGCATCTGGCAAAACTGTTGCAGGTTGGCGGCAACGTTCTGCTGCTCGATGAACCAACCAACGACCTCGACATCGAAACCCTGCGCGCGCTGGAAAACGCCCTGCTGGAGTTCCCGGGTTGTGCCATGGTTATCTCGCACGACCGTTGGTTCCTTGACCGTATTGCGACCCACATTCTGGATTACCAGGATGAAGGTAAAGTGGAGTTCTTTGAAGGTAACTTCACCGAATACGAAGAGTACAAGAAACGCACGCTGGGCGCAGACGCGCTGGAGCCGAAGCGTATTAAGTACAAGCGTATTGCAAAATAAAAGCAAAACGGCGACCTCGGTTGCCGTTTTTTATGTTTGTTCCCTCTCCCTGTGGGCTGAGGGT
>NZ_JBSICG010000007.1:0-174275 GCF_056156645.1 Enterobacter sp. Li2LvB3 | reverse complement strand
CTGCAAGTGCAAAGTGAAAATTATTTACTGACCGCTCACTTTCCAGGCAAAACACACTCCAGACATTCATTTTCGCCTGGTTTTTAAACAAAAACGAGCCGCAAGCGACTCGTTTTTGATGTTTTGTGACTTACTGCACTGCCACAATTCGATCTTCATTCACTTCCAGACGAATTACTTTTCCTGGAATCAACTCCCCGGAAAGGATTTGCTGAGCCAGAGGGTTTTCGATCTGCTGCTGGATAGCACGTTTCAGAGGGCGTGCACCATAAACAGGATCGTAGCCATTCTCACTGAGCAGTTTCAGCGCGTCATCAGAGATGTGAATTTCATACCCACGTTCTTCCAGACGTTTATAAAGACGCTGGAGCTGAATCTGCGCGATAGAAGCAATGTGTTTTTCACCTAATGGGTGGAATACCACGACTTCATCGATACGGTTAATGAACTCAGGGCGGAAGCTATGACTCACAACCCCCAGAACCAGTTCCTTCATATGACCGTAATCCAGCTCACCAAAACGTTCCTGAATCAAATCAGAACCCAGGTTAGACGTCATGATCACAACGGTATTACGGAAATCGACTGTTCTCCCCTGCCCATCGGTGAGTCGTCCATCATCCAGAACCTGCAACAGAATGTTGAACACATCCGGGTGCGCTTTCTCCACTTCATCCAGAAGAATGACGGAGTAAGGACGGCGGCGTACCGCTTCAGTCAGATAGCCACCTTCTTCGTAGCCAACGTATCCCGGAGGTGCACCCACCAGACGTGAAACCGAGTGTTTTTCCATAAACTCAGACATATCGATACGGATCATCGCGTCATCGCTATCAAACATAAAGTTTGCCAGCGCTTTGCAGAGTTCTGTTTTACCCACCCCCGTTGGCCCCAGGAACAGGAATGAACCAATCGGACGATTTGGGTCAGACAAGCCCGCACGGCTACGGCGAATTGCATTCGATACAGCCTCAACGGCTTCATCCTGGCCGATAACCCGGTGGTGTAAGTCCTGCTCCATCCGCAGCAGTTTTTCACGTTCACTTTCCATCATGCGAGCGACCGGGATACCCGTCCAGCGTGCCAGCACTTCAGCGATTTCCGCATCGGTCACTTTGTTACGCAGCAGACGCATGGTTTTGCCTTCTGTCTGCGTTGCAGCTTCCAGCTGTTTTTCCAGCTCTGGAATTTTACCGTACTGAAGTTCAGACATCCGCCCCAGGTCACCTACCCGGCGAGCCTGTTCAATGGCAATTTTTGCCTGCTCCAGTTCTGCCTTAATCGTCTGGGTACCCGAAAGCGACGCTTTCTCCGCTTTCCACTCTTCTTCTAACTCAGAATACTGGCGCTCTTTGTCATCCAGTTCCTCGTTAAGCATATCCAGGCGTTTCTTACTGGCTTCATCAGACTCTTTCTTCAGCGCCTGCTGTTCCAGCTTGAGCTGAATGATTCGGCGGTCGAGTCTGTCCAGCTCTTCGGGTTTTGAGTCAATCTGCATACGAATACTCGACGCAGCTTCATCAATAAGGTCGATAGCTTTATCCGGCAGCTGGCGATCGGAGATATAACGGTGCGAAAGCGTCGCCGCTGCAACAATGGCCGGGTCGGTGATCTGCACATGGTGGTGCAACTCATAACGCTCTTTCAGGCCACGTAAAATCGCAATGGTGTCTTCGACCGTTGGCTCAGCAACGAATACTTTCTGGAAACGACGCTCAAGCGCAGCATCTTTTTCAATATACTGACGATACTCATCAAGCGTTGTCGCACCGACACAGTGAAGTTCACCACGCGCCAGCGCCGGTTTCAGCATGTTCCCGGCATCCATTGCGCCATCCGCTTTACCGGCACCGACCATAGTGTGCAATTCGTCGATAAACAGAATGACGTTGCCTTCCTGTTTTGCCAGGTCGTTAAGCACGCCTTTCAGACGTTCTTCGAATTCACCGCGGTATTTCGCCCCGGCTACCAACGCACCCATATCCAGAGCCAGCACACGGCGACCTTTCAGGCCTTCCGGTACTTCTCCATTAACAATACGTTGCGCCAGCCCTTCAACGATGGCGGTTTTACCGACACCCGGCTCACCAATCAAAACGGGATTGTTTTTGGTACGACGTTGCAGCACCTGGATGGTACGGCGAATTTCTTCATCACGGCCAATTACCGGGTCAAGCTTGCCCTGCTCGGCACGCTCGGTCAGATCGACCGTAAATTTTTTCAAAGCCTGACGTTGGTCTTCGGCTCCTTGATCGTTCACGCTTTCACCTCCGCGCATTTTTTCAATCGCCTGAGTCACGTTGGCGGTTGTTGCTCCGGCAGTTTTCAGCAGGTCGGTCAAAGTACCGCGTGATTCAAGCACCGCCAGAACAAACAGTTCCGACGATATAAAGTTGTCGCCACGTTTTTGCGCCAGTTTGTCGCAAAGATTCAGTACACGTACCAGATCCTGGGACGGCTGAACATCACCGCCAGTCCCTTCTACCTGCGGCAACCGGCTCAGTGCCTGATCGATAGCCGTGCGTAACTGGCCAGCATTAATACCGGCGGACGTTAATAATGGACGTACCGATCCCCCTTCCTGATTCAGCAAGGCGCTCATTAGATGAAGAGGTTCGATAAATTGGTTGTCGTGCCCCAGTGCGAGGGACTGGGCATCGGCGAGTGCTAGCTGGAATTTATTAGTAAGACGATCCAGACGCATAACTCCTCCCATAACAGGTCAAATTTGCTACTGGAGATTAAATGAGGTCATCCCTCAATTATTCAAGGTTAATGACCTGAATTATGTGAAAAGAAAACGGCACGTACCGGATCGTCTTGATTCTTTAGGTTATATCAGCCAAATAAAACTTGCCATACGACCCGTCGTCTTGTCACGACGATAAGAGAAAAAATCACCCTTTTCGGTGAACGTACAGCGATCGCCACCGAAGATTTGCGTAATGCCCGCGCGATTCAGGCGCTGACGCGCAAGCTGATAAATATCGGCCAGATACTTTTCACCCACCGGCTGAAACGCGGTGACGGCTTGCGGGTCTTTATCCATAAAGGCTTCGCGTACCTCGGGCCCAACTTCAAATGCGCGAGGACCAATTGCCGGGCCAAGCCAGGCAATAATGTTGGCAGGGTCATCGGCAAAGCAGGCGACCGTCTCCTCCAGAACCCCTTCGCACAAGCCACGCCATCCCGCGTGCGCGGCCGCGACTTCAGTTCCAGCATGGTTACAGAAGAGAACCGGCAGGCAATCGGCGGTCATAACGGCACAAACTGTCCCGGGAGTATTACTGTAAGAGGCGTCGGCGCGTTTAGAAACATAGGGTTCACCCGTCAGTTTCAGTACGTCCTTGCCATGCACCTGCTCGAGCCAGACGGGTTTTGACGGTAAGTTACCGGCCGCAAACATACGCTTGCGGTTTTCCTCAACGTGTTCCAGAACATCACCGCAATGCGCGCCGAGATTTAATGACTCCCACGCGCCCTGGCTTACCCCGCCGATGCGGGTCGAACTACAGGCGGCCACGCCCTCAGGAAGTGGCCACTCCGGGACAATCAGTTTGGTCATAACCAGGCCACCTGGTCCTTATGCTCTTCAAAATCAGCACGTAATGCTTCGATAAGCTCCACCATATCCTGTGGGATAGGCGCGTGCCATTCCATCTGAATGCCGGTGATCGGATGGTAAAGACGCAGCATTGTTGCGTGCAGTGCCTGGCGGTCAAACTTGCGCAGGACGCTGATGAACTCATCAGATGCGCCTTTAGGTGGGCGCGGACGACCACCGTAAACCTGGTCACCCACCAGCGGATGAGTGATGTGTGCCATATGGACACGAATCTGGTGTGTACGACCCGTTTCAAGGCGCAGACGCAGACGCGTATGGATACGGAAATGCTCCATAATGCGGTAGTGCGTTACCGCCGGTTTCCCCATTGGGTGCACCGACATATGCGTGCGTTTGGTTGGGTGGCGGCTGATAGGTTCTTCTACCGTGCCCCCCGAGGTCATATGACCAATCGCGACAGCTTCATATTCACGGGTAATTTCACGCAGCTGCAACGATTCCACCAGACGTGTCTGTGCAGGAATGGTTTTCGCCACCACCATCAGACCTGTGGTGTCTTTATCCAGACGGTGAACGATACCGGCGCGCGGAACGTCCGCAATTGGCGGGTAATAATGGAGGAGCGCGTTTAATACTGTACCATCAGGATTACCGGCACCTGGATGAACAACCAGATCGCGCGGCTTGTTGATAACCAGAATGTCATCATCTTCGTAGACGATGTCCAGTGGGATATCCTGCGGTTCAAAACGCACTTCTTCTTCAATTTCAGCATTGATGGCGACAGCTTCCCCACCTAACACTTTCTCTTTTGGTTTGTCCCAGACTTTGCCGTTTACCATCACGCGTTGGTCAAGGATCCATTCTTTTATACGTGAACGCGAATAATCAGGGAACAATTCGGCCAAAGCCTGATCTAAGCGTTGACCGAGCTGATTTTCGGAGACTGTTGCGGTGAGTTCTACTCGTTGTGCCATAAACTGCTTCTTCGTTTAACGTTGGGTTTTACGGCTTTGCCGTTTAATATAGTGTGCTATTGTAGCTGGTCTTAATCGGGAGCAGGAACAGAGTTTCTCCCGGACAAACATTTGAGGAAAGTCAAAACGTCATGACGCGCATGAAATATCTGGTGGCAGCGGCCACGTTGAGCCTGGCTTTGGTGGGCTGCTCCGGTTCAAATGAACAGGTCCCTGACAATCCGCCGAATGAAATCTATGCGACTGCACAACAAAAGTTGCAGGACGGTAACTGGAAACAGGCGATAACGCAACTGGAAGCGTTGGATAATCGCTATCCATTTGGTCCGTATTCACAGCAGGTACAGTTAGATCTCATCTACGCATACTATAAAAATGCCGATCTGCCGCTGGCTCAGGCAACCATCGATCGTTTCATGCGTCTGAACCCGACTCATCCTAACATCGACTATGTGATGTACATGCGCGGCCTCACCAACATGGCGCTGGACGACAGTGCTCTGCAAGGTTTCTTTGGTGTTGATCGTTCCGACCGCGATCCTCAACATGCGCGTGACGCCTTTAACGACTTCTCCAAGCTGGTGCGCAGTTATCCAAACAGCCAGTATATTACCGATGCCACTAAACGTCTGGTTTTCCTGAAAGACCGTCTGGCTAAGTATGAATACTCCGTTGCCGAATACTACACTCGCCGTGGCGCATGGGTTGCCGTGGTTAACCGTGTAGAAGGAATGCTGCGCGATTACCCAGATACGCAAGCCACGCGTGATGGCCTGAAGCTGATGGAAAATGCATACCGTCAAATGCAGATGAACGCGCAGGCTGAAAAGGTCGCGAAAATCATCGCCGCGAACAGCAGCAATACCTGATATTCCGCTCAAAGCAAAACGGCAGCCCAATGGCTGCCGTTTTTTTATTCGTTTCTGTCGCAAGCTGAAGCGGTTTAGCTACAACACATCCTATCAACTATGGCCTCAATTTCTGACTTCGACAAGGTAAAAATCGCCTCTTCCTGTCCTGCCTCACAAAAAAGATTCCCTGACAAAAACCGACAAAATAACGTGATCTAAATCACACATTTTGACATTAGGACAGGTATGCTGGAATCACCAAGACGGAAAGACAAGAGGTAAAATTTATGACAATGAACATTACCAGTAAACAAATGGAAATTACTCCGGCAATTCGCCAGCACGTCGCAGACCGTCTCGCCAAACTGGATAAATGGCAAACTCATTTGATTAATCCACATATCATCCTGTCCAAGGAGCCACAGGGTTTCATCGCTGACGCAACTATCAATACTCCAAACGGCCATCTGGTCGCCAGCGCTAAACACGAGGATATGTACACCGCAATTAACGATTTGATCAACAAGCTGGAACGGCAGCTCAATAAAGTGCAACACAAAGGCGAAGCCCGTCGCGCCACAACATCGGTGAAAGACGCCAGCCTCGCGGAAGAAGTTGAAGAAGAGTAATCCTTTAAATTGAGTGTACCGCCAACGCGCCTTCGGGCGCGTTTTTTATTGACAGGGTGAAAACAGTGCAGGTACTTTAACGGTATCAACCACAGGATGACTCAATGAAACTAACGCCGTTTTTCTTCGCATTCTTTTTTACCTTCCCCTGAATGGGAGGCGTTTCGTCGTGTGATAAAGAATGCGAAGACGAACAACAAGGCCTCCCAAACCGGGGGGCCTTTTTTATTGATAACGATAAAATGAGACAGGCAACACTATGACACCGGAAAACCCGTTACTGGATCTGCGAGTAAAAATCAGCGCGCTGGATGAAAAATTACTGGCACTGCTGGCAGAACGCCGCTTACTCGCTGTCGAAGTGGGCAAAGCCAAGCTGGACTCCCATCGCCCCGTACGTGATATCGACCGTGAGCGTGACCTGCTGGAGCGTCTGATTCAGCTTGGAAAAGCGCACCACCTTGATGCCCATTACATCACCCGTCTGTTCCAGCTTATCATCGAAGATTCCGTTCAGACCCAACAAGCGCTGTTACAGCAGCATCTGAACAAAACTAATCCGCACTCTGCCCGTATCGCGTTTCTGGGTCCGAAAGGTTCGTATTCACACCTGGCGGCACGTCAGTATGCAGCCCGCCATTTCGAAGAGTTTATCGAAAGTGGATGCGCGAAGTTTGCCGACATTTTCAATCAGGTTGAAACCGGCCAGGCCGATTACGCCGTGGTCCCGATTGAAAATACCAGCTCCGGCGCCATCAATGATGTCTACGACCTGCTGCAACACACCAGCCTGTCGCTGGTTGGCGAGCTGACTATTCCAATTGACCACTGTGTTCTGGTCTCAGGCTCCACTGACCTGAGCAAAATCGACACGGTGTACAGCCATCCGCAGCCGTTCCAGCAATGCAGCCAGTTCCTGAACCGCTATCCGAACTGGAAGATTGAGTACACCGAAAGTACCTCTGCGGCGATGGAAAAAGTCGCGCAGGCAAACTCCCCGACCGTAGCCGCACTGGGTAGCGAAGCGGGTGGCGCACTGTACGGATTGCAGGTGCTGGAACGTAACCTCGCTAACCAGACGCAAAACATTACGCGTTTTGTGGTGCTGGCGCGCAAAGCCATTAATGTGTCCGATCAGGTCCCGGCAAAAACCACGCTGTTGATGGCCACCGGCCAGCAGGCTGGTGCGCTGGTTGAAGCCCTGCTGGTGCTGCGTAATCACAATCTGATTATGACCAAACTGGAATCGCGCCCGATCCACGGCAACCCGTGGGAAGAGATGTTCTATCTTGATGTTCAGGCCAATCTGGAATCTGCATCCATGCAGAAAGCCCTGCGTGAGCTGGGTGAAATCACCCGCTCAATGAAAGTGCTCGGTTGCTATCCGAGCGAAAACGTTGTTCCGGTCGACCCGGCTTAACGTTCGATAAAGCGGCTTTTCTTCATCCCTGCCACGCTGACAGGCAGGGTGAAGATGGCCCCGGAAAGCGGATATTTCGCTGTTTCAGCATCGTCCATATTTTCCCGGGTCGTCGTGATAAACAACGTCTTCATATCGTCACCGCCAAAGCAGACCATCGTCGGGCAACGAACCGGAAGCCGGTATTCCTCGAGCTGTTCACCCTTTGGTGAAAATCTGGCGATGCGCCAGCCATCAAACAACGCGCTCCAGTAACAGCCTTCCACGTCCATCGCGGCACCGTCAGGTATCCCCTCGCCTTCCTTAAACCGCCGGAAAACATCTCGTTTGCCAGGCTCCCCCTGTTCATCCAGCGGTGTGCGATAGATAACGCCATTCGGCGTGTCAGAGGTAAACATCCATTGCTGGTCATTACTGAATGCCAGGCCGTTATGCCCGTGGATATCGCACTGAAGTACCTTCGGGCTCAGGTCGTTGTCGATACGCATCAGCATTGCGCCGTTATAGTCCCCAGGCCCCCAAAACGTCCCCGCATAGAAGCGACCACGGTGATCGGTACCACCATCATTAAATCGTGCCAGCTGCGGGTTCGAGGGGTTGTCGCACACCTTGCGCTGAAGCAGCCCGTGCTTATCGGTCAACCAGATGGCATTTCGCATCGCGACAATAAAACCGCCACGTTCCCGCAGGGCAAAACATCCAACCTCTTCATGAAATGACAGGACAGTGTGCTCAGCCGTTGGCAGATGGTAACGATGGATCTCCCCTTCCAGAATATCAGCCCAGTAGAGTGCATTTTCATCTTCGCTCCACGTCGGGCATTCCGGTAAGTGCCCGGTGTAGTTCAATAACAGCTGCGGTTCCGTCATGTCATTTCCCCAAAAGAAAAAAGCCAGCAATGCTGGCTTTTAGTATATACATCATCACATTACTGGCGACTGTCATTTGCCTGACGCAACAGGGTGCGGCTTTCGCTCTGGAAACGCTGCGCATAATCGCCAAACCAGTGTTCAACCTTACGGAAACTGTCGATAAATGCTTGTTTGTCGCCATGCTCCAGCAAGGTGATGGCCTCGCCAAAGCGCTGGTAGTAGCGTTTAATCAGCGCCAGGTTGTTCTCTGACGACATAATAATGTCAGCATAAAGCTGCGGATCCTGCGCAAACAGACGCCCTACCATGGCCAGCTCCAGGCGATAGATTGGCGAAGAAAGCGCCAGCAACTGCTCAAGCTGCACGTTTTCTTCCGCCAGATGCAGGCCATAAGCAAAGGTTGCAAAGTGGCGCAGCGCCTGGATGAACGCCATGTTCTGATCGTGCTCAACCGCGCTAATGCGGTGCAAACGCGCACCCCATACCTGAATCTGTTCCAGGAACCACTGATAAGCTTCCGGCTGACGGCCATCACAATAGACCACCACCTGTTTGGCAAGGCTACCGCTATCCGGGCCAAACATCGGATGCAGACCCAGCACCGGGCCAGTGTGAGCGGCCAGCATCGCCTGCAACGGACCGTTTTTCACCGACGCCAAATCCACCAGAATGCAATCCTCCGGCAGCGGAGGTAGTTTCTCGATAATCTGTTCCGTCACGTGAATTGGCACGCTAACGATCACCATGCCCGCATCTTTTATCAGTTCTGGCGCGCGAGCCCAGTCCTCTTTTTCCAGAATACGAACCTGATAGCCAGAAAGCGTCAGCATTTTTTCAAACAGACGCCCCATCTGGCCCGCACCGCCCACAATCACAACCGGGCGCAGCGACGGGTAAAGGGTTTTAAAGCCTTTGTCGTTTTCGCTGGAATAGGATTCACGCATCACGCGACGCAGTACATCTTCAATTAAGTCTGGAGAAACCCCCAGCGCCTGCGCCTCTTTGCGGCGGGACGCAAGCATGGAAGCTTCACGCTCTGGTACATAAATCGGCAGGCCATATTTACTCTTAACCTCGCCCACTTCGGCAACCAGAGACATACGGCGCGCCAGCAGGTCCAGCAACGCCTTATCCACTTCATCAATTTGATCGCGCAATGCGGTCAATTCAGCAACCATAACTACCCTCTTATGCCAGACGCGTCGCCAGCTGGCCGTTCAAATCTTTGTGGATCTCACGCAGCAGTGCATCCGTAGCTTCCCAGCTGATACAGGCATCGGTTACAGACACCCCGTGCTTCATTGCGCTACGCGGTTGTTCAGATGACTGATTGCCTTCATGAATGTTGCTTTCAATCATCAGGCCGATAATAGAACGATTGCCATCTTTGATTTGCGCGACAACAGATTCAGCAACAGCAGGCTGACGACGGTAATCTTTGTTCGAGTTACCATGACTGCAATCTACCATCAGAGCCGGACGCAGTCCCGCCTGTTCCATCTCTTTTTCACACTGAGCGACATCTGCCGGGCTGTAGTTTGGCGCTTTACCGCCGCGCAGGATCACATGGCCATCCGGGTTACCCTGCGTTTGCAGCAGACAAACTTGCCCCGCCTGGTTGATGCCAACAAAGCGGTGTGGCATTGCCGCAGCACGCATTGCGTTAATCGCAGTTGCCAGGCTGCCGTCAGTCCCGTTTTTGAAACCAACAGGCATGGACAGACCAGACGCCATCTCGCGGTGGGTTTGCGACTCAGTGGTACGCGCACCGATAGCAGACCAGCTAAACAGGTCACCCAGGTATTGCGGGCTATTCGGATCCAGCGCTTCGGTTGCCAAAGGCAGCCCCATGCTGACCAGCTCAACCAGCAGGCGACGCGCAATCTTCAGGCCTGCTTCCACATCAAACGAGCCATCCATGTGCGGATCGTTAATCAACCCTTTCCAGCCAACAGTGGTACGTGGCTTTTCAAAATAGACGCGCATCACCAGATAGAGGCTATCGCTGACCTCCTCCGCTAATGTTTTAAATCGACGGGCATATTCAATGGCGGTTTCAGGATCGTGAATGGAACATGGACCACATACCACCAGCAGACGCGGATCGCGCCCGGCGATGATGTCAGAAATGGTCTGGCGAGAGTGCTCAATTTGCTCCTCTTGCGCAATGCTCAGCGGGAATTCCGCTTTCAGTTGATCCGGGGTAATTAAAATCTGTTCGTCAGTGATATGTACGTTGTTCAGCGCGTCTTTTTGCATGATTGCGATCCTGTAAAGCTCGTTTGCGATAGTTGTTTTCCTCTAAGAGGTGGGACAACGATACCACAACAAGTAAAGATTTCAATCCAAAATACGTACACATTACTTTACAACAACCAATTTATTGCAAAAATCAGCCGATAAAACCGTAAACTAAAAATTACACCCTACTTATCTTATGCCAGGCTATGCTGAAGGAAAAAGGAGAATGTCTATGCGTTCAATCGCGTTAGCGCTACTGGTCCTTTCTTTATCAGGCTGCCAGATCAATCCCTACACCTTCCAGCCCGACTGGACAAGTCCTGACTGGTTTGGCGCGGGAAAAGAAGACGCCATGAACGGCGTACCGGTTAAAGATAATCAGGCGCTGGCCGATAATTTTAACGACCCGAAAATTGATCGTAGTGAATATCTCCGCGGTTATGCGGATGGTCAGAAGAAAGTTTGTGAAGAAGGTTTTATTCATGCATGGGGTTTAGCAGGAAAATCATTTCCAGCCAGTTGCGACACCGTAGAGAATGCAGCCAAACTTCACGATGCCTGGCAACAAGGGATGGATGAAAGCATGAAGGCCAGTCGGCTTAATTGATTTTTATCTTTTACCATCGTAATAAATGAAACTGTGAGATTTAACCTAAGTCAACCCAGTTGCATTTCTGACATAATGACGGCTTTGACAAACAATGGTATTCTGCCGACAACTCTTAAGGACATCTATTTCCAGAGCGGTATGGCGGTTTCTGGTGAGAATTTCATTCTTGATCTCTTTGTACCGACTAACTCTGGCATTGATACTGCTGCTTACTGCGGGCGCAACGGTTGCCGGAACGCTAACGGAGACCGATAAATCGGTGCGTTTAATTGTATCGGGTATTGTAAGTTATACCCGATGGCCAGCACTTTCCGGCCAGCCAAAACTCTGTGTTTACGCCACATCGCACTACGCGCACACACTCAGCCACACAGATGGGCATAGTGAGTTACCTTATACTCCTGTTATCGTGCGTAACGATCAGGAAGCACTGGCAGCCATGTGCGACGCTATATATTTTGGGACTGAATCCCCTGCCCAACAGCTTGATTTAATAAGTCAGTATCAGGGCCGAGCGTTGCTATTAATCTCAGAACAGAATCCGGAATGTGTTATTGGAAGCGCATTTTGTCTCATTATAGAGGACGACCGGGTTAGGTTTTCCGTAAATCTGGATGCACTGTCTCGTAGTGGTGTGAGAGTCAGTCCAGATGTATTAATGCTTGCACGGAATTCGAAGCATGAATAAGGATTTCACTTCAGCTCCACGTCCTACGTTTAAAAGAACGTTGAGGCGTATCAGCATGATAAGCGTCATAATAACAATGACGTTTATATGGCTGTTGCTTTGTTTTGCTTCCGTCGTGACGTTAAAACAATACGCGCAAAAAAATCTCGAATTAACCGGCGCAACCATGAGCCACAGCCTTGAAGCTTCACTGGTTTTCAACGACTCACTGGCCGCGAATGAAACACTCGCCACCCTCGGCAAACAGGGGCAATTTGCGGTGGCAGAAGTCCTCAATATTCATGAAAAACGTTTTGCCTGGTGGTCATGGAACCCTGAAGACAATACGGATACGCTGGGTGCGTTAGTCAGCC
The DNA here is from genome assembly GCF_056156645.1 of Enterobacter sp. Li2LvB3. Classification (NCBI taxonomy): domain Bacteria; kingdom Pseudomonadati; phylum Pseudomonadota; class Gammaproteobacteria; order Enterobacterales; family Enterobacteriaceae; genus Enterobacter; species Enterobacter sp. Li2LvB3. Next base: position 162,069 of record NZ_JBSICG010000007.1, on the reverse strand, counting down.
GCTGGTTGTTCCCAAACCCTGTCGCGCAGCCCATTATGCATAACGGAAATAAGATTGGTGAAATTCGCCTTACGGCGCGCGACAGTCTTATCAGCCACTTTATCTGGATGTCGTTTGCCGTTCTCACAGGCTGCATTCTTTTTGCCTCTCTGGTGGCATTAACCATTACCCGCTCCCTGCATCACGGCATGGTCACAGCGATGCAAAATATTACCGATGTCGTCCACGACGTACGCACCAACCGTAATTTCTCCCGCCGGGTAAAAGAGGGCAGGATCGAAGAGTTCCATCATTTTGGTGAGGACTTCAACAGCCTGCTGGACGAAATGGAAGAGTGGCAACTGAAGCTCCAGGCCAAAAATGCACAGTTGCTGCGTACCGCAATGCACGACCCGTTAACGGGTCTGGCTAACCGGGCGGCATTTCGCAACAGTATTGCGGCATTAATGAATGACCCCTCCGCAAAAATGAACTCTGCGCTGCTTTTCCTGGATGGCGATAACTTTAAATTTATCAATGATACATGGGGACATGCCGCAGGCGACTGCGTGCTAATTGAGGTCGCCAGCAGAATGGTTGAGTTCGGGGAAAACCGCCATCAATCGTACCGTCTTGGCGGCGATGAATTTGCAATGATCCTGTACGGCGTACATTCAGAACCCGATGTCCAACACATTTGTTCTGCGCTGTCGCAGCAGTTTATCCGCCCGTTCGATTTGCATAACGGGCACACAGCGTCAATGTCACTCAGCATTGGCTTTGCTCTGGCGTGGGAAAATGCTTCGGTGGAAGCATTACTGGAGCAAGCCGACCGCAATATGTACCAGGTTAAAAATCAGCGTTCAAAAACAATATCCTAGAAAGGAATACGATATGTTAAAGCGATACCTCGCACCGCTCTTACTGGCATCAATGGTTCTGGCAGGATGTCAGACGCCGCCACAAGGAAAATTCACTGCAGAGCAAATCGCCGCCATGAAGTCATATGGCTTCAATGAACTCAATGGCGACTGGTCACTGGGACTTTCTGACACCATTCTGTTCGGCAAAAATGAAGCGCAACTGCGCCCTGAGAGCGAAAAACAGATCCAGACAATGGCAACACGTCTGGCTGCGACCGGTTTAACTCATGCGCGCATGGATGGACACACCGACAACTACGGTGAAGATAGCTATAACGAAGCGTTATCGTTAAAACGAGCCAATGTCGTTGCCGACAGCTGGGCAAAAGGTGCCAGCATCCCGCGCAGTAATCTCACCACCCAGGGGTTAGGTAAAAAATACCCGGTGTCCAGCAACAGTACATCGAAAGGTCGTGCTGAAAACCGCCGCGTAGCAGTAGTCATCAGCACGCCATAGACATTATTTAACGGATGATTCGGCGAGCAACACATTTATGGCCGCTCGCCAGCGCAGCCAGTCAAACAAAATGAACAGCAACAGACTGCCTCCCATCACCGGAAGCGCCAGTCCCAGCAGTATGCTCATAACTGCAGTGACTAACCTTGCAGGAAGCGATAACGCCAGCCAGCTCTGACAGAGTGTCTGAACCGGGTTTGCGCTTGACTGCGCAGGACGACGCATCCACCACAGGCGGTATCCCCAAATGATCAGCACGCAGAGCGCCAGACCAAAAGCGATAAGCAAAAGCTGGTTTGCCAGACCAAACAAAATCCCCATGTGGAAATCCACACCCCAGCGGGTCAACTTGGCCATGAGCGGGAAATCGTCGAACCGGGTTCTGTCCAGGACCTGCATGGAATGGGGATCAACCGACACGCTATCTACCTGTGTCGGCCAGCTACGATCGATTTCGGTTACCGTCCAGGCTTGATTAGTTGCTTTGGCCGGGCGGATCTCCAGCTTGCTGGCATCGATTCCTGCCTTTCTGGCGGCATCCAACACACCGTCAAACTGCGTCAGATCCATATCCATCTCTGGCATCATCATTCCGCCATGATGACCGTGATGCTCAGCGTGCTCATCCATCTGCTGAGGCGCACCGGAAAGCTGGGTGTTAACCTGCGGCGTGAGCCAGTTCATTTCAGCACGCAGTTTATCGACATTCCCCCCTGCCCACTGCGACCAGGTCAGCCCGGTTGCCGAGAACAGCAACATCCCGCCCAGCAAGGTCCAGCCGAGCGTGACATGCAGGCGTCGACGGTTCTGGAAGCGATTATTGATGCGTCGCTTTGGCCGGGTATAAAACCACAGAGCAATTCCCCCCAGTGCGGCAACCCACATCCATGAAGCGGCCAGCTCGCTGTAAAGCCGTCCGGTATCACCCAGCATCAGCGAGGTATGCAGATAATCAATAGTCTGACGAAGTGGCAGAATTCCGCTGGTGCCGTATACCGTCAGATCGCCACGCACTTCAAGGCTGACAGGATCGATAAAAATCGCCCGATTCTCTGATGGCCCAAGCGAAGGGTCGGCGAACATCACACGGGTCGTTTCACCTTCAGTCAGTCCAGGGCGAACGGCATGCAGTCTCAGTTCCGGGCCCACAGTTTTTTCTGCCACGGCAATTTGTTCCGCCAGCGACTGCGGTTCCCCCACAGCATCCGTGTGAAGCGCGTGCCGGTACAACACATTTTCCAGCTGCGGCGTTGCCACATACAGCGTGCCGGTCAGGGCCGCGAAGAAGATAAACGGGCCGACAAACAGCCCAATATAGAAATGGAGTCGACGCAGCAGGTTTCCCCATGCCGCGCGCGGAGTGCAGGTGGTCATACTTTTCCTTTTTAAGGCAAAAAGTTATCGAATTTATTTTTAAAGGGAAAAAGCAGACCAGCGCGGTGGCGCGCGAGTATCAGGATAAAGCCAGGGGAAAAAGTGCCAGTGACTGACCGCCTGACGAGGCGGCTTTACCTGCAGTCTTTGCATCACCACACTGAGCAGGACGATCAGCGCCAGCATCATGCCCGGGACATGGGCTAACAGTACGCAGTAACCACACGCTTCAGCATGATCGACCGGCATGGTGTGCTGCATATCGCCATGATGTTCATCCATCGACATCATGCTCATATCATGATGCATTCCCGGCATCGCGCTCATGGGATCTTTTTGCAACGAGACGGAGACAAGCGGCGCCACCACGATCAGCAGGATCGCAAACAGCGCGGTCAATGCCGCTGCGCGTTTCCAGTTGTGCTGATGCAGTGTGTTATCCACTTACCCTCCACCGAAGAGGCAAGCATTGTAAATGATTTATGACGAAAGGGTTAACGCGGGAGATGCGTTGAGATAAAAAAAGGGCCAGCCTTTCGGCCAGCCCTTTTTAACAGGATGTCGCTTAAGCGAATCTTAGTTCAGACGCTCTTTAATACGAGCTGACTTACCAGTACGCTCACGCAGGTAGTACAGTTTAGCTTTACGTACAGCACCACGACGTTTAACAGCAATGCTGTCAACTACCGGAGAGTGAGTCTGGAAGACACGCTCAACGCCTTCGCCGTTGGAAATTTTACGAACAGTGAATGCAGAGTGCAGACCGCGGTTACGAATAGCGATAACCACGCCCTCGAATGCCTGCAGACGTTTTTTGGAACCTTCAACAACCCATACTTTCACTTCCACGGTGTCACCTGGACGGAAGGAAGGTACGTCCTGCTTCATCTGCTCTTGTTCAATTTGTTTAATGATGTTGCTCATAATTTAATCTCTTATCCTGGGTAAACTGATATTCGGGAGCGTATTACGCATTCCCATCATGTTCATGCTGCTGGTGCGCGTGTTCAGTTTTGAACTCGGCCAGCAACTTTGCTTGCTCTTCAGTCAGAGCCAGGTTTTCCAGAAGTTCAGGTCTTCTAAGCCAGGTCCGGCCCAGCGACTGCTTCAAACGCCAGCGACGTATCTCGGCATGGTTTCCAGACAGCAATACTGCCGGTACTTCCATCCCTTCTAACACTTCAGGACGAGTATAGTGTGGACAGTCCAGCAATCCATCGGCAAAAGAATCTTCTGTTGCCGAAGCCTCATGGCCCAGTACCCCCGGAATGAACCGGGCGACGGAGTCAATCAGCGTCATCGCTGGTAACTCACCACCGCTGAGAACGTAATCGCCGATAGACCATTCTTCATCAATCTCGGTTTGAATTACGCGCTCATCTATCCCTTCATAGCGACCACAGACCAGAATCAGCTTTTGATTCGTCGCCAGTTCGCTCACGCCCGCTTGATCAAGCTTGCGTCCCTGAGGTGACAGATAAATCACCTTCGCGCCTTCACCTGCCGCGGCTTTTGCTGTGTGAATGGCGTCCCGTAAGGGTTGCACCATCATCAACATCCCCGGTCCGCCACCGTAAGGACGTTCGTCCACGGTACGGTGCCGGTCATGAGCAAAGTCACGAGGACTCCAGCTCTGGATGCTCAGCAGGCCATTTTTTACTGCCCGGCCAGTTACCCCGTAATCGGTAATCGCGCGGAACATTTCAGGAAACAGGCTAATTATGCCAATCCACATAGCGCCGTCTTTTACCGTTTATCCGGAGAATTTAAAAACCAGGATCCCAATCTACTTCAATGGTTTGAGTAGTGAGATCGACATTCTTGATAACCTGTCCATCGAGGAACGGAACCAACCGCTCCTTGATGCCAAATGCATCTTTCAGGTTTGCCTTGATGACGAGAACGTCATTTGATCCGGTTTCCATCATATCAATGACTTTACCAAGACCATAACCTTCAGTGGTCACTACCTGGCAGCCAATAAGGTCTTTCCAGTAGTAGCCATCATCCAGCTTCGGCAACTGCGACGAATCAACGACAATTTCACAATTAGTCAGTAGATTCGCGGCATCGCGATCGTCAACGCCTTTCAGCTTGATAACGATATCCTGATTGTGGTGACGCCAGCTTTCCAGCTCGACCTCTTCCCACTTACCGCCTTTCTGGATAAACCAGGGCTGGTAATCAAAAATGCTTTCGGCGTCTTCAGTGGAGGAAAACACTCTGAGCCAACCACGGATACCGTAAGTAGAACCCATTTTCCCCAATACGATCGGTTCAACAGGTACTGGTGCGGTGTGTTGCTTGCTCATCATGACCACCGTGACAGATTAAGCTGCTTTGTTTGCTGCTTTGATCAGCGTAGCAACGCGATCGGAAACAGTAGCGCCCTGGCCAACCCAGTGAGCGATACGATCCAGATCCAGACGAGTTTCTTCTTCTGCGCCAGAGGCCAGTGGGTTGAAGAAACCAACGCGCTCAATGAAGCGACCGTTGCGTGCATTACGGCTGTCAGTAACAACAACCTGGTAGAACGGACGCTTTTTAGCGCCGTGACGTGCTAAACGAATAGTTACCATAACATCCTCTTGTGTGAATAAAACAACCGGGCCCCATCGAGGAACGGAGCCCGGGTGTCATATTAAAAGCCCGAAAATTTTACTGATTTCTGCGGAAAATGCAATCAGCAGTTGCGAAGTCTGCCAGAAAAGGTCGTCGGCGGTGCAGTCAGTTCGGTGCCAGCGTGCGCGCAGCCACCGGAGCGTACACGCAGTACGTGAGGATGGCGAGCACACCCCGGTGCCGAAATGGCAAACAAGCCAGGCCGCTTAGCGGCCTGGGAATCCTGGGGGCATCATCCCTTTCATGCCGCGCATCATCTTCGCCATACCGCCTTTCTTCATTTTCTTCATCATGCGCTGCATGTCGTCGAACTGTTTCAGAAGACGGTTAACGTCCTGTACCTGCATCCCACATCCTGCTGCGATACGGCGTTTACGGGAACCTTTGATGATGTCCGGGTTAGCGCGCTCTTTCAGCGTCATCGAGTTGATGATGGCCTCCATTCGCACCAGCACTTTGTCATCCATCTGCGCTTTTACGTTGTCAGGGATCTGGCCCATGCCCGGCAGTTTGCCCATCAGGCTCGCCATGCCGCCCATGTTTTTCATCTGACGCAGTTGCTCAAGGAAGTCGGTCAGATCGAAACCGTCGCCTTTTTTCAGCTTGCTGGCCAGCTTCTCGGCCTGCGCACGGTCTACTTTGCTCTCGATATCTTCGATAAGCGACAGCACATCGCCCATGCCGAGAATACGGGAGGCAATACGGTCTGGGTGGAACGGCTCCAGGGCTTCGGTTTTCTCGCCAACGCCGAGGAACTTAATTGGCTTACCGGTGATATGGCGAATAGAAAGCGCCGCACCACCACGCGCATCACCGTCCACTTTCGTCAGCACCACGCCGGTTAACGGCAGTGCTTCGTTGAAGGCTTTTGCGGTATTCGCCGCATCCTGGCCGGTCATGGCATCGACAACAAACAGAGTTTCTACCGGATTGATAGAAGCATGAACCTGCTTGATTTCGTCCATCATCGCTTCGTCAACGTGCAGACGACCGGCGGTATCCACCAGCAGCACGTCGTAGAATTTCAACTTCGCTTCTTTCAGCGCAGCGTTCACGATGTCGACAGGTTTCTGGGCAACGTCAGACGGGAAGAAATCCACGCCAACCTGCTCTGCCAGGGTTTCCAGCTGTTTGATTGCCGCAGGGCGGTATACGTCCGCAGAGACAACCAGCACTTTTTTCTTGTGCTTCTCGCGCAGGAATTTACCCAGCTTACCCACGCTTGTGGTTTTACCCGCACCTTGCAGGCCGGCCATCAGCACCACTGCCGGTGGCTGAGCCGCCAGGTTAAGCACCTGGTTCTCTTCGCCCATCGCCGAAACCAGTTCGGTACGAACGATTTTGACGAACTCCTGACCCGGGGTCAGGCTCTTGTTAACTTCGTGACCAACCGCTTTTTCTTTAACGCGGCTGATAAAATCACGCACGACAGGCAACGCAACGTCTGCTTCGAGCAGCGCCATACGCACTTCGCGCAGCGTTTCCTTAATATTTTCTTCGGTGAGGCGTCCGCGGCCGCTGATGTTGCGCAGCGTGCGCGACAAACGATCGGTTAAATTATCAAACATTGTCTCTCGCCTGAGGTAGAAACGTTGGGTCGCATTAGCGACACATACACAGAATTTTGCCGGAGTATAACATGAAGGCGGCTTTGTTGTTATGCAACGGTTGGAGCACGCGTCACGTAACGTTATACTGCTTCTCTTTATTATTAAGACGACTGTCGACGCCTATATGCCTGTTTTCGCACTGATCGCCCTTGTTGCCTACTCTGTCAGCCTCGCGCTGATCATTCCTGGCCTGCTGCAAAAAAACAGCGGCTGGCGACGTATGGCCATTCTTTCAGCGGTGATCGCGCTCATATGCCACGCTTTTGCGCTGGAATCGCGCATTATTCCCGGCGATGGCAGCGTGCAAAACCTGAGCGTACTTAACGTCGGCTCGCTGGTCAGCCTGATGATCTGTACGGTAATGACCATAGTGGCATCCAAAAATCGTGGCTGGTTGCTGCTGCCGATTGTCTATTCCTTTGCGCTGATCAATCTGGCCTTAGCCACCTTTATGCCCAATGAGTTCATTACCCACCTGGAAGCTACGCCGGGAATGTTGGTGCATATTGGCTTGTCGCTGTTCGCGTATGCCACGCTGATTATTGCCGCGCTGTACGCAATGCAGCTGGCCTGGATTGACTACCAGCTGAAAAACAAAAAGCTGGCCTTCAACCATGAAATGCCGCCGCTGATGGTCATCGAACGTAAAATGTTCCACATCACCCAGGTCGGGGTTGTACTGTTGACGCTAACACTCTGTACTGGCCTGTTTTATATGAAAAACCTCTTCAGCGTGGAGAATATCGACAAAGCCGTCCTCTCCATCATTGCGTGGTTTGTCTATATTGTCCTGTTATGGGGCCATTATCATGAAGGCTGGCGCGGTCGCCGCGTAGTCTGGTTCAACGTTGCGGGTGCAGGCATACTCACTCTTGCCTATTTCGGTAGCCGCTTCATACAGCAATTTGCTGGCTAAGTAACAAAGGAGTTCCCCCTGGAACACATCTCTACCACCACGCTGATCGTCACGCTGATCATCATGGTGGTCATATCTGCCTATTTCTCGGGCTCGGAAACCGGCATGATGACGCTGAACCGCTATCGGCTGCGTCACCGCGCTAAACAAGGTAACCGCGCCGCACGTCGTGTAGAAAAGCTATTGCGTAAGCCGGACCGCCTGATTAGCCTGGTCCTTATCGGTAACAACCTGGTCAATATCCTCGCCTCAGCACTGGGGACTATCGTCGGGATGCGCCTGTACGGTAACGCCGGTGTGGCGATTGCCACCGGTGTACTGACGTTTGTGGTACTGGTGTTTGCCGAAGTGCTGCCAAAAACCATCGCGGCGCTTTACCCGGAGAAAGTCGCCTACCCGAGCAGCTTCCTGCTGGCCCCTTTACTGATCCTGATGATGCCGCTGGTCTGGCTGCTGAATATGGTGACGCGTATTCTGATGCGCATGGTCGGCATCAAAGCGGACGTCACCATTAGCAGCGCACTCAGCAAAGATGAGCTGCGCACCATCGTGAACGAATCCCGCTCGCAAATTTCCCGCCGCAACCAGGACATGCTTCTGTCGGTGCTGGATCTTGAAAAGGTCAGCGTTGACGACATTATGGTGCCGCGCAACGAAATCGTCGGTATCGATATCAATGACGACTGGAAAGCTATTGTTCGTCAGCTCACGCACTCTCCGCACGGTCGTATCGTGCTGTACCGCGATTCGCTGGACGATGCCATCAGTATGCTGCGTGTACGCGAAGCTTACCGTCTGATGACCGAAAAAAACGAGTTTACCAAAGAGATACTGCTGCGCGCTGCTGACGAGATTTACTATGTGCCAGAAGGCACGCCGCTCAGCACTCAGTTGGTGAAATTCCAGCGCAATAAGAAGAAAGTCGGGCTGGTTGTAGATGAATATGGCGATATTCAGGGGCTGGTGACGGTAGAGGATATTCTCGAAGAGATTGTCGGGGACTTTACCACCTCAATGTCACCCTCGCTGGCAGAGGAAGTTACCCCGCAGAACGACGGCTCAGTGCTAATTGATGGCAGCGCCAACATCCGTGAGATCAATAAAGCCTTTAACTGGCACCTGCCAGAAGACGAAGCCCGCACCATGAACGGAATGATTCTGGAAGCACTGGAAGAAATCCCGGCGGCAGGCACGCGGGTACGCATTGAGCAATACGATATTGATATCCTGGACGTGCAGGACAATATGATTAAGCAGGTGAAAATCCTGCCCGTGAAACCACTGCGCGAAAGTATCGCTGAGTAACGTTGTAGGCCGGGTAAGGCGAAGCCGCCACCCGGCACTACAGGGCGGCAAATTACGCTTTCGCTTTCGCCACCGTCACCATAGCAGCGCGGATGGTACGGCCGTTCAGGGTGTAACCTTTCTGCATCACGCCCAACACTTTACCGGCTTCAACGTCTTCAGATTCCACCATAGCAATTGCCTGGTGAACGTTTGGATCCAGCGGCACGTTGGTATCGGCAATCACTTCAACACCAAACTTACGTACCACATCCAGCATGGATTTCAGCGTCAGCTCGATACCTTCAATCATGGCGGTGTTATCCGGATTAGCTTTATCAGCCACTTCCAGCGCGCGATCCAGGCTATCGATAACCGGCAGCAGTTCGTTGATAAACTTCTCCAGCGCAAACTTATGCGCCTTTTCAACGTCCAGCTCGGTACGACGACGCAGGTTTTCCATTTCCGCTTTGATGCGTAACACACCATCGCGTTCGCGATTCTGTGCTTCTACAACCTGGGCTTCCAGATTCGCAATTTTTTCATCGCGCGGGTCCACCTGCTCAGCAGAAGTTGCTGACTCTACGGCCTCAACTTCATCGTGCTGTTCCGTGATAATTTCTTCCGGGGCTTGCCCCTCAGGCGTTTTCTGTTCTTTACTACTCATGAATTTCTCCGCGTTTTTCTGCATTCATCTCGCTAACTTCGCTTATTATGGGGATCAGTTTCCGGGATTCAAGGGAACAAGACAGATTGTCATCATTCATTAGGCACAAGGACCTCCAGAAAATGAATAATCATTTCAAGTGTATTGGGATCGTCGGGCATCCGCGTCACCCTACCGCGTTGACGACACATGAAATGTTGTATCGCTGGCTGTGCGCCAAAGGCTATGACGTGATGGTCGAACAGCAAATTGCGCAGGAGCTACAGCTTAAGAGCGTCAGAACCGGTACGCTGGCGGAAATTGGCCAGCAGGCGGATCTCGCCGTCGTGGTCGGCGGTGACGGCAACATGCTGGGAGCGGCCCGTACCCTGGCGCGCTACGATATCAAAGTTATCGGCATTAACCGTGGCAACCTCGGTTTTCTGACCGATCTCGACCCGGACAATGCCCAGCAACAGCTTGCCGACGTTCTGGAAGGCCACTATATCAGCGAGAAACGCTTTTTGCTTGAAGCGCAGGTGTGCCAGCAGGACTGCCAGAAACGCATCAGCACCGCCATTAACGAAGTGGTTCTCCACCCAGGAAAAGTGGCGCATATGATTGAATTCGAAGTCTATATCGATGAGATCTTTGCGTTCTCTCAGCGTTCTGACGGGCTGATTATCTCCACGCCGACGGGTTCTACCGCCTACTCGCTTTCTGCGGGCGGCCCCATTTTAACGCCGTCGCTGGATGCCATCACACTGGTGCCAATGTTCCCGCATACTCTCTCTGCTCGTCCGCTGGTTATCAACGGCAGCAGCACCATTCGCCTGCGTTTCTCACATCGCCGCAACGACCTGGAGATCAGCTGTGACAGCCAAATCGCGCTGCCTATACAGGAAGGTGAAGACGTGTTAATCCGCCGCTGCGATTACCACCTGAATCTGATCCACCCAAAAGATTACAGCTATTTCAATACATTAAGCTCTAAGCTCGGCTGGTCAAAAAAATTGTTCTGATTTTGCATCCAGCACTTTACTGTATATAAAACCAGTCTATACTGTATGAAAACACAGTCATGGTTTTTCATACAGGAAAACAATTATGCTGGCACAACTGACCATCAGCAACTTCGCCATTGTTCGTGAACTTGAAATCGACTTCCACAGTGGCATGACGGCTATCACCGGGGAAACCGGTGCTGGTAAATCCATTGCCATTGATGCTCTGGGCTTGTGCCTGGGCGGGCGTGCAGAAGGCGACATGGTGCGCGCTGGCGCTAACCGCGCCGATCTCTGCGCCCGCTTTTCATTGAAAGACACCCCCGCCGCTCAGCGCTGGCTGGAAGTGAACCAGCTTGAAGATGGACGTGAGTGTTTACTTCGCCGTGTGATCAGCAGTGATGGCCGCTCACGTGGCTTCATCAATGGCACGGCCGTACCGCTTTCCCAGCTTCGCGAGCTCGGCCAGTTACTGATTCAGATCCACGGCCAGCACGCCCACCAACAGCTTGTTAAGCCTGAGCAGCAAAAAGCCCTGCTCGATGGCTACGCGGGTGAGTATGCACTTACTCAACTGATGGCAGAACACTACCGCCAGTGGCACCAGAGCTGCCGTGAGCTTGCCCAGCACCAGCAGCTGAGCCAGGAGCGCGCCGCGCGAGCCGAGCTGCTTGAATATCAGCTGAAAGAGCTGAACGAATTTAACCCGCTGCCAGGGGAATTCGAGCAAATCGACGAAGAGTACAAGCGCCTGGCCAACAGCGGCCATTTGCTCTCAACCAGCCAAAACGCCCTGAACCTGCTGGCGGATGGCGAAGACGTTAACCTGCAAAGCCAGCTGTATAACGTACGCCAGTTAGTTACCGAGCTGGCAGGCATGGACAGCAAACTCTCCAGCGTGCTGGATATGCTGGAAGAGGCCGCCATCCAGATTTCAGAGGCGGGGGACGAACTGCGTCACTATTGTGAGCGCCTGGATCTCGACCCTAATCGTCTGTTTGAACTTGAACAACGCATCTCTCGCCAGATTTCGCTGGCGCGTAAACATCATGTGTCACCGGAAGATCTGCCAAACTTTTATCAGAGCCTGCTGGATGAACAGCAGCAGCTTGACGACCAGGCCGACTCGCAAGAAACCTTAACGCTGGCGGTGAATCTGCACCACCAACAGGCGCTGGCGACGGCAAAACAGCTGCACGACATCCGTCAGCACTATGCGCAGGAATTAAGCCAGCACATCACCGAGAGTATGCACACGCTGGCAATGCCGCACGGTGTGTTCACGATTGATGTTCGCTTTGAAGAAAATTACCTGACAGCTGAAGGCGCGGACCGCATCGAATTTCGCGTGACCACAAACCCAGGTCAGCCTTTACAGGCCATTTCTAAAGTGGCATCGGGTGGTGAGCTGTCCCGCATCGCCCTCTCCATCCAGGTGATTACGGCACGTAAAATGGAAACCCCGGCGCTCATTTTCGATGAAGTGGATGTGGGGATCAGCGGCCCAACGGCGGCCGTGGTGGGCAAACTACTGCGTCAGCTGGGCGAATCCACCCAGGTGATGTGCGTCACCCACCTGCCGCAGGTGGCTGGCTGTGGCCATCACCACTTTATCGTCAGCAAAGAAACTGATGGCGAAATGACCGAAACGCACATGACGCCTTTAGATAAGCGCTCGCGTTTACAGGAGCTGGCGCGCCTGCTGGGGGGAAGTGAAGTGACGCGCAATACCCTCGCTAACGCGAAAGAACTACTGGCTGCCTAAACTTTTTCGGGATCTCAGAGTCATAGAGAACAATAAAAACGCCGCCAGACCGGTTTCAAAGTGGGGCAAGGTCTATTATCATCGGCATATTACATATGAGCCGCGTACTGCTCGGGCCCGAAAAGGAATCAAATCACTATGCGCTGTAAAACGCTGACCGCTGCCGCAGCGGTTCTTCTGATGTTGACCGCAGGCTGTTCCACTCTGGAGAAAGTGGTTTACCGTCCTGACATCAACCAGGGGAACTACCTTACCCCTAACGATGTGTCCAAAATCCGTGTGGGGATGACACAACAGCAGGTCGCTTATGCACTGGGAACCCCGATGATGTCCGATCCATTCGGCACAAACACCTGGTTCTATGTATTCCGTCAGCAGCCTGGTCATGAAGATGTGACCCAGCAGACCCTCACGCTGACCTTCAGCAGCGGCGGCGTGTTGACTAACATCGACAACAAACCTGCGCTGACCAACTAATCTGGCGTCAGAAATGCAAAAAGGTGCTCAATGAGCACCTTTTTTGTTTTCTTTTATCCCCTCGCCCCTCTGGGGAGAGGGTTAGGGTGAGGGGAACAAAACTACTTACCCGATTTCTCCGCACGCTGGCGACGCAGCTCTTTCGGATCGGCAATCAGCGGTCGATAAATCTCTACCCTGTCGCCCTCTTTCAGCACATCCCCCAGTTTTACCGGGCGGCTGTAGATACCGACTTTGTTCTTTGCCAGATCGATATCACTGCGAAGCTCAAGCAAGCCCGAGGCACGAATGGCGTCCTCAACCGTTGCATTCGCTTCAAGCGAAACGCGTTGCAGATACTGTTTTTCCGGCAGCGCGTACACCACTTCTACAGCAATCTTATGCGACACTGTAGACCTCTTTGGCGCGAGAGGTGAACGCCTGAACCATGTTTGAAGCCAGCTCTTTAAAGATACGGCCAAACGCCAGTTCTATAAGCTTGTTGGTAAATTCAAAATCGAGATGGAATTCAATGCGGCAGGCGTCAGCGCTCAATGGCGTGAACTTCCAGCCCCCCATCAGGGTTTTAAACGGACCATCAACCAGATGCATCAAAATACTCTGATTATCGGTCAGCGTATTGCGGGTCGTGAACGTCTTACTGATCCCCGCTTTAGAGACATCCACGGCCGCCGTCATCTGCGTCGGGCCTGATTCCAGTACCCGGCTACCGGTACATCCCGGAATAAACTGCGGATAAGACTGAACATCGTTCACTAACTGATACATTTGTTCCACGCTGAAGGGGACAAGCGCAGTACGGCTAATCTGAGGCATAGCATTTTCCATGGTCACACAACGGACAAATAATAACATTTATCACCTGTTAAAAAAACGCTAAGCCTCATCTCGTGCTAATATAGCGCGTTAGACCTCACAGGACGCAATGAGGTGACTTTTTGAAATCAGATTACCGACGGCTTTACGACACCTATGACGAAGAAAAAAGCACATAAACCAGGTTCGGCGACCATTGCACTTAACAAGCGTGCTCGCCATGAGTATTTCATCGAAGAAGAATTCGAAGCAGGTCTTGCATTGCAGGGCTGGGAAGTAAAATCACTGCGCGCTGGCAAAGCCAATATTGGTGATAGCTATGTGATCTTCAAAGACGGCGAAGCCTTTTTATTTGGCGCAAACTTTACGCCGCTGACGGTCGCCTCTTCGCACTACGTGTGCGATCCAACCCGCACCCGTAAGCTGCTGCTGAACAAGCGTGAGCTGGATTCCCTTTTCGGGCGCATCAATCGCGAAGGTTATACCGTGCTGGCCCTGTCTCTGTACTGGAAGAACGCCTGGTGCAAAGTGAAAATCGGCGTCGCGAAAGGTAAGAAGCAGCACGACAAACGTAACGATGCTAAAGATCGTGAATGGCAGGTCGATAAAGCGCGTATCATGAAGCACGCAGGCCGTTAATTTTAGGATACTTATTGAGCGATTCAATAAGTTAGCGTTCCGGGCTGGTATCCAGGAAGTGAAATCTGGTATACTCAGTTCAACACTATTGGGGCTGATTCTGGATTCGACGGGATTTGCGAAACCCAAGGTGCATGCCGAGGGGCGGTTTGCCTCGTAAAAAGCCGCAAAAAAATAGTCGCAAACGACGAAAACTACGCTTTAGCAGCTTAATAACCTGCTAAGAGCCCTCTCTCCCTAGCTTCCGCTCTTAAGACGGGGATCAAGAGAGGTCAAACCCAAAAGAGATCGCGCGGATGCCCTGCCTGGGGTTGAAGTGCTAAAACTAATCAGGCTAGTTCGTTAGTGGCGTGTCTGTCCGCAGCTGGCGTGCGAATGTAAAGACAAACTAAGCATGTAGTACCGAGGATGTAGAAATTTCGGACGCGGGTTCAACTCCCGCCAGCTCCACCACTTTTTAGTTGTTTGAAGTATACTGAAGTCTACTAAGCCCGCATGGAACCAGCCTTGCGGGCTTTTTTACGTCTACAGAAGTCTACTGAAATTTGCTAGAAGCTACTCCTTATGGCACCCTTTTTGGGACCCAACGCAAAGGGTCCCAAAATCGAGGGTCCTAAAAATGGCAAAAATCGCTAAGAAACTCACTGACACTGAAATCAAAAATACCAAGCCAGCAGAAAAGGAGATCAACCTTTTTGATGGTGACGGCCTGATGCTACGAATCGCTCCCCTATCAAAGGGTGGTAAGAAAAATTGGTATTTCAGGTATGCAGTGCCAGTAAGTAAGAAGCGAACAAAGATGAGCTTAGGAACCTACCCTCATCTCACACTTGCCAAAGCTCGGGCTTTACGTGATGAATACTTATCGTTGCTTGCAAATGGTATCGATCCGCAGATTCACAACAACGATAAAGCCAATGCCCTTAAGGATGCCACTGAGCACACGCTACAAGCGGTTGCTAGGAAATGGTTAGATGAAAAGGTTAAGACCTCTGGTATCTCTCCAGACCACGCAGAAGACATCTGGCGAAGCCTTGAACGAAATATTTTCCCCGGTTTAGGCAACGTTCCTATCAAAGAGATCCGTCCCAAGCTCTTAAAACAACACCTTGATCCCATAGAACAACGAGGCGTATTGGAAACCCTACGCCGTATCATTTCACGTCTAAATGAAATTTTTCGTTGGGCTGCGACAGAAGAACTTATTGAGTTTAATCCTGCTGATAACCTCGGTCAGCGATTCAGTAAGCCCAAGAAGCAAAACATGCCTGCTTTACCACCAGATGATTTACCCCGATTCTTAATTGCTCTATCTAACGCTTCTATACGACTCGAAACACGTCTTCTAATTGAGTGGCAACTCCTTACGTGGGTTCGTCCGGGAGAAGCTGTCCGTGCTCGGTGGAGTGATATAGACGAAGATAATCGATTCTGGAACATCCCCGGTGAGTTTATGAAGATGAAACGCCCTCACAAGATTCCGCTGAGTAAAGAGGCTATGCGTATACTTGAGTTAATCAGACCAATCAGTGGTCATAGAGAGTGGGTTTTCCCAAGCATTAAGGCCCCGCTTAACCACATGCATGAGCAAACAGCTAATGCTGCAATCATCCGTATGGGATTCGGTGGTGAACTGGTAGCACACGGAATGCGTTCTATAGCAAGAACGGCTGCTGAAGAAAGCGGTAAATTTAGAACAGAAGTGCTTGAATCCGCCTTAGCTCATACTAAGAACAACGAAATCATAGCCGCTTACAATCGTGCTGAGTATCTTGCTGAAAGAACAGAGCTGATGCAGTGGTGGGGAGATTACGTTCAAGCGCAAAAACTTAAGGCCATTGCTGCATGACGGATTACACCTCTTGGTATGACATCCTAAACATCTAAGGCTAAGGTCTTTACAGACAAAGGGGCTAGTTAGGAAGGGGATGCCTGTCACTTAGTCGTTCTGTTAGGCAAAAAAGTTTGAACATCGCCACTCATCATGCTATAAAAAAAGAACTCTTTAGCGTATGGGCTTTAGTTTAATAGCCTTGTCGGGCGTTTCGCCAGACACTAACTTATTGTTTAGATTTAGGGTTGCGTCAGATGCAAATCGGCCGATCCTGCTCGCTCACTCACACGATCGGCCGATTTGCATCCGCCGCATCCTTTAGTAAAGAGTTAAAAAGAGACTTAGGTCTCTTTTTTTATTTGGACAATTAGATGTACGAACAAATTATAAAAGATACATTTAAAAATCTTGAAGTTGAAAATTTTACTGTCATTAATAACAGCCTAAATTTGATATTTGTTTGTGGTGGGCTTGTAGATGTAAAACAACCCATTCCTACAAGTATGCGCGGACAGCTATACGCTTATACAGCTACTGAACATGAAGAGTTTCATAATTGCCTAAGAATGGCTGAATCTTTCAAAGACTATATTGAGTCAGGTCAGTATGATGATTTGCTTCATTTCGAGCACGACATCGCAAAAATATCATCACAAGTTCTTCTATTTCTCGAAAGCCCCGGATCATTAGTTGAGTTAGGGATATTTTCTTCTTTCGAAAACTTATATGATAAAATTTGTGTTATTGCACCAGAAGATCATGTTGAGAGCGAAGACTCATTTATTTTTTTAGGGCCACTAAAAAGAATATCCACTTATGTAAATGAAGCAGTACTCACATACCCATATGATGCCGAAAAGGGAAAGTTTGACAAATCAGTGTGGGGCGAAATTTGCGAAGATATTCTTTCAAGAGTTAACAGTAAAAATAAGATTGAAAAATTCAGGAAAAATGATGACGGTCATTTATGTATGCTTATACTTGAGATAATAAATATCTGCTTTCCTGTTCAAATCTCTGAAATTGAATCAGTTCTTTTGTCTTTTCAAATTAAGATTCCGCAAAAACGTCTTTCTCAATTAATCTACCTACTACTCACATTAGAGCTAATACAAAAAAAGAAAAGAAGTTCAAATGCATATTTCTTCCCCCCAAAGAAACTGGCTAATGATAACTATATAAAATTTGGCTCTTATTCAGATAAAAAACAATTCGACAAAACAAAAAATAAAATAAATTTAAAGCAAGAACTCGCCTTTAATTTAAAGGATAAAGAACAACGGCGCCTTAGTGTATTAGCCAAGTATGGTGAAGAAAATGACCAATAATCTAAAATCATTACGCAAGCTTTTACAAAGCACACTTTTTTTAAGTGATGATCTCATTAATATTTTTATTGCCACAGCTCCTTATAGATACAAGATTTATGAAATAAACAAAAGAAACTCTGATGAAAAGCGTAAAATTGCGCATCCTTCAAAGGAACTGAAATTCATTCAACGGATTATTATTAAAGAACTATCTGATATACTGCCTGTACATGATTGCGCTTATGCTTATAGATCTGGGCGAGGAATTAAAGAAAATGCGCTCATTCACTCAAAAAATAGTTATTTGTTAAAACTGGATTTATCCAACTTTTTTAACTCGTTAACACCTGAAATATTTTTTGCTGAATGTAAAAGAAACCACATTGATTTTGATAAAGACAATGCTTCTATTATATCAAACTGTTTGTTCTATCGTGAGCATAGGAAATCAAGTTTAAAATTGAGTGTTGGAGCACCCAGCTCACCGTTTATCTCCAATGTAATAATGTACTCATTTGACAAAATTATTGAAACAGAGTGTCTGAAAAGAGAGATAACATTCACAAGATATGCTGATGATATGACATTTTCGACCAATATAAAGAATACACTTATTGGGTTTGATAATTTAATAAGACAAGTTTTAATCGATCTTTTCAAAGACTCTATCTCTTTAAATAATGATAAAACTATTTTTTCTTCGAAAGCTCATAATCGACATATTACGGGTATAACAATCTCGAACAATGATAACATATCACTTGGGCGAGAAAGAAAAAGATTAATATCATCAGCAATACATCGTTTTTCTTATGATAAATTAGATCAGGAAGCCGTGGACAAATTGAAGGGCTTGTTAGCTTTTGCACATTACATTGAACCTTCATTTGTAGCTGCAATGGAAAAAAAATACGGAAGGGAAACAATAAATAAATTAAAGAAGTAGAACAAAAATTACACTACCAATGCGACATTATAAAAGAGGTTTGACGCCTCTTTTATTTTGTCTTAAATCGGTTGTTCTCTATTTTACTTACCTCTTCAACATATAATTTCATCTGTTCTTTTTTAAGGCTTTCTTTTAACTTATGTTTAAATCTATTTTCATAATCAACCATAGAAGATGGCTTTTTCTTTATATCTTCTTCAATTGGTTTTTCTTTATTTTTTGCCTGTATCAAAGGTTTTTTTATATTGAACCTTTCTCTTATCTCTTCGATCTTAGTTGCTCTGCTATTGAAACGGCTACCGCTCTTGCGTCTAAATTTATTTGTGGCTGCGTTGGCTGTTTCTGCATGATCAAGTATCCTACTGATAGAACCGCTGCTAAATTTAGGACTCCAACTATTGAGGCTACTTTTAGTATAAGTTTTGATTGATTCTTTATTGTATTGTTTTTTAACTCTGTTGAGTATTTGTGCAGCTTTTTGTGTTGTTCTTCTAACTTTAGGGCTTGTTGGTCTAATATATTTTTCGCTGAGTTTAAAGCTGTTGTTGTTGTTTCTAACGAGTTGTTCAGCCTTGTTAGTGTCTGCTGTGTCTGATTCAATGCTGTGCTGACTGATTCTGATAATATCATCATCGATTCGGTCAGTGGCTCTACTGTCATTGATATTTGGTTCAATAAGTGATCGTTCAATACTATTTGGTTCATCATCTTTTCTTGCTGAGAAACTTCTAACGAGTTCATCATCTCTATTTTTGTCATATTTCACCTTTTTTTTAATAGTGTTCCAGCTAAATTTTTTGCCTAAAGAAGATCCCTTAAACGCTATGTCATTTACACTGAATGAAACCCCCGCCACGTTGCCAGTTCTGGCAACATTGAACCTTGGTTCAATGCCTACGGCCTGCAGACGTTCTACGAACGTCTCTAAGTGAGGTTTTCCTGTCATAGCCGCCTGTAAGGCGTTCTGTAGCACGATACGAGCTGGTTTTTCACCTGTACGAAGAGCTTGCTCGATCTCGTTCTTGGTTGGTGCTGACACGTCTGATTTTTGACCTTTAAGCCCCTGTGTAATGGTTAAGCCGTGCTTTACTTCTAAACGTTCACAAGCTGCTATTGTATTAAATGCTGAGTGCTGACCGTGCCATACAGAACCATCAAGGCCGACGCGATTCGCTACTATATGGATATGGTCTTTATCAGTATCTTTATGACGCACACAAATATATTGATGTTTGTCTATATCGATATTCATTTCTCTCAAATAGTCTTTTGCTATCTCTTGCCATTGTTCATCTGTGAGCATCTCATCTTTTGGAAGAGATAAAAACGCATGAAAAGTTGGTTTATTTATATCAGGTCTAAAACTGCTTACAGCTTTAAACTCATCAGTTAAATCACTAACGTTATTTTTATCTGCTGACATATTGCTACAAATAAAGCTGTGATCATCTTTTAATATATAATCAACCCTATTTTTAAAAGACTTGCCCGTCTTGGCTACGTTTCCTTTCATATATAATCCAAATCCTTATTCACTTCTATTATTCTTCTGCTGACTTGTTTTATATTAAAGTTAAGCTTATCAACTTCATTTTTATCAAAATACTCATTGCCATTTAACTTTTTAACAGCCTGATTTATATTATTACCTATCGCTGAAAGCTGCATATATGTTTTTTGATTAACTTTTGGCATCTTTCTTTTAACAACGGGTTCAGAGTTTAAAATCTCTTTTCTAATGTAATAACCTCTTTCAAGCCCTGATGCTTCCACTAATGATTTTAAATATTCAAACTCTGCTTTGTTTACTCTGAACTGTATAGATATATCTCTGCGTTCTTCGTGATTTAATTCTATACGACCTCTTTTTCTGTCTGTATCCATATTTTATTATCCACCTGTAAACATATAATCTCTTATTGCTTTTATATAGTCTTCATCATTTTCATCAATCAACGATTTTAGAAGGTCATCAGCTTTATTTTCTTGTATATATCTATGAGACACGAAATAACATAGCCTTCTTTCATCACTATTTATTTCACTAAAAGGTATGTCTTTGTCTTGTTCTATGTAATAAAAAAACCTTGCTAATAACTCAAACTTCATTTTTAAACTCATTTGTTTTTCTATGTCATCTTCAGTCATATCTTATTACTCCTCTTATATTTGATCAGTGCTTTTTTATCTATTATTTTTTTAACATCTGATATTGCTTGTTTTGCTTCGCTTGAAGAGTTAGTTTTTCCTGTACAGCTTCTAATCATAAAACCGCCTAACATAATACAAAGTATTACCATTACTACAGACATAAACATCATATTTATTTCTCCTATATTTATAATATCCAATGTAAAACTAACTATGGTTTATCGCCAACCCTTGATAGGGTGATCAGGCGGAAGGGTAGATCTTTTTCAACCTTGCGAGTGAAACGAGACAAGGCAATCCGATAGGATTGGGTAAAATAGCGGATACGCTATTACACCTTGCCTCAGTTTCCGAAAAAACGAAAGAACAAAGCTGAACTACACCTATATTTAAATAAATAACCGATAATAATATCTAGTCAATAGCGGCTACATAAATAAATACACTGCACGACGAATAAAATGCAAGTAAAATATAGGGTAAATAATATATTGTCTTGATCGGTAGCTGTGCGTAAGGGTCAAATCGTCAAGTGCTAAATCGTGGGGTCCCACAAAGTGGGTTCCGATTTAGTGCTTGATGACATAGGGGAGGAGATAAAATTTATATGGGTGATGTTTCACGTAGTGGAGCATCACCCTGACAGACAAGACTGACTTACATTCTTCTTCTGAATATAATGTTATCTGAGAAAATAGCTTTACCCACGACAAAACCGACAATAGCTATTATTGGTAAGCTTATAGTAGCTCCTGCCATACCTGCAGACATTCCAATGAGCGCTGACAGACCAAAAGCTATCAGGATGATCACCGCCGCATACCAACCGGGATATGTTCCATATAGCACGGATGCCTGACATCCGGTGCATACATGAACACCTTTTTGACTTTCTTTATAACAAAAAGGACACTGAATAATATTTTGTTCCATCACTTAATCCTTCTTAAAAACCGCACCTTGGTAAACGACGCCATCTTTGACCTTTTCGATTTTAAAAGTCCAAGAGCCAAGATCTTTGTTTTGCGTTTTGGCTATATAGATGGGTTTCTTGCTTTCATCCCAGCTTTTAACAGTAAAAACGCCATTTCTGAACTTGATCACATCTTTCTGAACATCAAGCCTGACACCGTATTGCTGATTAACGTAGCTGCCATAGATGCCATCATCACCACAACCAGACAATAGCGTCACCAAACCTGCCACCATCATAAGTTTACGCATACCTTTTCCTTCACTGATGAGACACAGACCACCGCTTGGCCTGTAAACATCTTAGAATTCAATTATTTTCATAGTTCGTCATATCGTTTGTACCGATCGAAAAAAAACATACAATAGATTAAAACTATCATAATCAATTAATCGATCGTCAAAACCAATTAAATGCCGATCGATAAGGCCACATCAATAGATAAAAACTATCAATATCTATATATTGATCTTTTTTATCGATCATTATTTTGAAGTAAAATTTAGAATGACGTATTTTTAATTTTATGATAAATATCGCTTTTTATATTTATATGGCTCTATGGATACATTATAAATTAAACATCAATTTTATACTTTTTAATGACTTAACAAAATATCATCACCAATTAAATCACTCAACATTTCATCAATAAATTCATCAGACAAAAGATAAGAATTAACACCAATCATTTTTTGAAGTTCATTCATATTATGAATAGGCTCCTTGCAAATAAAAAAATCAGTTGAACATTGTGCTATTATATCGTTTATATTTTCAATATTTGGGTTGTCATCAAGATATTTTGCGCCATACAATATAGAATGTGAATTAATTGGCATATATACTGCTTTTAAATCATCATCTTTTTCATGGAATGGTTTAAATCTACGATCCCCATCAACTTCAAAAATCACGAGACAATCCCCTAATATCAATGATTGCTCAACACTTATTACTTTATAAGTTAGCTTCTTATACTCTTCAATTTTCAAACTTTCATCCAACTCAAGTCCTTTTAAATGTCCTTTTTTAGCGGCCTCAGGAATACCGGATAAAACCATATTTTCGAATAAAGGAATAAGTTGCAATGAAAGTTTATTTGCTATGTCGGGAAGCCAAGCATGAACGTTATTAATCAAAACACCCTTAATATGTGGGTGCAAAACTTGTGGAACATTTAACTCATTAAGCTGTCTATTAATCAACCTATCAAATTTTGATGGATCAGAAATGACATTTTTATTTAAATATCTAGACAAAGCATCTTTGCTTAAAAGCCTTATTCGCATCTGGTCTATTAGATGAGATGCAGTACTGGTAAAGTTAGAACGTAAATTTTTAGTTCTGATTTCCATATGAAAGACAAAGTCAGACAAACTTCCTATATCATCCATGTTAAATGTACCATTAACTAACTCACGGACGATTTTTGAATAAATATAAGTTTCCTTTTCAGTTATTTTGTCATCAATTGACGAATCGCCATCGAGAGTATAAAATTTATTTTCCAAACCAATATTTTCAATTACTATATTTTCTTTTATAAACTCTTTTTTACATAAGCAAGAAAAAAACTTTCCTTCTTTCTCTAATGAAAATCCACGCTGTAAGAATCTAGGGATAAAATGCTGTCTTTTTCCTGCCATCTTTGAATCCTTAAAAAATAACTTTAATTAACTTTATCATATAAGAAATAACATTTTAATATTTTTCGTACAGTAGTACTAGAAATTTAAATTTTAAAGTTTTCGGGTTTTAGATGGCGACTTTCAGTCGTAGTAGTTTTCCGTTAGGAAAACTTAGTTTTTCTTGGAGCATTCCCCCCCCTCCCCCCGTGCGAAAAATGAAAATCGCTAAAGAGATAGAGAAAGGAAAAAAGAATGCTCATTGCGCTTTGATTACTCAAAAAGTATTCAGACCGTTTCCAATCTGATACTCCCCCCCGCGACCCGCGCAAACCCTACCATGATCTTTTAAGCACTTCTCGTTTTACTAAAGAAGCTATAACGCTTTATAAATTTTAGGTAAGGCGATTCAGGCTGACAACATCGCTCCCGGTTAACCGCTGTCGCAATAACTATAAGATTCACCATCACTTGAGGGACCTTCGTATTCTTATACCTGATACAACAGGTTTTAACGTTATTGCTTTTGAGGATTAAAAAGGATTCTGGAAAGGGTATTTAAAAGACTTGTAAAAAGCTGGGATTTAGATTTGACAAATATAAGTTGATTAGATAATACTTTATTTATATTTGTAATCACGTTCTCGTATAACTGATTACAAGACTTAAAAAAGTCAGCGAAAACTTTTTAAGTCCTTTAAAAGTCAGATTTAACATCTGGCTTTTTTTGTATCTTTTCTTTTTATAGATCTTCTATCTAATTAGTCAATAGAAATATAAAAATATTTTACACAATCATTATTGATTCTGAAATAAATGAAGGCCAGATATATATCTGACCTTTAGTTTGATATGAACTCATTTTTCATAAATGGCCCTAAACGCCCACAAATCAAATCGAGCTGCCTTATTTTACATATAGGAAATCATAATAACTTGTGTGTGCATGCACATTATATCCATTCTAACTTTTTCAAAATCAATATACTTATGTTGGCTTTTATCAATACTCTTCTTTGTTTTTTTAAGAATGTCATCATAAACTGTTTCCATATAATATTTATCAGTAAATAAATCAAAAACTTCGCTGGAAGGCTTTGTTAGAGTTCTCTTCGTAAAACGAGAATATTCCAGTAATGCAGCTAAATCCGCTGAAGTTTGACTTGCATGTTTATTTTCTTTTTTCATCTTTTTTTCCTTATTTATTTTTTAAGTAAATATCCCCCTACACTTTCATGTATTATTATTAAAGGGATCGTTATTTTTAAACACAGGTCTATATTTTTATTACTTATAGCCTCCTAACTTCATTTATAAAAACATTATCATGCTGCTTTATTACGAGATGCGTAAATCATTTGGTCGATCCATTCATCGACTTCGCTTTCTACGAACCTTATTGCTCGATCACCTAGTTTTATAGGTGCAGGGAATTGACCACGACTAATCAATCGATAAATCCAAGCTTTACAAAATCCGGTTCTTTCCAACACTTCAGGCATACGGATAAATCTTTTTCTTTCTGTCATACATTTCTCCATTGTTGTTTTGATGGATGCAGTATCCTCAGATCGCTTATGGCGATCAACTATCAAAAAGCACGAATTGTTCAAGAGATGGTGCTTTTTTAGTCAGATTTATGAAGGGTGTTTTGAAAGCAAGCCAGCATAGGCTTAGGAGGACTTTTGCAAAAAATGCTATTTTTTTGGCCCATGTAAGATTTTTTAATAAATACTTAATTATCAATTAGATAAGTTATTTATGATTTAATTCCGTACCATCCCCCTTTATAATTCTTGTTTAGCACTTTGAGAGGACTAAGTTAGAGGTAAGATCTTGCATATGGGAAATAGCCTCCGGAACAGAAAGGCTATGTTTCGTGAGTTCAACTCCTCAACGTTAGTAGTATCTAAGATTTTGGCTCTGGAATAAGTAAAATCTGTGCTGACGTTTCTTAGGACCCTTTATTGAACCCTTAATGAATCAAGGCACAAAAATAACAATAAAAATCATATTATTAAGATATAAAGCACAGGGACGCCAGCCCAAAATTCTCCATCGGTGATTACCAGAGTCATCCGATGAAGTCCTAAGAGCCCGCATGGCGCAAGCCCTGCGGGCTTTTTTGTGCCCTCAATTTGTCCCGCAAAGTCTGAAGTCAACGCATTAAATCCGAACCTTTCAGCCATTCAGAGGAAAATTTCTTCGTCGAAATAGATCAATTAATCTGACATTTAGCATGGCATAAAGTAACGAAATTACTACGCGGTAGTCCTACAGGCATATGTAATGATCAGAACAGTATCAGAACGAATTCCGCTAAGATGAATCAGTAGGTTATCTCCCTTCGGAACCGAGGGGGAGCTATGCGGGGGAATTGGCGCTTTTAGAAGACAACATAACTTTATGCCAAATAAGCATACTGCTGAGAGCATTTTCTAAAAATTTTATCTAAAGCTCCACTGTACAGTAATAACAAACACCGAAGGTATTATTAAACCAACATCCATACCAAAATATGATGTGAAATTATACTGAAACCCATGATAAATATAAGGTGAAAAACCAACTCCAGTCACTTTTTTAAAATCATGATAAGAACCATGGTCACCACAATCGCTAAAGGCATCAAAGAAAAACTCACCTACATACCCATATATCCCCTTAAAAACCAGTCCATCGCCAAGATACGCCCAATCTTTTCTGACGCCAGCCGCTAAGCATCTGTCATTAAAGCTATTATTCATCGTACCGAGAATATAACTATATTCTGATTGTTCTGAAAATTTTCGTTCTACCGATATAAATTTGTTGTCAAAATGCTCTGTATATTGCCCATGATTATGCGTTAAATGGTAAACATAAGACCCTGTATTTAACGAATAAAGATTTATGTCATCTGCCTGACAAGTGAATGTCGCGATACATGCCGCCCCGCATAAATAATGACGTATATCTGGTTTGATTTTATTCTCATATTTAGCATTCATGATTAGGCTCTTAAAGAGAAAACGTTTTACATTTCAAAGAACTTTAAAGTCGTTTGTGATAGCAGGTGGATGTAATGTTTTACATCCACCTGCGTGGTGATATACGTTTTAGCGTTCTACAACTCTCCATCGTTTCGTTAATTGTTTTTCCATTTCAACAATCAAAAACAGAACGAATCCAATACTGAACGTTATAACCCAATACCGGAACGGCAGCGCTTCAGTGCCAAACAGCATCTGCATGAACGGTGCGTAAATGATAAGAAGCTGTAGCGCTAACAGTACGCCGCTCACGATCCAAATCCCTTTATTCTCCAGCAGGCCTTTACTCAGTGAGAAGCCGTCATTCACGCGGCAGTTAAGCATGTAGAACCACTGCGCGGTCACCAGGGTTTGCAGCAGCACGGTACGGATAAACTCAGCTGAGTAACCGCGGGGCTGTAGCCAGGCTTCCAGCACGAAGGCGCTGATGGCAATCAGCAGACCGACAAACACCACGCGCCAGATGGCATAGCCGTCCATGACGTGGAGATTCGCCTTGCGCGGTGGGCGGGTCATGATGTCCTTCTCGCCTGCTTCAAACGCCAGGCCAAACGACAGTGTTGCCGACGTCGCCATGTTCATCCACAGGATCAGGACCGGCGTCAGCGGGATCAGGTTCCCCGCCAGCAGCGCAATAATGATCAGCAGAGCCTGTGCGATGTTACTGGGGATAACGAACAGAATGGTCTTTTTCAGGTTATCGTAAACCCGCCGTCCCTCATGTACCGCACGGGCAATGGTGGCAAAGTTGTCATCCGTTAACACCATGTCGGCGGCTTCCTTGGTGACTTCCGTCCCCTTAATCCCCATGGCGATACCCACGTCCGCCCGCTTGAGCGCCGGGGCATCATTGACGCCATCCCCGGTCATGCCCACCACTTCCTGTTTACTTTGCAGGGCCTGCACAAGGCGGAATTTATCCTCCGGGCTGGTTCGGGCAAAAATATCGTACCGCTGCGCGGCGTCGCTCAGCTGACGATCGTCCATCGCCTCCAGCTCACGTCCGGTGATGGCGCTAGCGGCGTTACCAATCCCCAACATTTGCCCAATGCTCATTGCCGTTTGCGGGTGGTCGCCGGTGATCATCTTCACGCGGATCCCCGCCTGCAGGCAGTCGGCAATGGCGGTAATGGCCTCCGGACGCGGCGGATCCATCATTCCGGCAACCCCAAGCAGGATCACCCCATCCTGCAAATCCGGATGATCCAGCTCTCGTTGACCGTCGCGGGCGGGTTTCCAGGCCGCAGCCACCATGCGCAGCCCCTCACGGGCATACTCTTCAATCTTCCCTTCCCAGTAAGGAAGATCAAACGGCTGCAGTCCGTCATTCGTCTGCTGGAACTGACAGAGGCGGAACAGGACGTCCGGCGCGCCGGTAATCAGAATCACCTCTTCATCGCCAAGACGGTACAACGTGGACATGTATTTATACTGCGAATCAAACGGGATTTTACTGCGCATTTCGGTATCGAGCGGTGGAATCGGGATTTTCGCCGCCAGCACCTTCAGCGCGCCCTCGGTCGGCCCCCCGGTGATTTTCCACAGCCCCTGCTCGTCTTTGATCAACTGACTGTCGTTACAGAGGTCAATGGTGCGCAGATAGCGTTCCAGTAACGACCCCTGCGTTACGCTGACGGGCGTCGGGTCATCAACGGGGTGAATATTCCCCACCGGTTCGTAACTGTCGCCCTCCACGCGATAAGTTGTGTCAGCGGTAATCACCGCTTTGACCGTCATTTCATTCATGGTCAGGGTGCCGGTTTTATCCGAGCAGATGACCGTCATCGCGCCCAGCGTTTCCACCGTAGGCAGCTTACGAATGATGGCCTTGCGACGCGCCATGGCCTGTACGCCGAGAGAAAGAATGATGGAAATGATGGCCGGCAGGCCTTCCGGCACCGCGGCAACGGCGAGGCTGATGAGCGACAGCACCAGCTCGGAAACCGGCATATCCCGGAACAGAAGACTGAAGACAAACAGCGCCACCATCATCACCAGGATAGTGATGAAGATGGTCTTACCGAGCTTATCCATCTGCACCATCAGCGGCGTACGGTGTTTTTCGATATCGGACATCATCTGGTTGATATGGCCAAGCTCGGTTTCGCCCCCGGTCGCCACCACCACGCCTTTCCCGCCGCCGGAGCTTACGGTGGTGCCGGAATAGAGCAAGTTATACCGGTCACCTAAAGGCAGTTCCCCGCTTAACGCATCGCTGTTTTTCTCAACAACGGTGGATTCGCCGGTCAGAATGGCCTCCTCCACGCGAAGGTTATGCGCTTCAATCACACGCAAATCCGCAGGAATACGATCCCCGGCGCGGATCACTACGATGTCGCCCGGGACCAACGCCGTGGTGGGGATCGTTTCATGATTACCTTGTCGCACCACCACGGCTTCGCTGGAGAGCATATTGCGAATACTTTGCAGCGATTTTTCTGCATTGCTCTCCTGAATATGGCCAATCAGCGCGTTAATGATGGCCACCCCGAGGATGACAAACATATCTACCCACTGGCCCATAAAGAGCTTGAGTAGCGCAGCCACCAGCAGAACGTAAATCAGCACATCGTTAAAATGGGCCAGGAAGCGCAGCCATGCGGGCTTGCCCTTTTTCTGCGGTAACGCATTCTCACCATACTGCTGGAGTCGGGCCGATGCCTCAGTGCTGCTCAGCCCCTCCGCGGTGGAGTTGATATTCGCCAGGGTGTCGTCAACAGTTTGTTGATAATAAGGTCGTTCAGGTTTTCCTGTTTTCATCGTTCCTTCCTCAGGTTCTTTTCAGAAATCACCTTGCTTTCATGTCATTAACGAATAACGAAAACAGGAACATGTGCGTAACGCACAATACTTGCCGCCTCTGACCCTAACAGATGGGTTTGAATATTGGGGTTTCGAGAACCGATAATAATTGCCCCGGCAGCAAGTTCATCCGCAAGCTTAATAACCTCATCGCGAACATTCCCGCTACGGACATGGAGATGAATACGTTCTTCTGGCAGATTCAGTTTTTTGACCAGGTCAGACAGTTTTTCTTTCGAATTATTAATCATATATTCATCCATCTTGCGCGCATCTGAAATAAAACCACGCGTCAGTTCGGCTGAAAACCTGGGCATGACGTGCAGCAAATGAATGTCACCCGACGCGCTTTGCGCCAGAAACTGTGCATGGTGCAACGCTTTATCCGCCAGGCCAGTCTCGTAAACATCCACCGGAACCAGAATATTTTTATACATATCGAGCATCCTTTTTATAACCAACACGGTAGTGAGAGAAGCAATAAAACGCATTAAATGCAGGGGGTTACCCTTAATGCCAGCAACGGGAAAAAGAGATGAATGATATTAAACGTAGCACAGGAATATCAGGTTAAACGCTTACCCACTGATATTGGTTAATTAACATTTGTCTTTTCTCCAACTATGCTCATAGAAAGACGCTCCTTACGGCGCATGGAGGAATGAATGTACGGTTTAAGCCTTTTCCGTCTTGGTTTGTTTATCGCACTTGCCATTATTGCCAGCACGGCAATTGGCCTATTTACCTATATGGTTGTCACTGTTCTGGCAGAATAGTGTCACCCCCTGCCCTTGCTACGGAATAAATAAAACAGTTATTTATTAGGGGAATACAGTGAACCGCTACCTCTCTCTTTTACCATTCATTATGTTAACGCTCACGGCGTGCGACCCGAAACACGAGCAAGCTTCTCCCCTGCCGCGAATGGTAAAAGTGGCGGAGGTGACCGTCCCCGGTCATGCCCAGCAGCGTGTTTTCCCCGCCCGCATAGAATCGGGTGATGCAACAGACCTTTCCTTCAAGCGCGCAGGTCAAATTGAAGCGCTCGATATACGTCAGGGCGCAACCATCAAACAGGGGCAACAGCTTGCCAGACTGAATGCCCGTGAAGCCCAGCAGCGTGTTAACGACAGACAAACGGCCGCGACGCTGGCCCAGAGGCAATTCGATCGCTTCCAGACGCTGGCAGGTCGCCAGGCGATTTCGAAAGCCGAAATGGACGTGCAGCGCGCGAACCGCGATTCGGCGAATGCGTCGTTGCAGATTGCCCGTGAAGAGCTGAATCAGATGACGCTCGTCGCCCCCTTCAGCGGAACGGCGGCCAGCGTGCATGTGCGAAACCATCAGGTGGTGTCTGCCGGTCAGCCCATTGCGACCCTGACCCGCACCGACCTGCTGGACGTGGTGTTTAGTATTCCTGAGAACCTGTTCAAAACCTTTGATATCCGTAACGCGCAGTATCGTCCCGTGGTGAGAATTAACGCCTTCCCGGATCGGGAGTTTACCGCTGTCTACAAAGAGCATTCGGGCAGCAGCGACAGCAACACCCTGACCTGGCAGGTGATACTCACCATGCCGCGCCCGGATGATTTTCCCGCCGTGGGAGGCGTAAGCGGTACGGTGACTATCAATTTAACCAACCTCCCGGCTGGCGCGGGCGCTCAGGCGCTGGTCATACCGGTTGAAGCGGTCTTTAACCCGGACAACAGCCCACGCAATGAACCGCACGTCTGGGTGGTGGCCGGGGAAGGTGACGCACTCCATCTTGAAGACCGCAAGGTCAGCGTGGGGCAAGTGACCGCAGAAGGTGTGGTGATCACCAGCGGGCTTAAGGCCGGTGAGCGCGTGGTGGCTGCAGGTGTTGGTGAGCTTCATGCTAACCAGCCGGTGCGTATCTGGACGCGTGAACGGGGACTGTAATGGATATCTCTCGTCAGTTTATCAATAACCCCATTCGCGTCTGGCTGACGATCCTGCTGCTGGGTGTGGGGGGCATTTTCGCCCTGCTCAACATCGGCAGACTGGAAGATCCCGCCTTTACCATCAAAACTGCCGTGGTCATCACCCACTATCCCGGCGCCTCTGCTCAGCAGGTTGAAGAGGAGGTTACGCTGCCGCTGGAGAATGCCCTTCAGCAGTTGCCTTATCTGGACAATGTCAGCTCCATCTCTTCAAACGGTCTGTCGCAAATCACCGTGAACATTGCCTCACGCTATCATTCGAACGAACTGCCGCAAATCTGGGACGAACTGCGCCGTCGCGTGGGCGATGCTTCGCGTCAGTTCCCGCCCGGCGTCGTTACGCCCTTCGTGAATGATGATTTCGGCGACGTGTTCGGCTTTTTCTTCGCGATTTCCGGGGATGAATTCAGTAATCCTGAACTGGTGAGATATGCCGAACAGCTGCGTCGCGAACTGATTCTGGTCCCCGGCGTCGGTAAGGTTGCCATCGGTGGGGCCATCAGCCAGCAGGTCAACATCGATATCTCCCTGACTAAAATGGCCGCGCGCGGCATTACGCTGAACCAGCTTTCCGCCCTGCTCAGCAGGCTTAACGTCGTTTCCAGCGCCGGAGAAATCAGCTCCGGAACAGAATCCATTCGCCTGCATCCGACCGGTGAGTTCGAAAATCTTGACGAGCTGGCGGATCTCATCATCACCCCTTCCGGCACCGGGGCGGCGACGCGGCTGCGGGATATCGCCACGCTATCGCGCGGGCTGAACGAATCGCCCGCCAGTATCTATCATGCCAACGGCAGAAAAGCCGTCACCATGGGCGTCTCGTTTATTCCCGGCGTGAACGTGATCGACGTGGGCCACGCACTGGAGGCGAAGCTAAACCAGATGTCGGCGGAAAAACCGGCAGGGATACACATCGACCTGTTCTACGATCAGGCCGCCGAAGTGGGCCACTCTGTTAACGGTTTTATCATTAACTTCCTGATGGCGCTGGCGATTGTCATCGGCGTGCTGCTGATCTTTATGGGCGTGCGCAGCGGGATCATCATCGCCTTTTCCCTCGCGCTTAACGTGCTCGGCACGCTGCTTATCATGTATCTGTGGGGCATTGAACTGCAGCGCATCTCGCTCGGCGCCCTGATTATCGCCCTCAGTATGCTGGTGGATAACGCCATCGTGATTGTTGAAGGGGTGCTGATTGCGCGTCAGCAGGGCTCCCCGCTGTTGACCGCCATTAACTACATCATCCGTCGCTCCGCCCTGCCGCTGCTGGGGGCGACGGTGATCGCCATCCTGGCGTTTGCGCCTATCGGGCTGTCACAGGATTCTACCGGGGAATACTGTAAATCCCTGTTCCAGGTACTGCTGATTTCCCTGATGCTGAGCTGGTTCTCGGCGCTCACCATCACGCCAGTGCTAATCAAGTGGTGGCTGTTTAAAACCGACAGCACACCAGAAAAAAGTAACGAGTCAGACCCTTACGACAAACGCCTCTACCGCCTTTACCAGCGCCTGCTTAATACGCTGCTGCACTGGAAAGCACCGACGCTCATCGTGATGGCGGCGTTGCTGGCCGCGTCAGTCTGGGGTTTCGGCGCCGTGCGGCAAAACTTTTTCCCGTCGTCAAATACGCCGATTTTCTTTGTCGACCTCTGGTTACCCTACGGTACCGATATCAAGTGGACTGAGAAAATGACCAGCGATATCGAGAAAACCATTAACGGCCAGCCGGGCGTAGAAACCACCGTCTCAACCATTGGCCAGGGCAGTATGCGGTTTATTTTGACCTACAGCGGACAGCGGCAGTACAGCAACTACGCGCAGATCATGGTGCGCATGGATGACCAGCGCAACATCTCCGCACTGACACGCCACGTCGATGAGTACATCGCCCGAAACTACCCGCAGGTCAACGCCAGTACCAAACGTGTGATGTTTGGCCCCTCCGGCGACAGCGCCATTGAGGTGCGCATCAAGGGCCCCGATCCTGACCGACTACGCCTGATTGCCAGCCAGGTGGACGATATTCTGGCGCGCGACCCGGCCACAGCAAGCGTAAGAAACGACTGGCAAAACCGCAGCAAGGTGATTCGCCCGCAGTATGTCGCCGCGCTGGGGCGCGAGCTTGGCGTGGATAAGCAGGACGTCGACAACGCGCTGGAGATGAATTTTTCCGGCAGTCGTGCGGGGCTGTATCGGGAAGGCAGCGACCTGCTCCCGGTCGTGGTACGCCCGCCGGAAAGCGAACGACTGGACGCCAATCACCTGAACAACGTGCTGGTCTGGAGCCAGACCCGACAGCAGTATATCCCGCTGAGTAACGTCGTCAGCCGCTTTTCACTGGAGTGGGAAGATCCGCTTATTCTGCGCCGCGACCGCTCGCGGGTGCTGACGGTTATGACCGACCCCGATCCGCTTAGCCAGCAAACATCAGGCGACATTCTCGCCCGGGTGAAACCACAGATTGACGCCCTCACCCTGCCCCACGGCTACAGCATCGAGTGGGGAGGTGATGCAGAAAACTCCAGCGAAGCACAGCAGGGGCTCTTCACCACGCTGCCGATCGGGTTCCTGGTGATGTTTGTCATCACCGTTTTGATGTTCAGCTCGGTGAAAAACGCCGTCGCCATCTGGCTGACCGTGCCGCTGGCGCTGATTGGCGTCACGCCGGGATTCTTGGTAACCGGTATTCCGTTTGGCTTTATGGCGTTGATTGGTCTGCTAAGCCTGAGCGGGATGCTGATCCGCAACGGCATTGTACTGGTGGAAGAGATCGAGCAGCAGAAAGCGCATAAAGATCAGCACGAAGCGATCGTTTATGCCGCCACCTCGCGCCTGCGCCCCATCTTGCTCACCGCATTTACCACCGTTCTGGGGCTGGCGCCGCTGCTGCTGGATGTTTTCTTCCAGAGCATGGCCGTTGTGATTATGTTCGGACTTGGGTTTGCTACAATCCTGACGCTGCTGGTACTTCCCGTGATTTATGCGTGCTTCCATCGTAAGGACAAAGCGGAACAACAATGAATGCGACAGGCCTGAACATTATCAAGACGCTGGGCTGTATGACGGCAGTCACCTTCTTCACCATCTACAATACCTGGGATCATTATGATTATGACTATCACTGGATCCTGGGGTTTTTAACCTTTATCTCGACCATCGCCACGCCGCTGTTTTTTGTGGTCGCGGGCTATCTCGACGGCCAGTCCCGGCACGGCACCCGCTGGCAGTTGGGCAAGATTAAAAGCCTGGTGATTGTCTTTCTGTTCTGGATAACGATCTACTACCTGTGGGAACCGTATCAGCGCGGGTATTTAATCCAGCCGTGGTTCGTGTTTGCGTTTGTCGTGATTTACACCTTCCATCCGGCGGTGGAGTGGCTCAGCCAGCGGCGCGCGCTGTTCTGCGGCGTGATTGCCAGCCTGCTTCTCTTCTCCTACGGGTATGATTTGCTTTCAGCGCTCTATCCGAACGTCCACGTCTTTTCCCTTTCGCCACAGTACCGCCTGTGGACGTGGTTACTGTTTTACCTGACGGGGCAGCTTTTCTGCGATCCCAACATCGCCGAGTGGATAAGCCGCAGGAATGTGGTCAGGGCCGCGGTTATCGCCATCCCGTTTATTTATCTCTTCACCTGGTTTTACGAGCGCCACTTCTTTTTTGCTCTGTTCAAGGCTGACAGAAACGCCTTTATTCTCACCGGCTCGCAAATCTACATTCTGATCATTGCGCTGGTTATCGCGGCGAACGGCGTGCACTTTCGCCGCAATGCAGAATTGAAAGAATCCATTCTGGCCGCCATCAGCAAAACGATGACCGGCGTGTACATTGTGCACTACTCGGTGTTTCACCTGCTGACGGCGCTGTTCCCGGTGACATCTCTCGGTATGAAGCTGACCCTGATCGTGCTCACTTTCGTCACCTCGGTGCTGTTCTCCATGCTGGTGCTTTCTAACGCCGTAGCAAAAAAGGTGATCACCCTTTAAAAGCCTAAGCGCAACCAGGCAAAGAGCACGTTACCGTTGTTATAGGTCCCGGGAATATAGGTGAACTGGACGGTAACGCGCTTATATCCGGCAGAGAACAGCGGGAAGATAAACGGCAGAGGCACATAGTTCGCAAAATCATCGCGCGCCGTGATCCCCGCAGCGGCACCGAGTCCAAGCCGGAAGTCTTTGGCATTATCCAGATACCAGCCCTTCTCCCAGCCATAGCCCATCGCGGGCTGCCATTCGTTGTGCGAGTCTTTGAACATCATCGCGAAAAGCGCGCTCCAGTTGCCCTCTTCGTTATAGCGGGAGACGCCCAGCCCGCCGCCCCACGGCATTTCATTGTATTTGTCCGTTTTTTCTTTGTCGTACATAAAGCGGGCGTGCCAGCTCAAAAATGGCAGGTAGAGATCGTAACGTTGAGGCTGCTCCCAGGTTTGCGAAATATCATCCGTCAGCGCATTCCACCAGCCGCTGATGCGCTGTTCACCATAGACGCCAGGCTCCGCATGAAGCGGCGCGATGAATAAAAACAGGGCCATCCAGAATGCCGAAAAGGTGCGTTGCATCATTATTCCCTCAGCTTAACTCACGCAGCGGTCACTATTACTGTAAACCATTCAACACTTAATTATATCGCCGCTGGTGTAGATGAAATTTATCTCTTCAACATCTTCGCAGGTATCCCACGCACCTGCCCCCCCAACGTCTTTAAATTTCTGCCAACCCTCCGCCATTTATGGCAAACAGCCAAAGGCGGCATGACGACCATCTCTATATAGTTGTCCATAACACAACACTAACACCCTCTCGGGTGCAGTAGAGGTAGTCATGCGTAACGTTGAATTGAACGCGGCCGTTCGTGCTGAAATAGAAAAAGTGATCGAAGTCTCCGCCTACCTGTGGCAACGAGAATGGGCAGAGCGTAATGGTGGCAACATCTCGGTAGATTTGACGGATATCTTCGGTGAAGTACCCTTCAATCTTGACCAGTTCCCGCACTGCCCACTGTCAATGGTTGGGGGCAGCAGCGCCTTCCCGGCCGACAGTGCAGGCCATATTTTCTTCGTGAAGGGAACCGGGGAACGTATTCGCGAACTGCGCGACCCTACGCTCGCGGGTTGTGTGCTGCGTATTGATGACAAAGCACAAGGTTATCACCTGCTGTGGGGCGGTCGCGGTCAGTCTGATTACAAACCCACCAGCGAATTTATCTCTCATGTCGAAATTATCATGGATAAACAGCGCGCTGGTCGCCCTGACCGCTGCGTGGTGCACACGCATCCACTTGAGCTTATCGCCCTTTCTCACCATCCAAAATATGCCCATGACAGCAAAGCCTACACCCAGGCCTGCTGGCAGATGCTCCCTGAAGTTCGCGCCTTCGTTCCGCGCGGTATCGGCATCGTCCCTTACTGTATGCCAGGCAGTCAGGTAATGGCGGATGGCACAACCACGCAGCTGCGTCATCACGATGTGGCCATCTGGGAAAAACACGGCGCTGTTGCCACCGGTATTGATGCGTTGCAGGCCTTTGATTTTGTCGATGTCGCCAACAAAGGCGCCAAGCTGCACTTAATGTGTCTTGCAAGCGGCTTCGAGCCGGAAGGCGTAAGCATGAACGACATGCGAGAGCTGGAAGAGACGTTCGGGCTTTAATCCGCCAGCAAGAAGTAAGGCTGTTCCCCGCAGGCAGTGTCAGAAATACACTGCCTGTGTCGTATTGCCCACTCCCTCGCCATACCTGTACCACAACACAAATCACTCAACGAAATAATCACCAGCTGAAATAACAGCATATTTTAATTAATAAATAATAAAAACCTGAAAAGCTATGTTGATTTATATCAAGGTTCTTTAGCGCGGCAAGTGGAAAATCACTGATGTTGGGAAAATTCTTATCTGATAAATAATGGAACCGGGTAGAGAATAAAATGGAAATTACACTTCAAAGCCTTGATTTTATAGCGCAATCGTTTGCAATGATGGATGCAACCACCCACACACATTCAGTAGACGCTCTGACGGGGAATATGCCGGCAGAGGTAAGAGAGGAATTTAATACCTTATACAACAAGTATCTGGATGAGATAACGCTCGATACGCATCCTGCTACCGGCGGCGAAAAAAGAGGCTAACACGATGCTGAAAACGTACGCGGTATCGACCTCTGCGGCCATGAAACGGCTGAACAACGTGTTCCTCAAAAAGGGGCAAAAAGTTCACAAAATACGGGATAAACGCGCCCAGGTTGTACTGGGTAAATATTGTATAAAAGATGTCGAGACCGGCGATATTATTTCATTCTCCAGCCAACTGACCGACTGGTTAAAAGAGGAGTGGCTGCTGGGGCATGAGGAGTTCGTCACAGACGAAAATATCAATATGGACGGATATCAACAATGTACAGGCCAATAGTTGTTGTACTGTTCATTCTCCTGACGCTCTCAGCGCTGGTCGAAATGGGTTATTTAACACTCGGGTAATCAGACCCTGAAATATAATGCGCGGGAAGTCG
The DNA here is from genome assembly GCF_056156645.1 of Enterobacter sp. Li2LvB3. Taxonomy (NCBI): domain Bacteria; kingdom Pseudomonadati; phylum Pseudomonadota; class Gammaproteobacteria; order Enterobacterales; family Enterobacteriaceae; genus Enterobacter; species Enterobacter sp. Li2LvB3. Next base: position 124,413 of record NZ_JBSICG010000007.1, on the reverse strand, counting down.
CTGACCATTTACAGTTTTTTCCTAAAGCCTTCCCCGCATTCATCATGCCATTCTTAATCACGCTCATAATACGAAAATGTTAATTGAGGATGAATGATGAAAAAAACAATTATTGCATTATCTGCCGTTCTGCTGGCTTCTCCTGTTTTTGCCGCGACCACACATGCCACCGACGATACCGTTGCTGCCGCTACGGCTAATGCCAACGACGCGAAGCAAAAGCTGCACGAAGAGCAGAACAAAGGCGAAGAGCTTAAGCTGAAAAAGCAACATGCCGCTGAAGGTAAGAGCGAGAACTTCTCCAGTAAGGTGAGTGAAGACTCCCAGAAAGCCTGGCATAAAACCAAAGAAGGCACCGAAAAAGGTTGGGATGCAACCAAAGAAGGGGCTGAAAAAGGCTGGAACAAAACCAAAGAAGGCGCAGCCGAGCTGGAAAAGAAAGTCACTGAATAATGTCCGAAAAGGTCGCGAGAGCGGCCTTTTTTATTTCCCCACCCTTTTCCCCTTTCATTCCACCTGAAACCGCTAATATTGAAGCGTAAAGACCGCACATTCTTCATCCCCTGAAGAGAGGTACACGCACATGAATATTGAAGAAGTGGCACCAGAAACCTGCGGTGTCACGGTCGAGCTGTTGACGAGTGTTGATCTGGGTCCTGAAATTGCTGGCATGGAAGGTCGTCAGTTACGTATGCGCAGGGTCACCATCGCGCCGGGCGGCGTTTTCGGGCCTGTGCATAACCATATCGACCGTCCAGGCACGGTCTACATTTTACAGGGCACCATCACCGATCACCGAAACGGTATTGCCACCGATTACGGCCCCGGCGTGGGATGGCCGGAAGATCACGACACAACGCACTGGCTCGAGAATCGCGGAACACTTCCTGCGATCGAAATCTCCGTCGATATCGTCCACATCGCCTGACAGAAAACCCGGCCTCTTTGTGCCGGGTTTGTTGTTGCGGGCCGAATAAAATCTCTGCTCCAGGCGTTAACACTATACCGGAATGATGGAGAGCCTTGTATGACGCGTTTTGCCACCCTGTTGATTGTTATTTTATTCAGCCCAATGCTGCTTGCGGCACCCGTTCGTTATGACATCGACCAGCAGAAAACAGGCATTGTGCTGTCGTGGCGCGCATTTGGTGGGATCCTTTCCCAGGCGTGGCTGAAAGACGTCACCGGCAGAGTCACTCTCGATCCTGATAACGAATTTAATGACCAGATCCAGGTGACGATCCCGGTTGCGACGCTGATGGCGTCCAACAGCCTTCTCACCTGGCAGCTCAAAAGTAATATGTTTTTCGACGCCGAGCGCTATCCGACAATCGCGTTTATCAGCGACCGGGTCGTTATCCTCCAGAAGGGGCATTTTCGGGTGTTTGGCGTTCTGGACGTGCGGGAGATACGTCGTCCGGTCATTCTGGACGTCACACTTGAAGAGCAATCGCCATCATCGCTGACTCTCCATGCCACTACCGCTATCTCGCGTTCGGCATTCGGTCTGGATCGCTTCGCGATGGTTGTGGACGACCGCATTGCTATCGATATTAATATTGGGGCGCATCCACTGTCCGGGTCAGCCAATCACCCGCAGTAGCGCCTGCGCCGTTGCCTGGAGTTCTGAGGCCGGGTTTCGGCCAATCAGCACATACTGATGCCCGCGATGATTCCACCATGCCAGGTTCATGCTGTGCCGTTTTTCCTGTTTAACCGGCGTTGTCTCCCCCGTGTCCGTGGCGGAAATACACAGCGCCATCGGGCCATAGTCGTGATGAAGCCAGGCAATCTGCGCAATCGAGGTGCGTTCGTAACGTAAAATACGCACCATCTTCAGCTCTGCCCCCGGCAGCATCAGCTGCTGTTCATCCAGCTGTAGCCCCAGATCCTGTGCGGTGCGGGCCAGACCACGTTGAAGCACCGGCGCGGCACTGTCGGCGTCCACCAGCGTTTCGGTACTGTAAAGCGACATATATTGTGCTTCCAGATCGCGGATCTGCGCACTCTCGTCGCGCTCTCCCGACGATGTTCGCACCAGATACCCCACGCCAGTTCCCAGCACCAAAAAGCTCAGCGATGCTGCAATTAATGCGCGGCGGCTGACATTTACCTGCGGCGGCGAATTGGCGGCCAGATGTGCCTCCAGCCGTTCCTGCATTCGGGCCAGCGGCGCTTCGTTAAGTAACGGGGCAAACGCGCTTTGATAATCCTGATGGCTTTTACGCAATTCAGCCGTGCGCCCGGCAAGCTGTTCATCACGTTGCAGATACTGTTCAAACTGGCGCGCATCCTCGCTCTGCATCTCGCCATCCAGCCAGGTGACAATGGCATCGTCGTGATACGGGGGAGTAAAACGGGTAGTTTTCAAGAGCGTTTCTCCTTTGCAGTGGGCGGCAGGTCAAACGACTTCACCAGCGTCGCGCGCGCGGTGGCTAAACGACTCATGATCGTGCCAACAGGAACCGCTAACGTGTCCGCCGCCTCCTGATAGGTAAACCCTTCAACATAAACTAAAAACACGGTATTCCGTTGCGCCTCAGGCAGCGCATTCACCCGCTGCATAATTTGCCGGTAACGCAGGCTGTCATCATTGCTTTCGCGGGTATCTGGCGCTTCCAGTTCGTCGCTTTCCACAAAGCCCTGCCCCTGCCGGACACGACGCGCACGCAGATCGGAAACCCATATTGAATGCAGAATCGAAAACAGCCACCTGTCGATGCGCGTACCCGGCGTAAACTGCGCGCTCTTTTCGAGCGCACGCACGCAGGTGGACTGAACCAACTCTTCGGCAATATCACGATTTCGCGACAACACCAGCCCGTAGCGCCACAGGCGCGTCAGGTGTGCTGCAAGCTGCTGGCGAACGTCACTGGTTGTGATTTTTAGCTCCTCCCACGGGGCTCAGGACTCAGAATGTCCGTTAATGGCGGCCTGCAAATCGCGATACTCTTCGCAGTTCTGGCCACAAATACCGGCAATAACTTTCAGCTGTTCTTTTGCCAGATCGGGGCGACCTTTTACCATCCAGGCTTCGCCCAGGTATTCACGGGCTTTGGCGTAGTTAGGCTCCAGGGCAAGCGAACGCTGGTAATAGCCAATCCCTTCATCCGTGCGGCCAAGCTTACGCGTCGCGTAGCCCCGGTAGTTCCAGGCTTCTGCCGTATTGCTGTTTTTCAGGGTATCGAGCAGGTTCAATGCTGCCTGATACTCCCCTTTTTTTGCCAGATGATAGGCATAGTTGGTCTTGTCCTGATCGCTCAGACTGCTGGTTTTATCCGGTACACATTTCTGGCTTACGCTGTCGTATACCTGCCCGGACGGGCAATCAGGTGTTTTACTCTCAGTACTATTATTACCCATTGCCAGCGCAAGTGGGGATTGCAGGAAAAGCACCAGTGCTGAAACGGCCAGGTAACGAGTCGTGGTCAACGTTTTCATGTTCTGCTCCAGGATAAATGCACAGTGGGTGTTCATGCAGTTAACGCGTGACCTGGATTTTTTATTCATCACCTGGTGCACTTTTTTCAGCGAAAAGGGGTGGTGATACCCACAACAGATAATGCGTATTTTTAATACATATTCATGCCAATTATGATTATAAAAATAGTGCTAGCAGATTATATTTTTCACGCCACTACGCCATTAAATCATTTAATGGATAATATATCATATTCTTCAATTAATATAATGAAGCTTAAACATCTGTTAAGCTACCGTTAAGTTACTATATAAATAAAATAAGCCAGCATCAAAAAATCAATACCCCTAACGCAAATTAATCACTTTACCTCAGAGTAGAATCGTCAAAAAACAACAATAATCGATTGATAATTAACACAAAAGCCATCACACACCATCATCACTGTCATTCTGCGTTTATTCGCTGGCGCTACATTTGCGCAATCGCCTGTTTATAGCTATATCCTTTTTACAGGCAATTAAATAATAACAACATTAATAAAAGGGTTTTATCGAAAATAAACACTGAGAATATCGCCATCGACATCAAATAATACGTTTCACGCGCGTAGCCACTCTTCAAACTGGCGGGTCTCGCTCGCTCTGAAGAAACCAAAAGAGAGTTGCTAATCCAAATAGTATCGCTGCCGGGAGCCGTTACCCTATGAGCAAAATATCTGTCATCTCAAAACTGACTGGTGTGGAGTCAACCACAGAAGGCACTCAGGTCACTCTGACCCACTCTTCTGTCATTAAGCTTCACCTTGAGCGCTCCGATATCGACCACTTTGCCCGCAGTAGCAACGATCTGGTTATCACCCTGCACTCGGGTGAAACCATCACCATTAAGAACTTCTACGTTGCGGATGCGCAAGGACTTAGCCAGCTGGTACTTGAAGAGGATGGCGGCCTGCTGTGGTGGGTTGATGATCCGGCGGTGGTGCACTTCGAGTCCATTGCTTCCACGGATGTACTGCTTGCCGCAGCGGGGACAGAGTCCGCAACCGGTGGCGCCGTGTGGCCCTGGGTACTTGGCGGTGTTGCCGCGGCAGGGGGCATTGCCCTTGCCGCAGGTGGCGGTGGTGGCGGCGGTGGTGGTGGTGGTGGTCACAGTAGTGGCGGCAATGGCGGGCAAAACCCTGGTACCGATCCAACAGACCCCACTACACCGGTAGACCCGGCCGATCCTGATACCACCGCCCCGGCGGCCCCGACGATCACCGGTGCCAGTGATGATGTTGGCTCAATTCAGGGGGCGCTCTCTCGCGGTCAAAGTACCGATGATACGCGCCCTACCTTCAGCGGCGTGGCGGAAGCTGGCGCGAAGGTGACAATTTACGACAACGGTAAAGCCATCGGCACCGTGACTGCGGGCAGTGACGGCAAATGGCAATTCACTCCCTCTTCAGATTTGAGCGAAGGCGCGCACAGCATTACCTCAAAAGCCACCGATAGCGCAGGTAACACGGGCCCTGCATCCCCATCGTTTACCGTGATAATAGATACCACTCCACCCGCAACACCCGGCGTGCTGAGCGCCAGCGATCGCACGGGCTCCAGCGCCATTCCGATCCTGAGCGGCCAGTACACCCATGCCGGCAAGCCCGTGTTGAGCGGAAAAGGTGACCCGGGCGATACCATCACCCTGTATGACAAAGGGGTGAAAATTGGCGAAACGACGGTAGATGCGAAAGGTAACTGGAGCTTTACGCCAGGTAAGACGCTTTCAGAAGGTGCGCACTCCCTGACGCTCACCGAAACCGATCCCGCCGGGAACACCAGCGGGATGTCCAGGCCTCTGAACTTTATTATCGACACTCAGCCGCCTGCTACCCCGGTTGCACAGATTAACGGCACGGGGGATCAGGTCACCGGCACGGCCGAAGCCGGCAGTATTATTACCATCAAAAACAGCACCGGAACGGTGATTGGGACCACCACCACAGACGGGACTGGCCACTTCACCCTTACGCTCTCGCCTGCCCTCACCAACGGTGAAAAAATATCGATAATCGCCACTGACGAAGCCGGTAACCCGAGTGCCCCGGCAAACCTGAATGCCCCGGATACCACACCGCCGGCCATTCCTGATGGCGTGGCGGTATCTCAGGATGGCGACCACGTTACCGGCACAGCCGAGCCGGGCAGTACCATTATCGTGAAGGGGGAAAACGGCCAGCAAATTGGTACGGGAACCACCGACAATAACGGTCATTTCGACGTCACCATCTCCCCGGCGCAAAAAAACGGTGAGCTGCTGGACGTCACGGCAACCGATGGCGCAAACAATACCAGCCAGCCGGCCCATGCCACCGCCCCGGATACCACTCCACCGGCCGCACCGACCGACCTGGATGTCTCAGCAGATGGCACGGAGCTAACCGGTAAAGCTGAAGCGGGCAGCACCGTCACCGTGACCAACAGCACGGGCACTGTGGGAACGGCGCTGGTGGACGATCAGGGTAACTTTACAATCACACTCAACCCGGCACAAAACAACGGTGAAACCTTAACCGCACGGGCAACCGACCCGGCAGGCAATACCGGCGATCCGGCCAGCACCGTTGCGCCAGACACGACACCAGCGCAAACGCCAGAGATAATCGGCGTGACGGATAACCAGGCTGACTTCACCGGCAGCGTGGCTAATGGCGGCATCACAAACGACAACCACCCTACCATCTACGGTAAAGGCGAAGCGGGCACTACGCTGGACCTGTACACCAACGGCAATAAAATTGGCTCGACGGTGATTTTGTCTGACGGCACCTGGAGCTTCCCGGCGGATGTGCATCTGGTAGAAGGCGGGAACGTCATTACGGCAAAAGCGGTAGACAGCAAAGGCCAGGAGAGCGGCTGGTCCGCCACCTGGAGCATTACCGTCGATACCAGCGCCCCGAACGCCCCTGTTATCAGCCAGGTGATTGACGATGCTGCGGCCAGTACAGGGAATATCACCAGCGGGCAGCTCACCAACGACACCACCCCAACCTTTAACGGCACCGGGGAGGCTGGCGCAACCATTAACGTAATGGAAAACGGCAATATCATAGGTACTGCGCTGGTCGCGCCAAACGGGTCATGGACATGGACACCGTCCAGTGCCTCCGCCTTTGTCACCGGGACACACAACCTGAGTTTTGTGGCCGTTGATGCTGCGGGTAACCACAGCACCACCGCCACCAGTTTTGTGCTTAACCTTTCAACGGTAGCCCCTGGGAAACCAACCATTGATAACGTAACCGATGATGTGGGCAGCGTGAAAGGCCCGGTCACCAGTGGTCAACCGACCGATGACACCCAGCCCCTTTTCGAAGGGAAAACGGATGTGGGTAGCACCGTTGCCATTTACGACGGCAGCAAGTTCCTGGGCAACGCAACGGTAGATGCCTCCGGCAACTGGAGTTTTACGCCGCCTCTGCCGCTTGGCGAAGGGTCGCACAGCATTACGGCGGTCGCCATCAATGCCGCCGGGAACACCACCACTTCCAGCACGTTTAACGTGGTGGTGGATACCATTGCGCCAGATGCCCCGTCCACCCCGGTTGTCACCGTGAACCCGGACGGCACGGACGTCATACTCGCACCAGGGCAGCCAACCCGCGATACCACGCCGACCCTGAGCGGAACCGGCACAAAAGGGGATGTGATCACCATCTACAACGGCAACGCAGTGCTGGGCACCGCCGAGGTTGATGATACCGGCCACTGGAGCTGGACGCCTACAACGCCATTGCCGAACGGAACTTACAACATCACCCTGACCGCCACCGACAAAGACGGCGCGGGCAATGAGAGCGCCGCCTCGCACGGGGCGACCATTATTATTGATACCGATCCACCAGCCACGCCGTCGGCTCCGACCATTACCGATAACGTGGATGCATTCACCGGGGTTATCGCCAATAACGGCACCACCAACGATCCGCGCCCGGTGCTGAGCGGAACAGGTTCAGCGGGTGATGTGATCACCATTTACGACGACTATAACGGCACCAAAAGTCCGATTGGTACGGCGACGGTTGATATCAACGGCAACTGGAACTTCCAGCCATCGACGCTGGGCCAGGGCGATCACACCTTCAGCACTACAGCAAAAGACGAAGCCGGGAACGTCAGCGCGAGCGGTGCGCCGATTACCGTGACGGTAGATACCTTAGTGCCTGCGCAGCCTTCAGATATCAGCATTAACGTGCAGGGCACCATGCTGTCCGGTACGGCTGAAGCAGGCTCTACGGTGGAAATTCGCGATGCCAACAACAACCTGATTGGTACCGGCACCGCCGATTCCAACAACCACTTCAGCATTACTCTGACCAGCCCCCAGACGTCAGGGAATAACCTGACCGTGACCGCCGAAGACAAAGCCGGGAACACCAGCGATCCTGCCAGCTACCAGGTCACCGGCACCGTTCAGCCCCCCACCATCGACACCATTATCGATGATGTTGGCACCCTGGTAGGGAACGTGAAAGGCAGTACTTCAGACGATACGCTGCCGGTGCTGAACGGTACGGCTGCCGCAGGCAGCACCGTGAACCTGTACCAGGACGGGCTGCTCCTGACCACCTTCACACTGGGTGCCAGCCAGACAAGCTGGAGCTATCAGCTGACCACACCGCTTGTCCCGGGCACACACAGCTTTACCGCCACGGCCACGGTGGGTTCTGCCACCAGCGATCTCTCCGCCGCCGCCAGCGTGACTATCGATCTGATTTCTGTGGGCGTTCCGGTTATCGATGCAGTCACTGACAATGTTCCGCCTTACACCGGGCCGCTGACCAACGGGCAATCCACTAACGATAACACCCCAACCCTGAGCGGCACCGCAGGCGTGGGCGATATCATCACCATCTTTGATAACGGGCTGCCGATTGGCGTCGCGACGGCGGTGGCAAATGGGGCATGGTCCTTCACTCCCGTCCCTCAGCTGGATGGGCTTCACACCTATACCATTACCGTGACTCACCTGGGCATTACCAGCCTGCCTTCCATGCCATTTATGGTGGTCATCGACACCACAGCACCAGATAAACCGACGATCACAACCATTACTGACGACGTTCCGCTGTACATGGGCGGCATCGACAAGAACGCGTCCACCAACGACACCACACCAACCCTGAACGGCAAAGCCGAAGCGGGCAGTACGGTGACCATCAGCGATAACGGCACGGTGCTGGGTACGGCACTGGCCGACGTCAACGGCAACTGGACCTTTACGCCTTCAAAAGCGCTGGCAGACGGTCAGCACAGCTTCACGGTGGTGGCAACCGATCCGCTGGGCAACCAGAGTACGGTGTCGGACAGCTACGGTATTACTATCTCTACCACACCGCCCGCACAGCCAACGCTGGATACGGTCTATGACGATGTGCAGGGAAGCGTGGGCAATCTCACCAACGGTCAGTTGACCAACGACAACCTGCCGACCCTGAGCGGTACGGGCAGCGAAGGCAATATCATTCACATTCTGGATAACGGCGTGCAGATAGGCACGGCGATTGTGAGCGGCGGCGTCTGGAGTTTCACCCCAACCACGGCCCTGACTGATGGCGTACATAACCTGCGCATTTATGCCAACGACGATGCGGGCAACGTGTCCACTACCACGCCTGTTTTCGCCATCACCGTCGATGCCACCGCTCCGGCCACACCTGCCGTCACCGGCGTCCTGGACGATGTGGGTTCGATTACCGGGCAAATAGCAGCTAACGGTCGCACCGATGACAATCGTCCGACCCTGAGCGGCACCGGGGATGCCGGCACCACCATCCACATCAAAGATGGCGCAAACGAAATTGGTACCGCAGTGGTCACTGCGGGGGGCACCTGGACATTTACCCCTACCGCGAATCTGGCCGACGGGTTGCACAGCCTGGTCATCACCGCCACCGACCCGGCCGGGAATACCAGCACCGGCAGCACAACCGTGACCTTCACGGTAGATACCAGCGCGCCAGTTGCCCCGATAGTCGCAAGCGTAATCGACAACGTGGGTACGACGGTGACCCTGGCCAATGGCGATTCCACCAACGACACCACACCAGCCTTTAACGGCACCACGGAAGGCAATGCCCTGATCACCGTCTACGACAATGGCAAGCAAATTGGCCAGGTCACGGCAGACGGCTCAGGATTGTGGGCTTACACCCCCGCCGCACTCACAGAGGGCAGCCACAGCTTCACCTTTACCGCCACCGATGTGGTCGGCAACGTAGGCCCGGCCTCCCCGCCGTATGTGCTGGTGGTTGACCTGACGCCGCCTGCCGCACCGGCCATCACGCAGGCAGTGGATGATTTCGGCACCATTCAGGGGCCACTGGGCACCGGGCAGCTCACCGATGATGCTCAGCCGCTGCTGAAAGGCACCAGCGAGCCGCTCGCCACGGTCAACGTCTATGACGGAGGCACGCTCATCGGCACGACTAACGCCGATATCAACGGCAACTGGTCGTTGCAGCTGAGCGCCAACCTGAGTGAAACCACCCACAGCTTCACGGCACGGGCGGTAGATGCAGCCGGTAACATCAGCAACCCGTCTGCACCGTTCCAGCTGACCGTCGATACCACGCCGCCAGCTCCGCCGGTTATCCTTACCGTGGCTGATGACGCAGGACCGAACATTGGCAATCTCACCAGTGGCCAACTGACGGACGACAACAAACCGACCCTGAGCGGCACGGCGGTAGCGGGTTCACTGGTTCGTATTTACGATGGCAGCACCCTGCTTGGCAGCGTTGTCGCCACCAACGGCAACTGGAGCTTTACTCCAACCAGCCCGCTTACCGATGGCTCGCACACGCTCAGGGCCACGGCCAGCGATCCGGCAGGCAACGTCAGCGGTGATTCAAACACCTTCACCCTGGTGGTGGATGCGACCGCACCGAACGCGCCAGCCATTACCTCCATCGTGGACGATGTGGGCAGCATCACCGGGCCAGTGACCAGCTCAACCCCCACCAACGACACGCGGCCTGCGCTGAACGGCACCGCAGAAGCCAACAGCGTGGTGAAAATTTATGATGGCACTACGCTTGTCGGCCAGGTTACCGCAGATGCCAACGGCAACTGGAGCCTGCCACAGACCACCACCATCCTCAGCGACGGGCAGCATAACTTTACCGTTACCGCCACGGATGCTGCGGGTAACACCAGTGCCGCATCCCCTGTCACCTCTATTGTGGTGGATACCCTTGCGCCAGTGGCGCCGGGCGGGCTGGCGGTGGTTAACGTTGGTACGCGCGTAACGGGTACAGCAGAAGCGGGCAGCACCGTGACCATCACCACCAGCGGCGGTACGGTGCTCGGCACCGCCACGGCGGACGGTAACGGCAACTTTACCGCCACCATCAACCCGGCGCAGACCAGCGGTGAAACGCTGCTGGCCTTTGCCACCGATAAAGCGGGCAACGTCGGGCTTTCTTCCCCGGTCATCGCACCGTTTACCACCCTGCCGGGTGCGCCAGTCATCAACACCGTGACAGATGATTTCGGTACGGTGAAAGGCACGCTGAGTAACGGGCAGAGTACCGACGACGCCACTCCGACGCTTGCGGGGACCGCGCAGCCAGGCTCAACGGTGACCCTGTTTAACAACGGGGTGTCGATGGGCACAGTCACCGCTGACGTAAACGGCAACTGGAGCTTTACCGCGCCCGCTCTGAGCGAAGGTGCGCATACGTTCACAGCAACCGCCTCCAACGGCACGGGTACCGGCCCGGTTTCGGGCAGCATTGCCGTGGTTGTGGATACCACCGCACCAGGCATCCCGACAGGCACCTTTAACGCCGATGGCAGCGTGCTGACCGGTCAGGCCGAAGCGGGCAGCACGGTCACCATTCGCCTGCCGGATGGCACCACCTACACCACGACGGCCAACGCCAGCGGTGTCTTCTCTCTGACCTTTGCCAACAAGCAAACCGAAGGGGGAACACTGACACTGAACGCGACCGATGCCGCAGGTAACACTTCACTGCCGGGGCAGGCTATCGCCCCTAACCTGCCGCTGTCTGCAGCGAATAACCTCGACGAGCTGAACTTCACCACCACGGCGACAGTGACCGATGCCCAGTACAGCGATTACGGTCTGCTGCTGGTGGGCGCGGTAGGTAACGTGCTCTCGCTGCTGGGGAACAACAGCGCGCAGGTCACCTTCACCATTGACCCGGGAGCATCGGCCAATATCAGTATTAACGCCTACGGGACGGGCGCGGTGCTCAGCTTGCTCAACACCATGCAGATTGTGGTGCAGCACTGGGATGCCACCAACAACGTCTGGACTACGGTGGTGGACTCCGGGGATGGCAGCACGCTGAACCTGTTGACCCTCGGGGCGAACGGCGTATCCCTGAACCTGACCGGGCTGCCTCAGGGGCAGTATCGGGTGCTGACCTACAATACCAGCCTGCTGGCAACAGGGGCTTACAGCAGCCTCGATGTGGACGTCACGCAAACCAGTGCGGGCACCATTGTTGGCAGCAACCTGAACGTTGCGGGTAACGTGATAACCGACAACGATGCCGTCTCCGGCAGCGACAACGCGCCGTCTGGCACGCTGGTCACCCAGGTGACGAACGCGCAGGGCCAGACCATCGCGATCAATGCCAGCGGCACCACCGTGGTTCACGGTCTGTACGGCGACTTGACCATCAGCGCCAACGGGACCTACACCTACACGCTGACCACCACCAGCGCCAGCGCCAACGGCCGCACGGAGAACTTCACCTACACCATTGCGCACAACGGCTCAACCGCCAGCGCCCAGTTGGTTATCTCACTCGGCACCAGTTCCGGGGCAACGGTCGCCCACGCGACGGCTGTAGATGACGCGACAAGCTTCACTTTCGATACCAGCGTTCATGCCATCGACAACGGGACATCATCCCAGGGCGGGTTCACGGTGGTGGGCGTCAGTCTGGGCAACGTGCTGAGTCTTGACGTGCTAAGTAACCTCAGCAACCCGATTATCTATAACGTCGATCAGGGCACCACCCGCACCATGACGTTGCAGGCAAGCGTTGGCGGGGTAGCCATCGGCTCGGTGTTTGACCTTTACGTCTATAAGTTCAACGCCGCGACCCAGACCTACCAGCAGTATCGTTACGATAAAAGCTGGCTGACCGCGCCGCTGCTGGGCGGCACGTCCGGCAAGCTAACGCTGGATCTCCCGGCCGGGCAGTATCTGTTCCTGCTGAATACCGCATCGGGGATCACCGCCCTGACTGGCTACACCCTGAACGTGCTTGAGGATCACGTTTACACCGTATCCAGCACCGACGGTTCGACCACCGGTAACGTGATGGCGGACGACATCCTGCCAACCGGCGTGACCGCCACGGTGACCGAAGTGAACGGCGTGCAGGTTAACGCAACCGGCACCACAACCATTCAGGGGCTGTACGGCACACTGACCATTGATGCTCAGGGTCACTACAGCTACACCCTGAAAGCCGGTACCGGGGCAGACAAAATCCGCACCCCGGATACCTTTGTCTACACCATTACCGACTCGACCGGGCACAAGGACAGCGCATCGCTCAACATCACCCCAACGCCGCACGCGCTGGATGCCATCGACGATGTCAGCAAACTGGTGACCTTTGATGCCACACAGCACATCGCAGCCTGGAGCGATACCTCCGTCGGCAGCGCAAGCTGGCAGGCCGCCCTGCTGAGTACCACCCGCGCCTCCGGTAGCGGCACCTTTACCGTCGACCCGAACACCGCGCTGCACAATGTGGTGCTGCACTTTGACATTGCATCCGTGCTGCCGCTGGGCGGGCTAGGCGTCACCTGGTCGATTACCCTGCAAGGGGCTTCAACGCCGATTGCCTCCAGCTCGTTTAGCGGTGGCTCCACCACCATCAACCTGAGCGGGCTGGATCTGGATGCAGGGACATACACCCTGAGCTTTACCGGTACTGCGGGGCCACTGGGTGTGGGCGGCATTACGATCACCCCATCCGTAACAGGCACCTCGGTGTTCCTCAATAACTTCGAAACCACCGCCGGGCATCTGGTGACGGGCAATATCTACGACGGTACGGATTCGCAGGGGGCGCTGGATCAGCTGGCATCGGTGAACACCCGTCTGAGCATCACCGGGTATGACGGCCATGTCACCACGCTTGATCCGTACACCACCAGCAACGCCAGCGCGTCGATTGTCGGGCATTACGGCACGCTCTCTATTGGCGTGGACGGCAGCTACACCTACACGCTGAACAGCGGGATCTCGCTTTCCACCATGACCAGCAAGGAGGTCTTCAACTACACCCTGACCGCTGCCAACGGCCAGACCGATACCGCCTCGCTGACCATCAATCTGTCACCGCAGATGACCAGCACCAACCACAACGACATCATGACCGGCAGTGCCTATGGCGACACGCTGATTTATCACGTGCTCGATACCACCACAGGTGCCGGTACCGGGGGCAACGGCACCGGCGATCACTGGACCAACTTCTCTGTTTCGCAGGGGGATAAGATCGATATCGGCGATTTGCTGGTGGGCTGGAACGGCCAGACATCGTCGCTCGGTAACTATGTGTCCGTCTCCACTAACGGAAGTAACACCGTGATTTCCATCGACCGCGACGGCACAGGAAGTGCTTACGCCAAAACCACACTGGTCACTCTGGATAATGTTCAGACCACCTTCGACGAGCTTGTAAATCAGCACCACAACATCATTACCTGACAGCCGAAAATAATGACCCGGGCGCTTGCCGCCCGGGCATAGACAACATAAAGCGGTACTCTTTTATTAGGGACAAGACATGAGAAAAAGAATGCCTCGCTGGTGGCTCTCGTGCTGCCTGTTTTCTGTACCCGTGTTGCCTGCTCAGGCGGTTGTGATCAATGCCGAACAGCTGAGTGCTGAGCAGGAACTTCCCTCTCTTGAAGGCCGCGTTGCGCTTCCGGCCAGCAAAACACCGCCAGGCGTATTAAACCTGGATGACGCCGTCGTCCGCGCCGTGAGCTGGCATCCGGCCATCAGCGAAGCGGTGGGAAAACTCTTCCAGCAATCAGAACAGGTCGATGTCGCCAAATCGAAATACTATCCGCAGGTTAACGCCGGGATGGATAGCGGCTACACGCATAATGGCGGCGACTCCGGTTTTACCCCTTCACTGGTGCTCTCGCTTTCGCAAATGCTGTATGACTTCGGCAAAGTGGCAAGCCAGGTGCGCGCCGAAAACGCTGGCGTCGCGCAACAGCAGGCCAATGTGCTGGTCAGTATCGATACCATTGCCCACGACACGGCCACAGCCATGGTGCAGGTTCAGACCTGGCAACAGATGGTTGAAACCGCCAGAGAGCAGCTTGATGCCCTGAACGCAATCGGCAAGCTCACCCGCCAGCGTAACGACGAAGGGGCGACGTCGCTCTCAGACGTAGTACAAACCGATGCCCGTGTTGAAGGCGCACGCGCACAATTAATGCAGTATCAGGCCAACCTGGACAGCTCGCGCGCCACGCTGATGAGCAACCTCGGCTGGAATACACTGGGCGCAATCAGCAATGATTTCCCGGACCGAATGAAACGCAGCTGCGACATCGCTGAGCCAGACGACCGGCTGGTGCCGGCGGTGCTTGCGGCCTGGGCGCAGGCTAATATCGCGCAGGCCAACCTGGACTACGCCAACGCCCAGATGACCCCGACCGTCTCGCTGGAGCCGGAAGTTCGCCACTATCTGAATGACAACTATGCGGGACACGGTTCACTGGATCGCACCCAGTATTCCGCGTGGGTGAAAGTGGAGATGCCGCTCTATCAGGGCGGCGGGTTAACCGCGCGGCGCAATGCAGCCGGACACGCGGTTGAAGCGGCGCAGTCCACCATTCAACGCACGCGGCTGGACGTCAGACAAAAACTGCTGGAATCGCGCAGCCAGGTGATGAGCCTGCTCAGCACATTGCAGATCCAGTCCCGCCAGGAATCGCTCAGCGTGCGCACCCGCGAGCTCTACCAGCAACAGTATCTTGAGCTTGGCTCACGCCCGCTGCTGGACGTGCTAAACGCTGAACAAGAGGTCTACCAGGCGCGTTTTACTCAGCAGCAAACGCTCGGCCAGTTGCATCAACTCCAGCTGAACTGCCTGTACAACACGGGCCGTATGCGCCACGCCTTTAGCCTGGATAACCGCACGATCCAGTCTGTGGAGATCCAGCCATGAAACACACCGACCCATCGCAAAACGAACCGATTTCGGATCAGGCCCTGGCGCACTGGGCCCAGGCATTTGGTCATGTTGCCGATCACTACCGGGTGGCCTGTTCCCCCGGCGCGCTGGTTGCGGACGCCCCGTGGCTCAGCGGCAAACCGATGATCAACGCCCTCACCCTGCTGGCGCGTGAGGCCGGGCTTTCGTTCCAGCTTTTGCACTCCACGCAGGACGCCATCAACAGCTGGCGTTTGCCGCTGGTGGTTGAGCTGAAAGAGGGCAAGATTGGCGTCATTGAATACTTTGACGGCGAAGACACGCTGGAGATCTGTTTTATCGACAGCACGCCGCAAACTAACCGTCTATCCCTTCAGGCGCTGCTGCCCGCCATTCATCATGTGGCCGCCCTGCGCCCGCTGGCGGCCTTAAAAGACAGCCGCGTGGATGCCTATATTTCGAAGTATCGTCCGGACTGGCTCTACCGACTGGTAATGCGCGACCTGCGCCCCTACACCTGGGTGATGCTGGCTGCTCTCTTTATCAACCTGTTATCCCTTTCGGGCGTGGTCTTTTCGATGCAGGTATATGACCGGGTGATCCCCGCCCAGTCGTACCCCACCCTGTATGTGCTGACGAGTGGCGTGCTGATTGCCACCCTGTTTGGCTTTGTGCTGCGTATCGCCCGGGGTCACATTATGGATCTGCTGGGTAAACGCGCCGATTTACGCGTCTCTGACCGGGTCTTCGGCCATGCCCTGCGCCTGCGTAACAGCGCGGTGCCTCGCTCCACCGGCAGCTTTATCTCGCAGCTGCGCGAGCTGGAGCAGATCCGCGAAATGGTCACCTCGTCGACCATTTCCACCATTGTCGACCTGCCCTTCTTTCTGCTGTTTGTGGTGGTGCTGGCAATCATTGCCCCACCGCTGGCGTGGATTGCGCCGGTAGCCGCCGTGCTGATGGTGCTGCCCGGTATTCTGTTGCAGAAAAAGCTGGCGGAGCTGGCGAAACAATCGGCCCATGAATCCACCCTGCGCAATGCGGTGCTGGTCGAGAGCGTTCAGGGGCTGGAAGACATCAAGCTGATGCAGGCGGAAAACCGCTTCCTGCAACAGTGGAACAGCTACATCCAGATCACCGCAGAATCTGGCCTGCGCACCCGCGAGCTGAGCCAGGGGCTGATCAACTGGGGAATGACGATCCAGAGCCTGGTCTACGCAGGGGTGATCGTTTTCGGCGCACCGATGGTTATCGAAGGCTCCTTAACCACGGGCTCCGTGGTTGCCGCCTCGATGCTGGCCTCGCGCATGATTGCCCCGATGGCCACCCTGTGCGGCGTGCTGGCGCGCTGGCAGCAGGTGAAAGCCGCCAAAGAGGGCCTGGACAGCATCATGCAGTTGCCCACCGAAAACCTGAGAGAAGACACCCCGATTCGCCAGGATGTGCTGCGCGGGCACTATCTCTTCGATCAGGCACAGTTTCGCTACCACCCGGAAGACCCGCGCATGGCGCTGCGCATCAACCGGCTGGAGATCAAACCCGGTGAGAGCATCGCGATCCTCGGGCGCAACGGCGCGGGCAAATCGACGCTGCTTCAGGCGCTGGCGGGCGGTATGGAGCTGGCCAGCGGCGAGCTGCGTCTGGACAACCTCAGCCTGCCGCATCTGGACGTGGCCGACCTGCGGCGTAACGTGGGCTTTATGACCCAGAATGCGCGGTTATTCCACGGCACGCTGCGCGAGAACATCACGCTCGGGATGCCACGTGCCACTGACGAAGAGATCGTTAATGTGCTGGAGATGTGCGGCGCGGCAAGCTTTGTACAGAAGCTACCAAAGGGGCTGGACTACCCGATCATGGAAAATGGTGTGGGATTGTCCGGCGGCCAGCGGCAGTCCATTTTGCTGGCGCGAATGCTCCTGCGCGATCCCAATATCGTTCTGCTCGACGAACCCACTGCCTCTCTTGATGAACATACCGAACGCGAGTTTATTCAGCGCCTGAGTCAGTGGCTGGGCAACCGCACGCTGGTTGTCGCCACGCACCGCGTGCCCGTACTGGAACTGGTTGAGCGCGTGGTGGTGCTGAAAGAAGGGATGCTGGTCATGGATGCGCCGAAAGCGCAGGCCCTCAACAACAGCCGAATGCAGCAACAGGCGAACGGACGGGAGTGGAAAAATGAAAACCAGTCAGCATGATGCCGCAACGATGGACGATCTGGACAATACGCTTGATTCGGAAAGCGGCTATTCCGGCGCGCGGCGCATTGTACTGTGGACGCTTCTGCTGTTTATCGTCACCGGCGTGTGGGCATGGTTCGGAATGCTGGATGAAGTCTCTACGGGAACCGGCAAAGTGATCCCAAGCTCTCGCGAACAGGTATTGCAGTCGCTCGATGGCGGAATACTGGCCGGGCTGAACGTGCATGAAGGGGATCAGGTTCAGGCAGGCCAGGTACTGGCAAGGCTCGACCCGACCCGTTCTGAGTCCAACGTGGGGGAAAGTGCCGCC
The DNA here is from genome assembly GCF_056156645.1 of Enterobacter sp. Li2LvB3. NCBI lineage: Bacteria > Pseudomonadati > Pseudomonadota > Gammaproteobacteria > Enterobacterales > Enterobacteriaceae > Enterobacter > Enterobacter sp. Li2LvB3. Next base: position 106,270 of record NZ_JBSICG010000007.1, on the reverse strand, counting down.
CGCTACCGCGCATCGCTGGCGTCCAGCGTGCGTTTAACCGCAGAAGTTAACGACCTTCCGCTGGTTTTTCCTGAATCATTAAAAGCCTGGCCTGACCTTCTCGCCACCGAAACCCATCTCTACAAATCCCGCCGCGCACAGCTTGAAGACACCGTGCGTGAACTGAACTCGGCCCTGAGTCTGGCGAATAAAGAGCTGGCGATAACGGAGCGTCTGGTCAAAACCGGTGCCGCCAGCCATGTTGAAGTGCTGCGCCTTCAGCGGCAGAAAAGCGACCTGGAACTCAAGCTGACAGACGTACGTTCGCAGTATTACGTGCAGGCGCGCGAGGCGCTGTCAAAAGCCAATGCCGAAGTGGATATGCTCTCCGCTATTCTTAAAGGACGTGAGGATTCCGTTACCCGCCTGACGGTACGCTCCCCTGTTCGCGGCATTGTGAAAAATATCAAAGTCACGACCATCGGCGGTGTGATCCCGCCAAACGGCGAGCTGATGGAGATTGTCCCGGTGGACGATCATCTGCTGATCGAAACCCGCCTTTCGCCGCGCGACATCGCCTTTATTCATCCCGGGCAAAAAGCACTGGTGAAGATAACCGCCTATGACTACGCCATTTATGGCGGTTTGCACGGGGTGGTGGAAACCATCTCCCCGGACACCATTCAGGACGAAGCCAAACCGGAAGTGTTTTATTACCGGGTGTTTATCCGCACCAGCCAGGATTTTCTGGTGAATAAAGTGGGAAGGCATTTTTCGATTGTGCCAGGGATGATTGCCACGGTGGATATCAAAACCGGTGAAAAAACCGTGCTGGATTATATGATTAAGCCGTTTAACCGGGCGAAAGAGGCGCTGAGAGAGCGGTGATTTTTGGTTTTCTCCCTCTCCCTGTGGGAGAGGTCATACGAGCACGGACGGCCCCCTCTCCTCTTTGGGGAGAGGGTTAGGGTGAAGGGGAACATACAGCTCAGGTGGTCATTCCGTTCACTTTATGTTCCTTGCTACTCTGTCACCACATTACCGGTGAACGTGCCAGGGTGGCTCACCGCCACCACCCTGGCGACCCGGGCTCCCGGCAAGAAAACCGTCGCTTCGCGATGCCCTCAGCGTTTGCTCCAGGCTAATCGGGGACGGGCGGATGAAACGTCCCTGTAAAGCCGCCCTCGCCGCGCATCCATGCGCGTCGCCCCGGCCTTCCGTAAACGCTTCGGCGATTTTCAGCCGGACCATGACACCGCTGTAAGTCCCTTAATTCAATGGCGTAATATCATCGCTGAATTAAAGACAAAAATTACTGGGGAACTCTCAGCCCTGTGGGAGAGGAACATTCAAAATCATTGACTATAACCCAATCACAAACTTGTTATAACCAACTGATTAACAAGCCAATTTAATAGTTGTGCAATCTCAAGTGAATGCATACGGTTTCAACGTAATAGCACCCACAACGACACCCGCTGTTATGCAAATTGTATGCACCGCTTATGCAAAAGGAGATAGCAACAATGCGGTTAAATGATAGTGTGATCGGCGGACTACGCACAAAAGAATCTGCTTACTATGTTTTCCGGGATGATGGTACAAGAGGCACCGGACGTTTAGGTATCAAAATTTTCCCTTCAGGACGTAAGTCTTTCGTCTATCGTTTCCAGGTCGGGAGAAAGCGCCAGTTTAAAACGCTGGGAGACTGGCCTCACTTCACGCTCGAACAGGCAACGCAACGTTATGCTGAACTGGCAGGTATGGCGCACCAGGCACGTTCCGATGCGATGGGTAAAAAAATGCGCACCGGAACACTGCGCGAGCTGTTTGGAGCATTTCAGGCGTTTAAATCGCTCTCTGGCCATCGCAGTACAATCGGTCAATACGGCGCACACCTGGAACAGCTAATCAAGCTGGAGCTTTTTACAGGTGATGAATCAGCTAACGAGATCACCTCTGTACAGATCACCCGCAAACATTTTGATAAGTCATTTACGATGAGGGATATACGCCGTACATTTAAAACTTTGGCGGATATGCTGCATTTTCTGAAAACGAACGTGATATTGTAAACCAACATGTAAACAAGACAATCAGTAAAAAGCACTATGATAAATATGATTATTTCATTGAAAAACGTGAAACAACTGAAAAATGGGGAAAGGCTTTAAACTTACTGCTTTCCGTCGACGGACTTAAAGGAATTGAAATGATAGTTGAGAACCAAAAAACCCTCTAAATTATTCGCGCGATGATTATTAATTGAATATCAATTTACAGCCTGAATTTTAAAGAAAAAAATTCAGGCTTTTTTATTACTAGTGTGATCATGACCTCATTATCTAATTATAAAAACGTGTGATGTTCAGCCTTTAATAAAAGGAGGTGAATGACGCATGTATTTTTTTCAGGAAGAAAAAAACATCAATCAGTATATATGTCAGCATGAATTATGGGTTCTTGTCCGTGTTGTTGATTTATATAACAGCAATACAAACAAAGAAGAAAAAATGTTAGAGCCACTCTGGAGGAAATACCGTGAAGGATTAGAAGGGATCATGGTATTTTTTTCGAGAATAGAAGCAGCAATATACAGCATTCATCTGGAGAAAAATTTCCGGCAAAAATGGGCGGTTTATTCTTTGAATGAATTAAATATTAAAGAAATGATAATACATAATCAGAGTGTTAAAAACACTGATGATTATAATTTATTACTTAGTGCAGGTTTTTGGGCAAATAAAGATAATCAATTAATGTATTCAGGTTATCATCTGGTACAGGTTACGATTCCTGTAACCTATAATTCCAATGCTGTAGCAAATAAAGAAGGTCATGCAATATTAAGAATACCTTCGAGCGTTGTTGAGCGCTTTGAAAAATACTGGAGAGGAAGATTTTCAGATTTTAAAGAGTATACCGGATTTATGACAGGTTCTGATAATGAAATTATGGCGCAAACCTTACTCGCATACAATCATATAAATTTAACTGAATCTAACAGTATAGAAGACTGTAAATATATTGTTACCTGGAAAAACAACTGGATTTTTAATAATCCGGATAATCTAACTTTGATTAAATGAGGTCGTAATGGGTACTGGATATTTTTTAGTGCGTGGTGATAAAACTACTTGTGGTGGCAGTATTATAGAAGGATGTGATTCTCATTCGATACATGGTCAGGCTACAGCACGGATGGGTGATAAGTATATTTGCGGTGCTGATAAAAAAACATATCGTATAGCAGGAGGTATCCCCAATTATTCTATACATGGCGTTCAGGCAGCCGGGACTGCACATAGCAGGGGAACGTGTGCCTGCAAATGCTATTTTATAAATTCTTTTACTGATTGCATTTACGGATATGAATCTGAAGCTGTCAAAAGCACTGTGAAAACTACCCTGTCCACTTTACCGTTGCACTCGCAACCATTACCAAAATCATCACCAGCACCAAAGCCTGTAGCACCAACTGTAAAACCTGCTGAAGCGCCTACAGAGCCAAAGAAAGAACGGGAACCTGTAGATGCAGGATTTTGTGTCCTGCCCTATGGTGCAACACCTTCATCATATGAGCCTTATCTTTTCACTACGCCGCCAGCCGGAACCAAAGAACTGTATTATCAACTGAATCCAGAAATGAAGAAAAAGCCTGGCTCAATATTAATCGTGGTCGATCCTGAAAAGCAGGAACCAGAACAGGTTGAGGCACTACAGCGAGCCAGAGACAGAATTGATACAGCATTGGAACCACTGACAGTTCAGGAGGCCAAATTACTGCATGATAACAGAGGGGCAGTAGGTGCATTTTCATATCAGCTTTTTGGAAGCCATTTAGGAAAAGCTGGCGATGCATTAGGTTTTATCAGTGAAATAGGAAATAGCTATTATGAAGAAATAAATAAGATTTTGATTGATATTGAATATTTATATAAAAATACTTACACCCGCAACAACGGCATTATTTCAGGTCAAGAATTTTTTGGTCAACGCGCAAGACTATTCAAACAACTTGATCTAATTTTAACAAAGTTTTCAAAATCTCAACTAAATTTAGATGAGTATCAAAGTATTAAAAGATCTTTAGGTTTATCTACGAGTTCCATTATGCAACGTTGGGATAGAACTGGTGTGAATAATATAGAAGGATATGCTTCATATATAGAAAAATCAGCTAAGCTTATGAAGCTTATGAAAACAGTAGGATTCGTAGGTATAGGATTCGATTTTGCAGGTTACACTTCAAATGTCTATGAAGCTTGTGTAACTGGCAGAGAAAGTGAATGCCGGAAAGCAACAATCAATGAATATAGCAAATTTGGTTTGAAGCAGACATCTGGTATTGTAGCGGGTAAAATAGCAGGTACATTAACAAGAAGCACCTGTATGTGGGCTTTGGGTTTCATCACAGCAGAAGTTGGAGCCATTGGTTCAGGATTATGTCTGGTGACAGGAATTGGCACTGGTATAATGGCTGAGAAAGAAGCTGAAAAAATTGGCGAGTCAGTGGGAGAAGCAGTAGGAAATTTAATTAATTATGGAATAAATAATTCAAAAGAAATTTTTAGCACCCCTGATTCATATAATGAAGAAGCAGGAATATTAATATATGATAAGTTTTTTAAATGAAAACAAAGAAACATTAACAGGCATATTTGGGATTATGCTTTTTTTGATTTTTTTATTATTACTTTTTGTATCATATGTATTTAACAAAGATGCCTATAAAGAAATAGTTGTTTTATATGAAAAGAAATTTGGTCGATTACCATTAAGTGCTGGTATGGCTAAACATGCTAGTTTAATAGCAACACCATCTAGCTATGGTGCAAAAATTGGTTTTATAATGGGAAGTCTTATATTTCCATATAATCGAGTTACAAACCATGATATGAGCATTGAAGCTTATCATTTCATAAGGAGCTTGCCTTCTAACTTGACTTTAGGATTCAGAATAGAAGCAGCACTATGGGTTGTTTCTGTATTAATTTTTATTTTTTTGGTTTATTTGCAAAAATTCATCTAAAATAAAGGAACTCTTTAGAGTTCCTTTTTATAATAATAAAAAAGGACTCCATTGGAGTCCTTTTTTTAGGATTTAAATTTTATTTAAGTGCACCATATATCTGATCAACAATCCATCCGTATGTTGCCGCTGGCAATAAACCACTGACAAACACATTAGGATTCACGGAAGGATTCGCCACTGGCGAATGCGGCCTGTTACCGAGGATAACGATAGCCATATTGTTAGCCGGGTCGATGGCCGTCAGAGTACCTGTCCATCCGGTGTGGCCATATGTCAGAGAACTTGCCAGCACACCGAAAGTTGGTGTCATCGAAGCATTACCATTTACACGCCAGCCCAGGCCAAACGTAGCGTCTTCTGGCGAGCTTTGAGTGAACTGCTCTACCGTAGCCCTGTCATTTCCTGTAGGCCGGGGCGAGGCGCATGGATGCGCCGAGAGGGCGCGACTTGCATGGACGCTGCATCGCGCCCGACCCGAAAGCCGAAAGGAATAAGCTGAAGTGGTCTACTTAATTTGGACAGCGCTTGCGCTGGCCCCGAAGGGGTGAGCCCCAGGGATGGGTCGAACAATCCGCGAAGCGGCGATTTTCTTGCCGGGAGCCCGGGTCGCCAGGGTGGTGGCGGTGAGCCACCCTGGCACGTTCACCGGTAATGTAGTAACAAAGTAGCAAGGAACATAAAGTGAACGGAATAACCACCACAGCCGTATGTCCCCCCCCCCCAACCCACTTCCTGAAGAGGAAAGGGCAACAGACCGCAAATAATTGCAACGCCATACATCTTTCCTGAAGCCGTCTCGCAGGTTTCAACTTCTCCTTTCTCACCCTCTTTTTCATAAGGTTATTCGAGCGTATGTTTCTTCCACACCAGCAAAATCTGGCGTCGGGATTGGCATCCTGGTTATTATTGGAGACGGCGTAAGTTCTTGTTGCGCCGCGCGTCTGGCTACATCTCAATGGTGGGCTGGACGGGGGCGTCGCAAGACGCGCCGGTACACTCCAAGCCGGTAATGCCAACTCCGTTCAGACCTGCCACCAGGGAAATTGGCATTTCCCTGGTCGGTTTATCAACTGATTGGAGAAGAATATGAATACCAGCAACGCACTTTTCACTACCCCATTCGATCACAACACCGACTTCATCGACCTTGCCGACAACTGCGAACGTTTTTGTGAGGCTCTGGTAGAAGAAACCGATCCCGCAAGAAAAATGGCTCTTTGTGGCCGTCTTGCCACCAGCCTCGCCCTGCTCCGCCCCATGCTGCTGGAGCCGGTTCCTGAATATTTACAGGAGCGTCTTACCGTGGATGTTTTTCCCGATCATGCCCCCGCATTTACCACAGAATCCGATCAGCTCAACCGTTACTGCGAGGAGATCACGCAGTTACTTATCAGTGGTGCACTTGCCCCTGAGTCAGCCCGCGTGATGGGTGATTTACTGTTTGAACTGACCCGTTATTTTGCCGACCTGTTAAAAGCTCCGCGCTGGCTGAGAACAGAGGCTGGCGTCGCGTTACTGGGTTAAATGTAAAAGCCGGGTGGCGGCTACGCCTTACCCGGCCTACTCGATAAGCGATTAAATAACTTCATTAAAATAAAATGCTTACAGCGACTCCATGGTCCGGCTGAAAATCGCCGAAGCGTTTCCTGTAGGCCGGGGCGAGGCGCATGGATGCGCCGAGAGGGCGCGACTTGCATGGACGCTGCATCGCGCCCGACCCGAAAGCCGAAAGGAATAAGCTGAAGTGGTCTACTTAATTTGGACAGCGCCTGCGCTGGCCCCGAAGGGGTGAGCCCCAGGGATGGGGCGAACAATTCGCGTAGCGACGATTTTCTTGCCGGGAGCCCGGGTTGCCAGGGTGGTGGCGGTGAGACACCCTGGCACGTTCACCGGTAATGTAGTAACAGAGTAGCAAGGAACATAAAGTGAACGGAATGACCACCACAGCCGTATGTTCCCCCTCACCCTAACCCTCTCCCAAAAGGAGAGGGGACAGTCCGTGATCGCATTCCCTCTCCCACAGGATGCGTGCGTCAGACCACACACATAAACAAGGTATTAATCATGAATAACCATAAAGACCTACGTATACCCACCGGACCAGGCGATGTGTTGCTATACGAGTATCTTAAACCGCTTAATATGGAAATCTCCGATCTGGCCGATATGCTGAACGTAGACCCCAATACAGCCAGCGCGCTGATCAACAATAAAATCATTCTTACCGCAGATATGGCTTCCCGTCTCGCAAAGACATTCGACACCAGTGTCGAATTCTGGCTGAACCTACAACAAAATCCTGATAACCCACGGTGAAAATCAGCCACCAGTAACACACCTGGCACCACGTACCTGCTACCATAAACCACTCTCATTTTTCAGGAAGAAACCATGCGTCAACGTACGATTGTCTGTCCGATTATTCAGAACAACGGGGCTTATCTGCTGTGCAAAATGGCCGATGACCGTGGGGTATTCCCCGGCCAGTGGGCGCTTTCCGGTGGCGGGATGGAGCCAGGAGAAACCATGGAGCAGGCGCTGCGCCGTGAAATTCGCGAAGAGCTGGGCGAAGCGCTGGAGATAACCGACGTGAAACCCTGGGCCTTTCGCGATGATATCCGTGTGAAAACCTACGCCGATGGCACCACGGAAGAGATTTACATGATTTACCTGATCTTCGACTGCTTCAGCGCCAACCGTGAGGTGACGTTTAACGAAGAGTTTCAGGAGATAGCCTGGGTACAGCCAGAGTCGCTTAAAACCCTGGATCTGAACGAAGCCACGCGCATCACCTTTGCACAGAAAGGGTTGCTGTAATCCTCACGCGGGTACGCGGGCGAGAAAAACGCTCGTGTACCGGATAAATTTGCCGATAAACACCCCCGCAAACACCCCACCAGAGACAATGGCGAATGCGCTCATGGCAGGCTGTTGCAGTGTTTGCGGCGAAATGGCGCTCATCACACCCAGCACATATTTCACCAGAAACGCCAGCATCATAAACGGTAGTGCCGAATAATCCGCCTGTCGGGAAATACTGCGCGGTGCGGCAGCGCGCGTAATGGCAGCCGACTTTATCAGCATGAAGCCGAGCGCTGCGCCCGCCACTATTCCTGCAATCCACAGAGCAACGGTGGTAAGAGTAAGCTGACGGTAAATCACCAGGTCGTAAATATCCCAGACCAGAAAAATGGCAGGAATAATGGCGAGTTTTTCGAGCGTCACAATGGCGGGTTTACGGGCTTTAATCCCGCGAGATATCAGAAAAATAAACAGCACCCACACCCAGACGGGTGTATGGGTCAGGATACCGATAATCAATTCAGACATGTTGCTCACCGTGGCGGAATAACAAAACGTTAAGACCCGGATCAGTATTGCCCATTGCGGCGCAAACGCCACAATGGGCAGGGAAAATTACAGTGATATTTTCAGGCGGCGTACGGCCTCTTTCAACTGCTCATCCGTTGGCGTAACGAACGACATTCGCAGCGTCGTATGATCCGGCTCGTTGCAATAGAAAAACTCACCCGGTACAAATACTACGCCGTTACTGAGCGTTTTTTCCAGCCAGCGGGTCGTATTAATGCCGTTATTCATTTTCGCCCACAGGAACATGCCGCCTTTTGGCTTATGGAATGACATCACATCACCCAGCTCCGCTTCCAGCTCGCTGGCGAAGGTCTGATATTTCTGGCGATAGGCTTCACGGATCATTTTAATTTGATCCGCCAGACGGCCAGTCTTCAGATATTCATAGGTCATCAGCTGCGACAGGGTACTGGTGTGCAAATCGGTAGTCTGTTTCAGATTCACCACCGCGCGTTTCAGCCACTCTGGCACCAGCACCCAGCCCACACGGGTTCCCGGGGCGAGAATTTTAGAGAAGGTGGAGGTATAAACCACGTTCTCTTCATTGCCAATATCTTTGGCATGAGCAATCAGCGGGCGGAAGACTTCGTCGGTGTAATTAATTTCGCTGTACGGGTCATCTTCAATAATCACGAAGTCATAACGCAGAGATAATTCCACCAGCTGTTTACGACGAGCTTCAGACAGCGTTACGCCGCCAGGATTACCAAAGGTCGGGACAATATAAACCGCTTTGATGGTCTTTTTAGCGACCAGCGCTTCAAGCTCATCAACAATCATGCCGTCGCCGTCAGTGCCCACCGATTCAAATTGCGCCTGCGCCAGTCCAAATACCTGCAAAGCAGCCAGATAAGTAGGACGTTCCACCACGACGATATCGCCTGGGTTAATTAATGCGCGGGCCAGCACATCAAGGGATTGTTGCGAACCGGACGTAATAACCACATCATCAGCTTTACAGGTAATTCCACGGCCAATACAAATCTGTTGAACTGCCTCGCGCAGGCCCGGAACACCCTCTGTCAGACCATACTGAAAGGCCTCACCAAAATGCTGTGATAAAACGGCATCTGCGGCAATTTTAAGGCCTTCGTGATCGAAAAGCGCCGGATTAGGAATACCACCGCCCAGCGAAATTACTCCCGCCATTTTGCTATGTTTTAATAATTCACGGATGGCAGATGATTGCAGGCCTTGTGCACTGCTGGCGAGTTTATTAACAGACATTCTCTTGTAACCTTATTTTTTATGATGTGCTCAATCTTAGTATCATATGCAGATCGCTTTGATAACCCTTTTCAACGCTGACCGCAGGAATGTTCTGCCTGCAAGTGCGTCAACACCCGCCACGAGACAGCACAACAAACCAGAACAATGAAAATTACCCACATTAACCACCAGGCGCAACCACGCCATTCGCGCTCAGGGAATTTGGTGAATAAATAACACCACGTATCGGGCAAGGATATATTTTTTCTCACTGCGCCAAACGCAAATATATTCCTCAATTTCACCTGACCTACCAGATTTAAGGATATTCAGGCTCGGAATCTTCCGAGCTTTAGGATTAATCCCCCTTTAATTACCTCGCCATTATTTAAACAATCTTACACAAATTCACATTGCATCCATTTTCCTTACATTGCGCGGAACGTTTGATGATAGCCCGACAAAATATAGCGATAATAATATCCACAGCCACTGGCCTGACTTTAATGCTCTCTGCCCATGCTGCTGAGCCGAATAACCAGTTTATTATTCAGCAGCAACGTCAGAAAGCACTTGAGCAGCAACTGACGCCGCCCGTCCCGGATGTGCGTCTTTCGGAGCCATCATCAAGCTTTGGCAGGATTGATTTCCCCACCGAAACGCCCTGCTTCCCTATTCAGCGCGTAGAGCTGAGCGGCCAGGATGCCCTTCCCCACTGGCTGCCGTTGCAGCGCCTTGCCGATCAGGCTCAGGGCCGTTGTCTTGGCGGCAAAGGCATTAACCTGCTGATGAGTACGATGCAAAACCGCATTGTCGATCACGGCTGGATAACCACCCGCGTTCTCGCACCCTCTCAGGATTTAAAAAGCGGCACACTGAAGCTGGCGATTGTCCCGGGCTATGTTCGCCACGTGACGCTCACCAAAGAGAGCGACGATTACATCCAGCTTTACAGCGCCTTCCCTGCTCACGAGGGAAATCTGCTGGATCTGCGAGACATTGAGCAGGGGCTGGAGAATTTACAGCGCTTGCCCACCGTGGAAGCCAGCATGGAGATCCTGCCCGGTGAAAAACCCGGCGAGAGCGATGTGGTGATCACCCGTAAGCAGAGCAAGATGTGGCGTCTTGGGCTGTCGCTGGACGACGCAGGAACCGAAACCACCGGGCGCTACCAGGGCGGTGTAACCTTGTCCCTGGATAACCCCTTCTCCCTGAGCGATCTGCTGTATGTCTCCGCCAGCCACGACCTTAACGACAAAAGCGGCAAGGGCAGCAAAAACTACACCGCGCACTACTCGGTGCCGTTTGGCTACTGGATGCTGGGGGTTACCGGCAGTGACTACGACTACCACCAGACCATCGCCGGGCTGAACGGGGATTACCGCTACAGCGGCAAAAGCAAAAACCTCGACGTGCAGCTAAGCCGCGTTCTGCATCGCAGCGGCTCGCAAAAAACCACCTTCACGTACGACGTGCTGGCGCGCGAAACACGCAACTACATCGACGACACCGAAGTGGGCGTGCAGCGACGTCAAACGGCGGGCTGGCGCGTGGGGCTGGAACATCGCCACTACATCGGCCAGGCCACGCTGGACGCGGGCATCAGCTACCAGCGTGGTACGCGCTGGTTTGGCGCCCAGCCTGCCCCGGAAGAATTTACCGGCGATGCCACCGCCCTGAGCAAAATTACCCAGTTGAGCGCCCAGCTCGATCTGCCGTTTGAAATTGGCTCACAGAACTTCCGCTACAACGTGCAGTACCAGCGCCAAATCAGCAACACGCCGCTGACGCCGCAGGATCAGTTTGCCATCGGTAACCGCTGGACGGTGCGCGGCTTTGACGGGGAACGCACCCTGAATGCCAGCCACGGCTGGTACGTGCGTAACGACCTGGCCTGGAGCACACCGCTGCCAAACCAGGAGCTTTATCTCGGCGCGGATTACGGTGAAGTGGGTGGTTACAGCTCGGACTACCTGATAGGCAAACATCTGGCGGGCGGCGTGGTGGGGCTGCGCGGCAGCGCCTTCAACACCGGGTATGACCTGTTTGCCGGCACGCCGTTCTCGAAGCCGGATGGGTTCACCACCAGCAACCTTACCCTCGGTTTTAACCTCAACTGGAGCTGGTGATGCGCATCGGAAATCTGGATATCAAAGCCCCGCTGATCCTCGGCGGCGAAGAGAGCGAAGCGGAAGTGCTGGGTGCCACCGTCTGGCTGTGGATGCACTCGCCCATGCACCGGGATGCACCCCTGCACGCGTTGCCAACGCTACTGCTGCCCATTATCAAACGCCGCCAGTACGTTCTGATCAGCGAAAACGAACGCCCGGTGTTTTTCCTGAGCTGGGCCTGGCTTAACGAAGAATCTGAAGCGCGCTACCTCACCCGCCCGTCGATTGAGATGAAAGAAGAGGACTGGGACAGTGGGGACAGGATGTGGTTTTGCGACTGGATAGCCCCCTTTGGCCACACCCGCGCCATCAAAAAACTGATCTGCAACGACATCTTCCCTGACCACTGCTGGCGCGCGCTCTATCACCGTGGCGCAGAGCGCGGCAAACGTGTCGTGATGTTCCACGGCGGACACATCAGCCGTACCACCGCACGCGAATGGCAACTGAAACACCCGCTCACCGTTAATCTGCCGGAAGCGCTGAAAGGAACGAACCATGAATAAGAACCTGTACCGGATTGTCTTTAACAAAGCGCGCGGCATGTTGATGGTCGTGGCGGATATCGCCCGCTCGGGCCGCGCCGGTTCGTCCCGCTCTTCCGGCATCGGTCACACCCATAGTCGTCTTGTCGGCAAGGTGAGCGCCCTGAGCTTTAGCCTGTGGATGGCAATGGGAGCCATACACAGCGCCGACGCGGCCATTGTCGCTAACAATGGCGCACCGAAAAACCAGCAGCCGACGGTCATCAAAAGCGCCAACGGCACACCGCAAGTGAACATTCAGACGCCGTCCAAAGCCGGGGTATCACGCAACAACTACACCCAGTTCGACGTGGATAAAAACGGCGCGATACTCAATAACTCCCACAAAAATGTGCAGACCAACCTCGGCGGCATGGTGGCGGGTAACCCCTGGCTTGCCAGAGGGGAAGCCAAAGTCATTCTTAACGAAGTGAGCTCGCGCGACCCCAGTAAACTCAACGGCATGATTGAAGTGGCAGGGAAAAAAGCGCAGGTGGTGATCGCCAACCCGGCGGGCATCACCTGTAGCGGCTGCGGTTTTATTAATGCCAACCGCGCCACGCTCACCACCGGCCAGGCGCAGATGAAAGACGGCAACCTCACCGGTTTTAACGTCGAGCGCGGTGAAGTCGTGGTGGATGGTAACGGGATGGATACTTCCGGCGCAGATTACACCGATATCATCGCCCGCTCGGTGAAGGTCAACGCCGGGCTGTGGGCGAAAGATCTGAAAATCACCACCGGGCGCAACAAGGTCGATGCCGCCCATGAGAAAATCGAAAAAGGCAGCGATGATGACGCCACGCGTCCTCAGCTGGCGGTGGATGTGTCCAGTCTTGGCGGCATGTACGCCGGTAAAATTCGTATGGTCGGCACCGAGCGTGGCGTGGGCGTGCGCAATGCCGGTGCCATTGGCGCGCAGGCTGGCAGCGTAACCCTCACTGCCGATGGCCGTATCGAAAACAGCGGAACCCTTCGCGCCAGCGACAGCGCAGCCCTGCGCGCCGCTGGCGAGGTATCCAACACCGGCGTGCTGACGGCGGCAAACAACGTGCAGGTTAATGCAGCAAGCCTGACCAGTAGCAAAGAGAGCGTGCTGGCCGCCGGGGTGAACACCGACGGCAAGCTGGCGGATGCCGGTGATTTACAGCTGACGACCAGCGGGCAGCTCAGCGCCCACGGCCAGACGCTGGCCGGGGGTAACCTCAGCGCCAGCGGTCAGGGCGTGGATGTGAGCGGCAGTCAGACTCAGGGTAAACGTGTCACCCTTGACGGTGGCGCGCAGGATGTAACAACCGCCAGCGCCAACGTCCGCGCCAGCGAGCTGACGGTCCGTACCGGTAAAACGCTCAATAACACCGGCGGTACGCTGAGCGCTGAGACGGTGAACGTCAGCGCTCACGATCTGGCAAACCAGAAAGGCAAGCTGCTCCAGAGCGGCAGCGGCGCACTTGCGGTGACACTGCCGGGCAATATTGATAACCAGCAGGGGCAGATTGGCGCGGCGAATGGCGTGCAGCTTCGCGCGGATGCGCTGAACAACACCGAAGGCCAAATCGTTGCCGTGGCGGGGAAAACCGGGCTTGATACCGGCAGCCTGAATAACGAGCAAGGGCTGATTTCCGCAGCCGCAGGCGACGGCGAAATTCGCAGCCAGCAAAGCGTAAACAACACCAAAGGGCGTATCGAAGCGGCAAAAACCCAGCACATCACTGCGGGTGACGTGAACAACCAGCAAGGGGTGATTGTCGCCAGTGGCACTACCCTCACGCTGGGCAGCGGCACGCTTGATAACCGCTCCGGCTCCCTGCTTTCTCAGGGCGCACTCAATGTTGACAGCGGCGCTATCAATAACCAGGATGGCTTCCTTGCCAGCGACGGTAATTTTGCGCTTAACAGCGGAGATGTGGATAACACCCGCGGCCAGATTGGCGCGAACCAGAGCCTGAACGCCACCTTTGCCGCGCTGCACAATACCGGCGGTGCCGTGAAATCGGTCGGCGCGATGACGCTTGCAGGCGGTGAGCTTGATAACACCAGCGGCACCACCTTCTCCGGTGCCAGCCTCGCGTTCACAGGCGATACGCTGAATAACACCAGTGGGCAACTGGCGGCAGCCGATGGTCTGTCGCTCAACGCGGCGAGCCAGCTGCTTAACACTTCGGGCGTGCTTCAGGGCAATGGCATTAACCTGACCACTGGCGCGCTCGATAACAGCGCAGGCACGCTCAACAGCCTGGATGCACTGAACCTCTCGGCAGGCGGCCTGAACAACCAGGCAGGTACACTTGCCGCCACGGGTGCAGCCGATATCGCGGCAAACAACGTAGATAACCGCAGCGGCGGGCGCATTATTGGCAAGTCGGATGCCGCACTGCACACCGACAGCCTGCAAAATGGCGGCGGGCAGATCCAGACCGTTGGCGACCTGTTGCTCGACAGCGCCAGAGGCCTGGTCGATAACGCGTCCGGGCTTATCCGCAGTGGTAAACAGCTGACGGTCACGGCGCTTAACGTCGTCAATCAGAACACCCAGGGCGAAAATCAGGGGCTGGAGGGGCAAAATGTTGCCCTCAATTCAGAGACGCTCGACAACCAGAGCGGCAGCATTCTGGCGAACAACGCGCTGGCGATCCGCAACAACGGCGTGCTGAACAACACCGCCGGTGTCCTCTCTTCAGCGGGCACGCTTGATACCCGCGGTAGCGGGCTGAACCTCATCAACGGCGGCGGTACGCTAAAAGCCGGTGAAAACCTCAACGTACAGGCTGATAGCCTCGATGGCAGCGGCCAGCTGTTATCGCTCGGGAATATGACCCTGAGCAGCGCAAACGGCGTCGCCCTCAGCGGCAGCACCCTTGCCAACGGCAATCTCACCTTCACCACGCCTGGGGATATCACCAACAGCGGTAAGCTGATGGCAGGCAGCGCGCTGAACGTGCAAAGCGCCAGTCTCACCAACGTTGCCAGCGGTGAAATTAATGCCGGAAGCACCACCCTGAATGCCTCCGGCGCGGTGCTGAACTATGGCCTGATCGACGGTATTGCCACGCGTATCAACGCCGACACGCTGACCAACATTGGCACCGGGCGTCTTTATGGCGATACGGTAGGCGTCAACGCCATCACCTTCAACAACCTGGCAGAAAACGGCACGGCGGCCACGCTTGCCGGGCGCGAGCGTGTGGATCTGGGCGTGCAGACCCTGAACAACAGCGGCCACGGGCTGATTTACAGTGCCGGGTCAATGCACATTGGCGGCGCGCTGGATGAGAACGGTACGCCTGTTGGCCAGACTCAGGCCATCAACAACCACAGCTCAACCATTGAATCAGCGGGGGATATGGCCATCGCCGCCTCGCAGATCAATAACATCAACGATAACTTCTCAACTGAAGTGGCGCTGGTTTCACAAGAACAGCTGACCGAATACCAGCACACCGGCTCCACCAGCCGCTGGAAAGCGGGCGATGAAGGCGTCTGGGTTGACGGTAACTCTTCCGATGGCCTGCGTAATCTCAACACCCCGGAAAAGAGTGGCCACGGTAACGACAACTTCAACCAGTACGACTACACCCGTACCGTTGAAGAGACACGCATCAAAGAGAGCGACCCGGCGAAGATCCTCGCGGGCGGCAATATGACCCTGACGGGCGACCGCCTGTTTAACGACAAAAGTCAGGTTGTCGCAGGCGGTACACTGCTGATTGACCAGTTGGGCAGCGTGCAAAACGACGATGTAACCGGCGAGCGCTATACCACCGATAACGGCACCGTGACCCACTACTACCGTATTCGCCACAAGGGCGATGACGAACAGGGGCGCAGCAGCACCGTGTACACCCCGCCAACGGCAATTCAGAGCATTTCCCTGAAACCGGGCCAGCTTGTGAGCAACGGCAGCGTAGAGGGCAGCAATCTCAGCATTACCCCGCTGGTGTTGCAGGGAACCAATGTGGCGATTGGTCAGGCGGCAGGCGTCAACGCCACGCCTGAGCAGACCGTCTCGCCGGGCGAACCGGTCACGCCGCCTGCCGGACAGCAGTTTGAGGTGACGCCAGCCGACGGTGCAATCCGCATTATCGGCCCGAACACCACCCTGCCGGACAACAGCCTGTTCAGGGTCAACCCGAACGCCGACGTGCCGTATCTGGTGGAAACCGATCCGCGCTTTACCAACGAGCGGCAGTGGCTTGGCAGTGACTACATGCAAAATGCCTTCACCGACGATGGCGATAACACTCTGAAGCGCCTGGGTGATGGTTATTACGAGCAGCGTCTGGTGCGCGAACAGGTGGTTGGCATTACCGGGCAGCGTTATCTGGATGGCTTCACCAATGACGAAGATCAGTTCAAATCGCTGATGGACAAAGGTATCACCTTCGGCAAGCAGTATTCCCTGAAGCTGGGTGTGGCGCTCACACCAGAGCAAATGGCGTTGCTGACCGGCGATATCGTCTGGCTGGTCAATACCCGGGTCAAAATGCCGGACGGCTCAATGCAGACCGTGCTGGTGCCACAGGTTTACGCCAAAGTGAAACAGGGTGATATCGACGGCTCCGGGGCGCTGATTGCCGGGAATAACGTGTCGATGAAGCTCAACGGCGATCTGTTTAACAGCGGAACCATTGCCGGGCGTAAGGTGCTGCAACTGGATGCGGACAACATCACCAACCAGTCCGGCACGCTTCAGGCCACAGACGTGAACCTCAACGCACGTACCGATATCAACAACATCGGCGCGGCGATTGTCGGCGACAACAGCGTGCTGGCTAACGCCGGGCGCGATATTAACGTCACGACCACCACTACCAGCGGGCAGAGCGTTAACGGCGAAAACAGCTTTACCCGTACCACCATCGACAGCGTTTCCGGCATTTACGTGCAGGGCGACGACGGCAAGCTGGCGCTGCAATCCGGGCGCGACATTACGCTCACCGGGGCGCAGGTGATCGCCAGCGGTGAAAACGGCAAAGCACAGCTGGTGGCCGGGCGCGACCTGAACCTGAACACCGTCACTACCGCCAGCAGCGACAATCTGGTCTGGGATGCGGATAACACCCTCAAACAGAGCAGCACAGACCACAACGCCAGCACCGTACAGGGCGTGGGCGGCGTCGCACTGGCGGCCAATAACGACATCAACGTGCGCGGGGCGCAAATTACCTCTGACGGTGCGCTGACCGCTGCCGCGAAACATGACGTGAATATCGAAGGCGTGCTCAACGACAGCCAGCTTGATGAGAAACATAAAGTGGTGGGCGGCAACGGCTTCTTATCCAAAACCACCACCAAAACCCGCGACACGGTAGACCGACAAACCGTTCAGGGCAGCGAACTGAGCGCAGACTCGGTGAACATCGCTGCCGGAAACGATCTCAGCGTGGCGGGCAGCAGCGTGGTTGGCTCGGGCGATGTGGCGCTGCGGGCAGGCAACGATTTAACCCTTACCAGCATGGGCGGGCGCAATAACGAAACCCATCTGAAAGAGGAGAAAAAATCCGGCCTGATGGCCTCCGGCGGCATTGGCTTTACCGTGGGCTCGCGCAAAGAAACCACCGACCAGGCAAGTCAGGCGCTGGCGGGACAAGGTTCGACGATCGGCAGTCTGAATGGCGATACCGTCCTGCTGGCGGGTAACAACTACCGCCAGACCGGCAGCACGGTTGCCTCACCAAACGGCAACGTGGCGATCCAGGGTAAAAACGTCACCATCGAGGCGGCGCAAAACACCTATGCCTCACAGTACAAACGCACCGTTGAACAGAAAGGCTTTACCCTCGCGGTGAACGTCCCCGTGGTGCAGGCGCTCCAGAGCGTGATTGCGTCGACCGAGAAGGTCGGGCAAAGCAAAGACGATCGCATTAACATGATGGCCGCCGCAAACGCCGCGTGGGATAGCGCGCGGGCGGCTAACACCATGATGAATGCCGCTCAGGGCGTGATGGCGAACGGTGCACAGGCGGCTGCGCAGAACGTCAGCGTCTCGCTGACCTACGGCGAGAGCAAGCAGACCCACACCCAGACCAACGACAGCACCACGGCGCTGGCCAGTAAAGTGAATGCCGGGAAGCAGGCCGTGGTGGTCGCCACCGGCGGCGGTGAGCAGTCTGACATCAATATCATCGGCTCGGACGTGAGCGGCAAACAGGGCACCACGCTGTTTGCTGATAACGACATCAATATTCTGGCGGCGCAGCAGGAGAGCCACGACCGCAGCACCGACAACTCCAGCGGCTGGAACGCCGGGATAGCGGTGAGCTACGGCCAGGGCGGCGCATCCTTTGGCGTAACCGCAGGCGCCAACAAAGGCACAGGTTACGGCAACGGGGATGAAGTCTCCTGGCGCAACAGCCACGTGGGTGATATGGACGGGCAAACCCACATCATCAGCGGCGGCGACACCACCCTGCGCGGCGGGCAGTTGCTGGGCAAAGGCGTGGATATTACCGCCGATAACCTGTACATCGAAAGCCTTCAGGACACCATGACCTACAAAGGCGAGCAGAAAAGCATGGGCGGCCAGGTCACCGTGGGCTACGGCTTTGCGGCATCGGGCAACTACGGCCAGTCGAAAGTGGATGCGAACTACGCCTCGGTGCAGGAGCAGTCCGGCGTCTTCGCGGGTAACGATGGCTATAACATCAACGTGAAAGGCACTACCGACCTGACAGGCGGGCTGATTACCTCCAGTGAAAGCGCCGAGCTTGCCGGGAAAAACCAGTTCAGCACCGGCACGCTGAGCTGGCGCGACGTTCACAATACCTCGGAATTCGAAGGCAACGGCTTTGGTATTGGTGCCTCGGTCAGCAACAACCCTGACACCGGAAAAGATAAAAACGTCACCTTCGGTATCGGTCACGACAGCGGGAACGACAGCGGCACTACCCGCAGCGGGATTAACACCGGTAATATCACCATCACCAACCCGGACGCGCAGCAGCAGGCTGTCGATGGTGTGAAAACGGATATCACCACCGAAACCGCCGCGGCGAACTCAGGGGCGATTAAGAACAACTTCGACAGAGACGAGGTGTTTAAAGAGCTGAACCTGCAAGTCAGCGTGACGCGTGATTTCAAAGAGAATGCGAATCGCCAGATTGGCGAATATCTCGATGACAAGCAGGCCGCTGCGCGTAAAGATCTTCAGGACGCCATCAAAACCGGCGATAAAGCGAAGCAAGACGCGGCGATAGAGGATATCTACAAGCTGCAATATCAGCGCCGCTTCCTGCAAACGCTGGTCGGCGTGGTGGCCGGATCGCCGGATGCCGCGATTACTCAAGGCACCCTGTCGCTGGCGGCGACCAAAATGCGTGAAGAGACGCTGAAAAACTCCCTGCTCTTCCCGGGGGTTGTCGACAAAGACGGCAATGAAATCAGCAACGTTTCCGGGCCAAGCGACGGGCTTTACGACGGCGTTAAGCTCGGTGGCGTCCGCGTTGGCCTCGACTTCATCTGCGGCGATAACAACGTCCGCTGCGTAAATGATGAGAATAACAATCACGCCCTTATTCTCGACGACAAAGGCAGGGTTCAGTACAAAGGGGATGAACGTCATAAGACATTCGGCGCCCTGCTGGAAGACCGGACGTTATCTGGCGGGCTGTACGGCCCGACCGGCGGGTTCCAGGGCGGCGTGGGGATGATGAACTCGTGGACCTATTCGCCTGGCTCCTTCCTCGACGATCTGGTGGAAAGCTACGCCGGTACCCATGATTTGGTGGGCGGTCAGCTGCCCGGTTTTTATGATGGTGAAGGGAATACCGCCCGAGGTCGCGGCCCACTGGCTAACGTGGCGGCCAATACCTGGACCGTCGCAGCTATTCCGATTGCCACACCGTTTGCCATGAGCGAGCTGGTGTCGCCAGAGCTGCTGCAATTTATCTTCTCAACCTCTCAGTGAGTGAGCGAACCATGAAAAAAAGTCTGCTTGTTCTTTTGCCCTTCCTGCTCACCGGCTGCGTGGTGGGCAATATGGACTCAACCGATTACCAGTATGTGAAATACGCCCAGACCTTCCAGAAGCTGGATAAAACCGGGCGTACCGACACCGCTCAGCGCAAAGAAGACCTCTATAACTGCGGCGTAGAGAGAACGGCCAATCTGGACGACGGCAGCTATAACGGCGGCAGCGCCCGTCAGGGCCAAACGCTTCAGGAAGTGGTTGCCAGAGAAGAGAAAATCTCAAGCTGCATGAAAGCGAAAGGCTATACGGTCTACGGCTACGATGAGTGCGGGCCGCTTAAAGCCCCGACCGGGCTGTGCCCGAATTAACATGACCGATTCACCTGACATGGAGTATCCATATGAGCGGCGATCGGGATGAGCATTATTATGTGGATTAACGGCTTTAACGTGGCCGTGGGTTATCGTTTCTGACAGTTATGTAGACCCAGTAAGCGCAGCATCAACAGGCAATGCCTGCATAATATGCGCAATAAACTGCGTAAGCTTTGGCAGCGGGCGTAAATCCTGCCGCCAAAGCAGATGTACCGGCCTCGGCTCCGGGGTGTAATCCTCAAGCACCCGCACCAGCCTGCCGCTCGCCAGCTCTTCCGCCACCAGCACTTCCGGTTGCAGCAGTAACCCCGCCCCCGCTCTTGCCGCCATGCGCAGTCCGTAGCCGTCGTTACATCTTAAGATAGCATCGCGCTTCCAGCGCACTTCCCCTTCCACGCCCGGCAGCCGCCACTCGTTGCGTGCGGTCCAGACCGTGTGCGACAGACACAGATGATCTACCAGGTCGGCGGGCGTTTGCGGTGTGCCGTGACGGGCCAGATACTCCGGCGCGGCGCAAATCACCATCCGGTACGGGCAGAGATATTTCGCCACCAGATCGTCGTGATGGATGTCGCCAATACGAATGGCCAGATCAACGCCTTCATCCACCAGATCCACCATCCGGTTAGTCAGATCCAGCTCGACCCGCACTTCCGGGTAGCGCTGTAAAAACGTGGCGGTGAGCTGGGCAATCACGCAGCCACCGAACGACGTGGGCGCGGATACCCGCAAGGTTCCGGCAGGCGTCGCGCGCAGCCGTTCAACGGCGCGTTCAGCCACCGACACCTGCTCCAGCACCCGCCTGGCTTCGTCGAAATAGACTCGTCCGGCGTCAGTCAGGCTCTGGCGGCGCGTGTTTCGCTCCAGCAGGCGAGTACCCAGCTGAGACTCCAGCAACGCAATGTACTTCCCGACCATCACCGCCGACATCTCAAGCCGCGATGCGGCAAGGGTGAAACTGCCGCTCTCTACCACGGCGATAAACGTCTCCATGCCGCGAAGCTTATCCATATTGCAAACCTCTGGTTAGTAATCATCTAACTTTATCCCAGTTTATCTGACTTTTTATTTATTAAAGAATGAGGGCTCACAACATAAAGGAGTCTGCTATGAAAATCGTCATTATTGGTGCCAGCGGTACGGTTGGCCGTGCAGTAACGGAAGAGTTAAGTCGTCGCCATGAGGTTATCCGCGTGGGGCGTACGCAGGGTGATTATCAGGTGGATATCACCTCACAGGAGAGCGTGCAGGCGCTGTTTGAAAAAATCGGCCCGGTGGATGCCATTGTCTCGGCCAGCGGCGGCCTGTTCTTTGGCCCGCTCGCCACGATGAAAGACAGCGATTTCAACCAGGGCTTGCAGGACAAGCTTCTGGGGCAGGTGCGCCTGGCGCTGACCGGCCAGCACTACCTGAACGAGGGCGGCTCGATCACCCTGATTAGCGGCATTGTGGCGCACGAACCGATTGCTCAGGGGGTAAATGCCACCACGGTGAATGCTGCGCTGGAAGGGTTTGTCCGCGCGGCGGCCTGTGAACTGCCGCGCGGTATTCGTATCAACCTGATTAGCCCGACGGTGCTTACCGAATCCGCCGAAGCGTACGATGGTTTCTTCCCCGGCTTTGAAAGTGTGCCAGCGGCGACCGTGGCCCAGGCCTATCGCCGCAGTGTGGAAGGCGTGCAGAGTGGGCGGGTGTATAAGGTGGGTTATTAAGCCTTACGGGCTGAAATCAACACCAGCATCGGGCGTTCAGCCTCTTCGGCCAGCGCAGGCCAGGCATCAATCTGTGCCTGTGTTGGCTCCCATTCATTGACTTCGTTTATCGTTAAACCCGCCCTGATAAGCTGCCGAGCGGGCGGTGGTATTTAATCACCCCTTCTGCCAGCCAGTTGCTTACGCGCTGCCCCTCTTCCTGATAGTGATTCACGCCCCAGAAACGCTGGCCGTTGTCGTCGGTCAGCCAGCCCTGGCAGGTAGTGTAGCGCCAGCGAGCTGTAAACCAGGTCGAGGCTATTCTCCTGGAGCGCCAGAGACTCCAGATCGCTGCGTTGATAGTGGATCCGGGTATCATTTGTGAGCTCTGTCGCGCGAACGAGCATCTTTTCGGAGATATCAACCCCGGTGACCTCAGAAGCGCCCATCTCGCGCGCCACGCGGCACATCCCTCTTTAAGAATGTGCAT
Source organism: Enterobacter sp. Li2LvB3 (assembly GCF_056156645.1). Taxonomy (NCBI): domain Bacteria; kingdom Pseudomonadati; phylum Pseudomonadota; class Gammaproteobacteria; order Enterobacterales; family Enterobacteriaceae; genus Enterobacter; species Enterobacter sp. Li2LvB3. Next base: position 83,516 of record NZ_JBSICG010000007.1, on the reverse strand, counting down.
AGCAGTATACTGCATTGTCGGGTGGCGGCTTCGCCTTACCCGACCTATAAAATCTCCGAACCGTAGGCCGGGTAAGCGCCACCCGGCACCACATTAGCCCACTGATCCCCAGACCAGATTACCGTTATGGAACGTTGCGGTACGCGGAGAAATGCGCGCTACGGCTTCGGCGGAACAGGAGGCATCCACCAGCACAAAACTGGCATCGTCCTGCGCTTTTGGCCACACGCGCTCGCCTTTGTCGTTGAGCGGCAGCACGTCACCTGTGGCGATACCCAGTGCGCGGGAAAGGGTTTGCTCGTTCGGGCGAATATACAGCTGGGCATAAAGGTTAGCTTTTTCCAGCATATCGCCCAGGCCGTACGGCGACCAGTGGTCGATCACGCTGTCGGTGCCCGTCATCACAAACACGCCCTTATCACGCAGCTGCTTCAGCGGCATGTGCAGGGTGCCAATCGGCACGGTAGAGGCAATGGTCACCTGCTGCGCCGCCATGCGGGTGGCAATCTCATCCACCTGCTGCTCGTTGAGCGTGGCCAGCGCGAAGGCGTGGCTGATGGTCAGCTTGCCCTTCAGCTCAGGCGTTTTCTCCACGGTTTCGACCATGTAATTCACCGCCGCCACGCCCGCCGGGCTGGTTTCGTGCAGGTGAATATCCACCCCTTTGTTGTAGTCCAGTGCAATCTGGAACATGGTGTCGAGGGATTTTTCCATCGCCCCATCCACATTGGTAGGATCAAGCCCGCCGACGTAGTGCGCCCCGGCTTGCATCGCTTCGCGCATCAGCTTTTCGGAATGGGATAACAGCAAACCATGCTGCGGGAAGGCGACAATTTCGCAGTCGAAACCGGGCTTGCGCCGGGATAATACGGCTTGCAGGTTTTCCAGATTTTTCAGGCCGGACACCGGCTCAATATTGCAGTGGCTGCGGGCAATGGTGGAGCCTTTCGACTGGATCAGGTCGATCAGTTTTTCCGCTCGCTCCTGGGTATAGGGTTGCAGCTCCGGCAACAGCTTCTGCTCCAGGCGGATCATGTCCTGGATGGTTGTCCCGGCCGGGCGATTCAGCGAACGCCACGGACCGCCGTAAAAGGTTTTATCCAGATGGATGTGCATGTCCCGCATCGCCGGAAGCATCAGCTTGCTGCCCGCATCGTAGTGCGGCAGCGTGGCATCGGCGTGGCTTTTGTTATCCCGCAGGGCGACTATCTTCCCGTCTTTGATTTCCAGCGTTTTCAGCTCGGTGCGGGTGCTGGTCGCGACGCTGCCGTCGAAATTGAACCCGGCTTCCAGCAGGACGTTATCCAGATAGTAATGTTTTGCGGTGATGCTCATGGGTTTGCCTGTCTCACAGATTTGCTTCGCGGGATCCGCAGCATACGCGACAGAGCCGGTAGCACCAAACAGCGCGCAGGCAGTGACCATTTTGCCGCTCTGGCTGATAAATTCACGGCGGCTTTTATTCTCACTCATCTTTTCTTCCTTTTGCTTATGCATTCACAATGTGGGTGCCGGTTTCACCGCGCAACGCCGCTGGCAGGCAGTCCGGCGAGGTGATCACCACCCGCTTGCCGCCGTGGTGCAGGAATTCCAGTGAGGCGACGATTTTTGGCAGCATGCTGCCCGCCGGGAAGTGCCCCTCCTGCATAAAGCGTGTCATCTGCGCCACGTTCACCGTATCCAGCGCCTGCTGAGTCGGCTTACCGAAGTTCACGCACACTTTTTCCACCCCAGTGGTGATAACCAGCACATCCGCGCCGATCTCGCGCGCCAGCAGCGCGGTGGAGAGATCTTTATCGATCACCGCATCCACGCTCTGGTAATCCCCCTGCTCAGTACGGACAACCGGAATACCGCCACCACCGGCGCCGATCACCACAAATCCCTTTTGCGTCAGCGTTTTGATGGCATCGGCTTCAACAATACTTAATGGCTGCGGTGAGGCCACTACGCGACGATAGCCCCGGCCAGAGTCCTCCACAAAATGCCAGTCCGGGTGCGCAAGCTGTAACGCATCGCGTTGTGCTTCGCTGAAGAACGCACCGATTGGCTTTGTAGGATGGGTAAAGCCTGCATCGTTTTTATCCACCTCCACCTGCGTCACCACGGTCACCGCCTTTTTCTCGCCGCGTGCGGCAAGGCGGTTGTTTAACGCCTGCTGGATCAGGTAGCCGATCCCGCCCTGGGTATCCGCCACGCAATTCGCCAGCGGGGTCAGCGGTAACCCTTCGCGCTCGTGGGCGATTTCCGCCCGGCGCAGATCCAGCCCCACCTGCGGGCCATTACCGTGGGTGAGCACAATGTCATAATCGGATGCCAGCATCTCCAGCACCGACTCCGCAACGGCTTTAACCGCCTGCGCCTGATGTTCAATCGACTGGCTGGCGTTATCTTTGATAATGCTGTTGCCGCCAATGGCAACGACCATGAGCTCTTTCATTTTTGTTCCTTTGAGAAGGTGCGATCTGGTGCCCTCACCCCGGCCCTCTCCCACAGGGAGAGGGGGAAGGTACGGCATTATCAGGATTCAGAAACCGGTGCCGCAGCGCTCGCCACTTCACGGCTATCAAGCACATGCTTCACCACAAACATGCCACCCATCATCAGATACGCAGTGACGAACATCAGCGAACTGCCTTCGGCAAAGCCGACCACCGGCGCGTGGATCACACCAAACAGTGCCAGCAACGCCCCGACAGCGGCAGCAATTGCACCACGCAGCGGTTTATTGATGATGGAGAAGATGGCGATACAGCCCCACAACATACTGGCGAGCGGAGCGCCATTGCCCAGATGCATCAGCCCTTCGTAGTAGATGCCCTTGCTGTGCAGCACATCGGTACCGATTTTCGCCGCATTAGTACCCGCAGCCCCCATCACGCTGTTCATCATGGTCAGCGCCCAGTTGGCGATCCACGGGAACAGGCAGATGAAGATAACGGGCACCTCCACTTTGGGCGTTTCCCTCACCACCTGGTTGGCAGTCACCACGCCGATAAACACCAGAATCGGCACGATGGCAGTCATCGGAATGATGGCGAGCATAAACGCCCCCAGCCCGAACAGCGGTACGATGAACATGGTCACACCGGACGCCAGCGTGTAGCCGATGCTTGCCCCCATGGCTTTCCAGCCCGCATGGCCCACGTAGACCGTCACCGGGAATGGGTTGCCCATCAGGCAGCCCAGCATCGACGCCAGACCGTTCGCCAGCATCACCTTACGGGTCGGGTATTCATCCCCCGCCGCGTGGGCGCTTTCGATGTTCTCAAGGTCAAAGATGTAGTTCGCCAGCCCAAGAGGAACCGCTGATGCCAGGTACGGCAGCGCGTGCGGCAGCCCTTGCAGGAAGCCTTCCACATGCACTTGTGGCGGGTTAAAGCCAAACGACGACATAGATGCTTTAATCGCCTCCGGGCTTTGCAGGCCGGAGATCCACGCCAGAGCCGTACCGGCAATCAACAGCAGCAGGCCGGTCGGGATTTTGGCGAAGATCGGCTTTTTGCCAAACCAGTTAATGAAGATCAGCAGCAGCACGATGAACGATACGGTCGGCGCTTCGAAGGCCTGAAGCATCGGGTTCATCGCCAGCAGCAGCAGACCCAGCCCGGACAGGCACGACAGCAGCACGGTGCGCGGGATCATCTTGCGGATGGTTTCCCCTAAAAACGAACCGCCCGCCAGGATCATCGCTTCCACGAAGCACCACACCAGACCAATCTGGATGGCAAAATCCGCATCGCCGGTTTGCTGGTAGACCGGCATCAGCACCAGGAAGGTCACGGTAAAAATAGAAGGTGCACTCGGGCCGGACGGCAGCGCGGTAACGTCGTTACGCCCGGTCTGGCGCGCCATTTGCAGGCCAAACCACGCATAGCAAATGCTCGCGACCAGTACCGCCAGCCCGAAGGCTGGCGCGATGCGTCCATAAACAATCTCTTTCGGGATGCCAACGACAAAAATGAGCAACCCCATCATGGTCAACAAATTGGTCAGGTTGTTAGTCATCAGCCCGAAATATGCCGCCCAGTCACCTCTTTTCCACTCCAGTTTCATGTTTTTCATGGATGCATGCCTTATAAAAAGTAGCGATCGCGGAAGGTCAACAGCGCCTTTTCAAAACAGCTAAATGGCGGGTGAACGATACCCGCCCCAATCATGCCGATGCCCGCATCTTTGTGGGCGATGGCGGTATTGATCACCGGCAAAATGCCGCTGCCCGCGACTTTGGTGATGTCGATGGCGGTCGGGATGCCCATAAACGAGAGCAGCGGAATGGTGACGTTCGGGTTTTCGCCGAGCGTGATTTCACGCATCTGGCGGGAGAAATCGATGGCTTCATCCACTGTGCCGCCCACCAGCGCCACAATCGCCGGGGCCGTTGCCATCGCAAAACCGCCGATACCGTAGGTTTCAGTGATGGCGCTGTCGCCGATATCCAGACCGGAGTCTTCCGGTTTATAGCCCGCAAACATTGGGCCAATTACCTGCTGCGACGGGCCGGTGAACCACTGCCCCGGCAGGCCGGAAATGCGCAGGCCGAACTCATAACCGTTACGCGCCATGGTGGTCACCACGGTGCTGTACTCAATGCCGTAGGCGGCATCCAGCGCGGCTTTACACATCGCCATCCACGTTGGGCCAGAGAAGTAGTCACTGCTGGCGACAAACTCGAACACTTCGCGCTGTTGTTCCACCGGATAACCCGCCTGAATAAGGCCCGGCGTCAGCGCCTGGATAAGCAACGTGGTGCCCGCGTTGTTACGGTTGTGGCACTCATCGCCCATGTGCAGGGCCTGCGCCAGCATTAAGCGCAGGTCAATTTCGCCGATGATTTTCATGGCATCGCGCAGCATCGGGCCCAGCACGTCACGCATCCAGTTCAGGCGGTCAATCACGCTCTGGTCATTGGCACCCATACGCAGAATTTTCGCCATCTGCTCGCTTAAGTTGGTGAACGCGCGGTTGCCGTAGGTTTTGTTTTCGACGATGTGCATGAACATCGAGGCAGATGTGACACCCGCCATGGAGCCAACGCAGTCATGTTCGTGGCACGGCGAGAAGGTGATATCGCCGGATGCCGCCAGCCTGGCCGCGTCTTCCAGGTTTTTCGCCAGCCCTTCAAACACCAGCGCGCCGGTAACCGCCCCTTTCATCGCCCCACACATGTTCTCCCACGCCACCGGCGGGCCTGCGTGCAGGATGGTGGTGCGGGTCATGCCCGGCACCACGTTAATCGCCTGGTCGTAGCCCACCAGCACTGGATGTGACTGAATAATGCGCTCAAGGGCTATTTTGTTGGCGGCGGCAATTTTGTCGGCCAGCGGTTTGCCCGCCAGCTGATCAAGCGCTTCCACCACCTGCATATTGCCCTGCCCTGGCGGTGTCCAGTCCAGCTGAGTCACGGGAATATGCTGCTTTTTGAGGTCGTCACTGAACATCGCAATGCCGACGTTAATTACGTTCAGCGGCTGATTAAATAAAGTCGTCATTATGCTTTCTCCCCTTTGCAGACAAATTCACGTGCCAGTAATCCGGTATTGGTGCTGCTGCTGGCCCAGATAACGCCGGCATCGGTCAGAAGCTGGCACTGCTGAGCCAGTGACGGTGCATCCTGGTCAGTACCCAGCACGTAGCCGAGGAGCTCCAGCGGACGGTTGTCGGCCTTCGCAATCGCCTGTGCCTCTTTAATGGCGTCGATCATCACTCCTACCGGATCTTCGTGCGAGCCAAATCCCAGCACAAAGTCCATCACGATCACTCCCACTTCCGGGTCGCGCGCTTCCTGCAACAGGCGGCTGATCCGGTTGGTCGGGTCGATCATCGGGTGCGGTTTGCCGTTGGTGAAATCGTCATCGCCAAAGTCGAGGAAGGTATGGGCTTTACTGACGTTAATGTCGCTGAGACGTTTCGCTGGATCGGGCTGAATGTTGCTGTAGACGTCGTCGAATTTATCGAGCGCGGCGAACATCGCTTCATCGCACAGCGTGCCGCCACAGAACAGACCGCGAATGTATTTTTGCTGTGGGGTCAGACGGGCGCGCACCTCTTCGATCAGCGGCCAGTTGAGCGGGTGCAGATCAAGAGACTCTTTTTTGATGCCGGTCAGCAGCACCGCTTTCAGCGCAGCTTCCTTGGTGCCACGGGCAAACTGCAATCCGTCTTCATCAGCAGGCGGCGCGTTGCGACCGAGGAAGCACGCGATCACAGGTTTACGGCAGGCGCGCGCACGGGCCAGCACTTTTTCAGCCACCGCAGGCGCAGGCGGCTTGGAAATCAGCGCAATCACCTGCGTGGCGTCGTCGGCTTCCAGCATGTCGATGGCATCGAGCATCATCAGCCCGCCGATTTTTTCACTCAGATCGCGGCCACCGGTCCCAATCAGCTGCGACACACCGCCGCCAAACTCATGAATGCGCACGCTCAGCTCCTGGCTGCCGGTGCCGGACGCCCCGACGATACCAATCGGCCCACGGCGTACCGCGTTGCCAAAGCACAGCGCCGCGCCGTTAATAATGGCGGTGCCGCAATCTGGCCCCATCATTAACAGCCCTTTCTGGTGAGCCAGCTGCTTCAGTGCCAGCTCGTCGTCGAGGCTCACGTTGTCGGAGAAAAGCATTACGTTGAGGTCGTTCTCCAGCGCCTGACGCGCTTCGCGGGCGGCAAAGGTGCCGTTCACCGAGATCACCGCAAGATTTGCATCGGGACGATGGGTTTTGGCGCTGGCCATGGTGGCGTAGCGTGCTTCATGGCTTCCGCCGCTCTCTTTGCGGGTGAACAGCGCTTCAATGGCCGCCAGCGTTTCGTCATTCGCCGTATCGCCTTTAATGACAATCATCAGGTCGCCGTTTTTAGCGTCGGCTAATTCTGGCGTTAACAGCCCAAGGTTTTTCAATACGCCTTTATTCATTTCCGTTGCCATAGCCACAAATGCCTGCTCAACGCCCGGCAATTTATTGGCTTTGGTGGAAACCGACATTAATGAGACGGAATCAAAATAGGTGTTCTTTTTTATCACGATTTTCGTTGGCATTATTTTCACCTGTTTGAGGATAAAAGGGGGCCGCCATCGTGCAAAAAGCACGACGGTAAAATGCTGTGTTTATTCGTAGCCAGCCCGGTCAGGCTGGCCGAGTTATTTACGCGCCAGCTGCCAGCAGCAATTCGGCGATTTCATGGAAACCTTTTTCCCGCGCCAGCTCGAGCGGGGATTTACCGTATTTGTCGGTCATGTGCGGATTGGCGCCGTTATCCAGCAGCAGCGTTACAATCTCCTGCTGCTTCGCGCCGCCATCATTGAGGACAATGGCTTCCAGCAACGGCGTCCAGCCCACGAAGTTGGTGTGATTGACGTTGATATCGGTTTTTTCCAGCAGCTCGCGTACGATCTCTACGTGTCCTTTTTCACTGGCAGGCGTGATGCCCACGCCGCCAAAGCGGGTCAGCCTTTCGAGGTCAGGGTTTGCCGGAAGCACAATCCGCAACAGGGTTATATCGTTGGTCAGGCAGCTAATCAGGAAGGGGTTAAAGCAGGTTTGGTCCTGTTTATCGATATCTGCACCGGCGGCAATTAAATGCTCCACACAGGCGTAATGTTTATTCAGGCTGGCAATAATAACGGCGGTTCTTTTCTGTCGGTTGCTGGCATTAATATCCACACCTTTATCCAGACAGGCTTTTAGTGCATCGATATTCCCTTGTTCTGCCGCCAGCAGAAATTCAGTAACGAGTTCATTTGCAGACATATTCAGACTCCGGTGTTTTCATTTCTGATGCTCTGAGAATAGCAACAGCCCCTTCAGAAAAGAATCCGCTTAAATATCATTCACCGGAATGTGACGGATTGTTGAATAAAAATTAATAATTGAGCCAAAACGTGCGCCGGTACAATGTTTTTCTTATGTTTGCCTGCATTTGATGACGGAAAACAGCATTCTGCTTATGTCTCGCAATCCCTTGCCGGGCGCGGCTCTCAACAAATTACAGGAAGTGTGATGCTGTTCAAATCAGTTGTAACGTCAGTGTTAAAATTCGTTCAAAACTGGTTGCTCCCGCAGGGGATTACAAATAGATTCAACAATGCCGCGATGGCCTGTTTGCCTGGAGCCTGATGATGAATTCCATTTTTACCGAAGAGAACCTGCTGGCCTTCACCACGGCGGCGCGCTACAGCAGCTTTAGCAAGGCGGCAGAAGAACTAGGCCTGACGACATCGGCCATCAGCTACACCATCAAACGCATGGAAACCGGGCTGGACGTGGTGCTGTTTGTGCGTAACACGCGAAGCATTGAGCTTACCGAATCCGGCTTTTATTTTTACCGCAAAGCCACCGACCTGCTGAACGACTTTCACGCCATTAAGCGCGGGATAGATACCATTTCCCAGGGTATCGAGGCGCGGGTGCGCATCTGCATTAACCAACTTTTATATACGCCGCGCCATACCGCCAGGCTGTTACAGGTGCTGAAAAAACAGTTCCCGACCTGCCAGATAACCGTCACTACCGAGGTGTACAACGGCGTCTGGGATTCCATCATTAATAACCAGGTCAACATCGCGATTGGCGCGCCGGATACGCTGCTCGATGGCGGCGGCATTGATTACACCGAAATTGGCGCGATCCGCTGGGTCTTTGCGATTGCCCCGGAGCATCCGCTGGCGTTCACGCCTGAGCCGATAGCCGAAAGCCAGTTGCGCCTGTATCCGAATATCATGGTAGAAGACACCGCGCACACCATTAACAAAAAAGTCGGCTGGTTGCTGCACGGGCAAGAGGCGATTCTGGTGCCGGACTTCAACACCAAATGTCAGTGTCAGATCCTGGGCGAAGGGATTGGTTTTTTACCGGAATATATGGCGCGGGATGCGGTAGAAGATGGGTTGCTGGTGACGCGGCGTATCAATAACCCACGCCAGGATTCGCGCATGTTGCTTGCCACACAACATGCAGCGACCGGCCAGGTCACACGCTGGATCAAACAGCAGTTTGGCCCCCAGGGTGTACTGACCGGGATATACAGTGATTTGCTCTGGCGCGCTTAATCGCGGGTTTGTACCCAGAACGCGTGAATAAGACCCGGAATGTAACCCAGTAGCGTCAGAATGATGTTCAGAATAAACGCCCAGCCGAAGCCTTTACCCAGCAGCACGCCCAGTGGCGGCAGGATGATCGTGAAAACGATACGCCAAAAACCCATACAAACTCCGTGCAAGCTAATTCATTAAAGATAAAAAGAGGACACCCTCTAAGCGTAGTCAGTTTAGCGGGCGGGACTTCTCTGCGTTGGCCTTTTACCCTCTTTTACGCTTTTGACACTGGCTTAATCCTCTCCTTTAGTTTAGCATTTACTTAATTAAGTAAACTCTAAAGTAAAATGACTGAACTCGAACAACTCCAGGCCAGCGCTGAGCAGGCCGCAGCACTCCTGAAAGCGATGAGCAACGCCCGCCGGCTGCTGATCCTGTGCACGCTGTGCGGTGCACCGGGCACCAGTGCCGGCGAACTGGCGCGTGCCACGGGGCTTAGCGCATCGGCCACCTCGCAACATCTGGCGCGAATGCGTGAAGAAGGGCTGATCGACAGCACCCGCGATGCCCAGCGCATTCTTTACTTCATTAAAAACGATGCGGTGAATCAGCTCATCAGCACCCTAAAAACCCTTTATTGCCCGTAAGGAGCCGCTAATGTCCCTTCCTCTTATCTCCCCCCAGCAGGCGAATGCGCTGATTGCTGAAGGCGCAAAACTGATTGATATTCGTGATACCGATGAATATGCCCGGGAGCATATTCCAGCTGCCCGCTCCGTTCCGCTGGATACGCTCCCTGCCGGGCTTCAGACCCAGCCGGGTGAAACGGTTATCTTCCACTGCCAGTCGGGCGCACGCACCTCTGGCAATGCAGCCCGTCTTGCGCAGGCGGCCTTACCCGCGCAGGCGTATGTTGTTGAAGGCGGAATTCAGGGCTGGAAACAGGCCGGGCTGCTGACCATTGAAGATAAATCACAGCCACTCCCGCTGATGCGCCAGGTGCAAATTGCCGCCGGGCTGTTGATTTTGTGCGGTGTGGTGTTGGGTTATAGCGTCTCCAGCGGCTTTTTCCTGCTCAGCGGTTTTGTCGGCGCAGGGTTGCTGTTTGCCGGGCTGAGCGGTTTTTGCGGAATGGCGCGTCTGCTGAAAATAATGCCGTGGAACAGACGTACCTCATAAGCAGTAATCCGTTGAATACACTGTACCCTGCGCAAGACGTGGGCTAAGGTGAAGAACACAACAATGATGAGGAGGTACTATGTTTTCAGTCGGCGATTTTGTGCAACCACGTATGGGCGGCCCAAAACTAAAAGTTACCGAAGTGAATGGCGAGAGCATCGTGGCGGTACAAGCCAGCAATGAGCAAGGCGAGAAATTTACGCTGAAGGCGGCTGATGTCACCCTTTATACTGAAGACGGTGATTTCGGCGTCTGCTAAAAAACGCAGCCGGGCGGAGCCTTCCGCCCGGCACACGGGTTAAATCAGGAAATCATCCAGTGATTTACCGTTTGCCAGTGCGCTCGCAATAGGTTTTGGCGTGCGGCCCTGACCGGTCCAGGTTTTTTCTTCACCGTTAACGTCGATGTAGCGATATTTTGCTTCACGCGCTTTACGTTTTTTCGCCTGTTGACCCACGTTGCTCGCTTCAGAGCCCAGCAGATCGGCTGGAGAAATACCGTCAGCTTTCATTCGTTCCAGCAGAGCATTAATTTTATCCTGCTGTTCAGCGCGCTGTTGTTCGAATTCAGCCTGCTCGTTACGTTTTTCTTCAGTAACGATCCTGACTTTTTCCAGCATCTCTTCTAGCGCTTCAATAGAGAATTCACGCGCCATTGCACGAAGCGTGCGGATATTATTAAGATTCTGTAACGTCAAAGACATATTAATTGAAAACCTTTTCTTTGTGATAAATCGAAAAATCAACAGACAGAATAATTCATTTCCCCTGCGATATCCACCCATCGAAACTTAAAACCATTTATTTTAAATATTTAAAAATATAATTTTGGATACCGGTTATGTTTCCAGGGAGAGACGGCTTATATCTCAGGGACACAATCTGCCTGCGTTACCGTAGAGATCTCATCGCGTTGCCCCCCTGCAAACAAAAAAGAATAACTATGCACTTAACGTGAATAAAACAGGGCATTAATCAACAGAGTTTTTATCTACCAAAATGAATAATTAAGAACAATCATCATGGAATGGGTGGTTTTCACACAAACTAAAGAATGCCATGCTGAACCACGCGTCGGGGGCAAAAACCAACCCATGCAAAATTAACATAACACACTGATTTTACATCAAATAAAACAACAAAAGAGAGAAAACAGCGAGGCGATTAACAAATACACAATTACAGAGAATTTTGTGGACAAAAAGGCAATAAATAAAAATTAATCACTAATTGTTAGTTTTAAACCAGAGATATACGCTATACACGTCAAACAAACCAACCTAAAGCACTAAAGCTGAAGGGTAAAGCCTCATTATCGTGTTCTTCTCAAGGAGTTCAGACATGTTCTCACCGCAGTCTCGCCTGCGCCATGCGGTAGCGGATACCTTCGCGATGGTTGTCTACTGTTCCGTCGTGAACATGCTGATCGAAATATTCCTCTCCGGAATGTCCTTCGAGCAATCACTTTCCTCTCGCCTGGTGGCTATCCCGGTGAACATTATTATTGCATGGCCCTACGGATTGTACCGTGATGCCGTCATGCGCGTTGCCCGCCGCATCAGCCCGGCTGGTTGGGTGAAAAACCTGGCCGACGTGCTGGCCTATGTCACTTTCCAGTCACCGGTATATGTCGCGATTTTGCTGACCGTGGGCGCAGACTGGCATCAAATCGCCGCTGCGGTAAGTTCAAACATCGTGGTGTCGATGTTGATGGGTGTGGTGTACGGCTATTTTCTCGACTATTGCCGTCGACTGTTTAAAGTCAGCCAGTACAGCCAGGCTAAGGCGTGATGTATCGCGACTGGCGCATTGCCAGTCGCACGCTTACTGCTGTTCGCCGAACAGTCCTTTCAGAAAACGCTCCAGCGCCATGCGAGAGCTGAAACCATGCGGAATACCATAATGTTGATGCGTTTCACCGCCTAAATAGAGCGGGAATTGCTGGTAGTGATCGCAGGTTTTTATATCCGAGGCAGGCTCAGCAAATGAGAGACTTCTGTCTTTCAGCGTCGGGTGAATAATGAGAGCGGTGCGCCCCATTCTGGCTTCACGGTTGACGTAAACATAATTCTCGCCGCGGCGATATCCATAGGCTTTTGATGTCACTTCGTCCATGGTAAATCCCGCTTTTTCAAGAACGCGCGCCACCTCATCGGGTCGTAAATACATATTTAATCCTCGTTATCTTTTCCTGCCCGGCAACCTTACAGTATTCAGCATTAGCAGCGCTTTCAGAATATTCCATAAACCGCCGGATAAGTCGTGACTCGCTTCAGATAATAAAATCCTGGGCTAAACTCAATGGGAATGCAAAATGACGGAGGATCGTATGTTTAACAGACCGAACCGAAACGATATAAACGACGACGCCCAGGATATTCGTAATGATGTCAGCCAATTAGCGGACACGCTGGAGGAAGTGCTGAAATCCTGGGGTTCAGATGCAAAGGACGAAGCAGATGCCGCAAAACGTAAGGCTCAGTCTCTGCTGCGTGAAACCCGCGCCAGAATGCATGGCCGTTCTCGTGCCACGCAAGCCGCCTGTGACGCAGTCAGCTGCGCCAATACCTTCGTCCGTGAAAAACCGCTCTGCGCGCTTGGCACGGTGGCGGCGGTCGGGATTTTTGTCGGCGCCCTGCTCAGCCTGCGTAAGTAACCCACCATGAGATGTACGTCAGCCCCGGCTTGTCACTGGCACCGGGGTTTTTCTTTATCCATCGGCTGAAAATCCCGTACAGCCTGCCCTGCCCCGCTGTGCTCATCATCGTGGCGATACTCATCGAAATTTCCCATATATTGTATGGTTGAAACTTTTCATAACTACATCTAGTATTCCTTTTAGCAGGACACACACAACCTGACGCGACAATTCGCGCCGCCTCTCTATTTTAAGTGGAAATACGAATCATGAGCATTATTATTTACACTCGTAACGATTGTGTTCAGTGCCACGCCACAAAACGCGCAATGGAAAGCCGCGGCGTCCAGTTTGAGATGGTGAATGTCGACCTGATCCCGGATGCTGCCGACACTCTGCGCGCGCAGGGCTTCCGCCAGCTACCGGTGGTGGTCGCCGGGGAAACCAGCTGGTCTGGCTTTCGCCCGGACATGATTAACCGGATCGCTGCTCAGGCCGCCAGTGCATGAGTGGGCTGGTCTACTTCTCCAGCAGCTCGGAAAACACGCTCAGATTTATCGAGCGTCTCGGGCTGCCTGCGATACGTATTCCGCTCAATGAGCGGGAGCGTATTCAGGTAGACGAACCTTACATCCTGGTGGTACCGAGCTATGGCGGTGGTGGGACGGCTGGGGCTGTTCCTCGCCAGGTGATCCGCTTTCTTAATGATCCACGGAACCGGCAGCTTATTCGCGGTGTGATTGCCGCAGGCAATCGTAATTTTGGCGATGCGTATGGCCGCGCCGGTGATGTCATCTCTCAAAAATGCGGCGTGCCGTATCTCTATCGTTTCGAACTGATGGGGACACAGCAGGACGTAGAGAACGTGCGTAAAGGAGTGAACGAATTTTGGCAACGACAACCGCAGAACGTGTAATTCAGGCCACGCCGGATTACCACGCATTAAACGCCATGCTTAACCTCTACGACAGCGAGGGGCGCATTCAGTTTGCTAAAGACCATGAGGCGGTAGACGCCTTTTTTAGTGCCCACGTTCGCCCGAACAGCGTCCACTTTTCCAGCCAGCACGAGCGTCTCGACTATCTGGTTAAAGAGGGTTATTACGAAGAGCGCGTTCTTATCCGTTACGCCCGGGGCTTTGTGGTGACGCTGTTTGAACGCGCCCACGCCAGCGGCTTTCGTTTCCAGACCTTCCTTGGCGCGTGGAAGTACTACACCAGCTATACCCTGAAAACGTTCGACGGCAAACGCTACCTGGAAAGCTTTGAAGATCGCGCCGTCATGGTGGCGCTGACGCTGGCGCAGGGGGATGAAAAACTGGCAGAACAGCTGACGGATGAAATCCTGTCGGGCCGTTTCCAGCCCGCCACCCCGACATTCCTGACCTGCGGCAAAGCCCAGCGCGGTGAGCTGGTGTCGTGCTTCCTGCTGCGCATTGAAGACAATATGGAGTCCATTGGCCGTGCAGTGAACTCGGCATTACAGCTTTCAAAGCGCGGCGGCGGTGTGGCGTTTCTGCTCTCTAACCTGCGTGAAGCAGGGGCCCCGATTAAACGCATTGAAAACCAGTCCTCCGGCGTGATCCCGGTAATGAAAATGCTGGAAGATGCCTTCTCTTATGCGAACCAGCTTGGCGCTCGTCAGGGTGCCGGGGCGGTGTATCTGCACGCGCACCACCCGGATATTTTGCGGTTTCTGGATACCAAACGGGAAAACGCTGACGAAAAAATCCGTATCAAAACCCTCTCGCTGGGGGTCGTTATCCCGGATATTACCTTTACGCTCGCCAAAGAGAATGCAGAGATGGCGCTGTTCTCGCCCTACGACATTGAGCGTATTTACGGCAAGCCCTTTGGCGATGTGGCCATTAGCGAGCTGTATCACGAGCTGGTCGCCGACGATCGCATCCGCAAAAACTATATCAATGCCCGCGACTTCTTCCAGCGGCTTGCAGAGATCCAGTTTGAGTCTGGTTATCCGTACATCATGTACGAGGACACGGTGAACCGCGCCAACCCGATTGCCGGGCGCATTAATATGAGCAACCTGTGTTCGGAGATCCTGCAGGTTAACAGCGCCTCCACCTATGACGAAAACCTGGACTACGACCAGACCGGAAAAGATATTTCCTGCAACCTGGGCTCGCTGAATATCGCGCACACGATGGATTCCCCGGACTTTGGCCGCACGGTGGAAACCGCCATTCGTGGCCTGACGGCGGTATCAGACATGAGCCACATCCGCAGCGTGCCATCCATTGAGGTGGGGAATGCTGCATCGCACGCCATTGGCCTGGGGCAGATGAACCTGCACGGTTATCTGGCACGCGAAGGGATTGCCTATGGCAGCCCGGAAGGGCTGGATTTCACCAACCTCTATTTTTACACCATTACCTGGCACGCGCTGCATACCTCTATGCTGCTGGCGCGCGAACGTAACCAGCGTTTTGCAGGCTTTGAGCAGTCCCGCTATGCCAGCGGCGAGTATTTCCGTCAGTATCTGGAAGGGGACTGGCAACCCAAAACTGAAAAGGTCCGCGCGCTATTTGAGCGCGCCAGTATCACCCTGCCCACGCGTGAAATGTGGCACCAGCTGCGCGATGAGGTGATGCACCATGGCATCTATAACCAGAATTTACAGGCCGTACCGCCAACCGGGTCTATCTCGTATATCAATCACGCCACCTCGAGCATCCACCCGATTGTGTCAAAAATTGAGATCCGCAAGGAAGGGAAAACCGGGCGCGTTTACTACCCTGCCCCGTTTATGACGAACGAGAACCTGGCGTTGTATCAGGATGCCTATGAAATTGGCCCGGAAAAAATTATCGATACCTACGCCGAGGCCACAAAGCACGTGGATCAGGGGCTGTCACTGACGCTGTTCTTCCCGGATACCGCCACCACGCGTGATATCAACAAGGCGCAAATTTACGCCTGGAAGAAAGGCATCAAGACGCTGTACTACATTCGCCTGCGCCAGCTGGCGCTGGAAGGCACCGAAATCGAAGGCTGCGTGTCCTGCGCGCTGTAAGGAGAAAGGATGAAACTGTCGCGAGTTAGCGCCGTTAACTGGAACAAAATCCAGGACGACAAAGACCTGGAGGTCTGGAACCGCCTGACCAGCAACTTCTGGCTGCCGGAGAAAGTGCCTCTTTCTAACGATATTCCCGCCTGGCAGACGCTAAGCCACGCAGAGCAGCAGCTGACGATCCGCGTCTTTACCGGCCTGACGCTGCTGGACACTATTCAGAACACCACTGGCGCACCCGCGCTGATGGCCGATGCGCTGACGCCACATGAAGAGGCTGTGATGTCGAACATCAGCTTTATGGAGGCGGTTCATGCCCGCTCCTACAGCTCGATTTTTTCAACATTGTGTCAGACCAAAGATGTGGATGAGGCCTACAGCTGGAGTGAAGCGAGCGAGTC
Organism: Enterobacter sp. Li2LvB3; assembly: GCF_056156645.1. Lineage (NCBI taxonomy): Bacteria > Pseudomonadati > Pseudomonadota > Gammaproteobacteria > Enterobacterales > Enterobacteriaceae > Enterobacter > Enterobacter sp. Li2LvB3. The sequence goes on along the minus strand of NZ_JBSICG010000007.1, from coordinate 67,241 downwards.
GCTACAGCATAAAGCCCGGCTGGTGCTGGAGTATTACCGTGCCGACGAACCGCTGAAGAAGAAAATCGCCAGCGTATTTCTGGAATCGTTCCTGTTCTATTCCGGCTTCTGGCTGCCGATGTACTGGTCAAGCCGGGGCAAACTCACCAACACAGCAGATTTGATTCGCCTGATCATTCGCGACGAAGCCGTTCACGGATATTACATTGGCTATAAATATCAGAAAGGGCTGGAGAGAATTAGCGAGGCTAAGCGCGAGGAATTAAAAGGATTCGCGCTTGATTTGCTGATGGATCTCTATGATAACGAGCTACGTTATACCGAAGAGTTGTACGCCGGAACCGGCTGGGAAGAGGATGTAAAAGCCTTCCTCTGTTACAACGCCAACAAGGCGCTGATGAACCTCGGTTATGAAGCGTTGTTCCCGCCAGATATGGCCGGCGTGAACCCGGCAATCCTTGCAGCGCTTTCACCCAATGCCGATGAAAACCACGATTTCTTCTCCGGGTCGGGTTCGTCGTATGTGATGGGCAAAGCGGTGGAAACCGAAGACGAGGATTGGGATTTTTAACGGTTATTGCCCCTCTTCCCACAGGAGAGAGGGGCGTGAAAATAACGATCATTAATAAAATATAAATCCCATTATTCTCCCCGTAATATTTCCCTGACATCTATACTGTAATTCCACCGTCATATTCGTCTGAATCATTCCGATTCAGACGAAATTTCCCGACCGCGCGACAAAAATCTCAGAAAAATTCAACACCCGCTCAGCCCTTTACTCATGGGAAATTCAGCGATTTAGTCTTCGGCAAAATTCGTGCCATAAGCGGACTGAGGGTTGTCTCAGATTCTGAGTATGTTAGGGTATTGTCAGGTAATTATTCCAACTGGAAACCATATCGACACAATAAATAACAGGAAATACTCTATTGCATGGCAATTAAATTAGAAGTTAAAAATCTCTATAAAGTATTTGGCGAGCATCCACAGCGTGCATTCAAATATATTGAAAAAGGACTTTCAAAAGAGCAAATTCTGGAAAAAACAGGGCTATCGCTTGGCGTTAAAGACGCCAGTCTGGCCATTGAAGAAGGCGAGATTTTCGTCATCATGGGGTTATCCGGTTCGGGTAAATCCACTATGGTTCGCCTTCTCAATCGCCTGATTGAACCCACCCGCGGGCAGGTACTGATTGATGGTGAGGATATTGCCAAAATATCAGATGCTGAGCTCCGCGAGGTGCGCAGAAAAAAGATTGCGATGGTGTTTCAGTCATTCGCTTTAATGCCACATATGACGGTGTCAGATAATACCGCATTCGGCATGGAATTAGCAGGAATTCCGGCCCAGGAACGGCAGGAAAAAGCGCTGGATGCATTACGCCAGGTTGGGCTGGAAAATTATGCTCATGCTTATCCTGATGAACTATCGGGCGGTATGCGGCAACGCGTCGGATTAGCCCGCGCATTAGCGATAAATCCCGATATATTATTAATGGATGAAGCCTTCTCCGCGCTCGATCCTTTAATTCGTACTGAGATGCAGGATGAACTGGTAAAACTGCAAGCTAAACACCAGCGTACGATCGTATTTATTTCCCATGACCTTGATGAAGCGATGCGTATTGGCGACCGTATTGCCATTATGCAAAACGGCGAAGTGGTACAGGTGGGAACACCGGATGAGATCCTCAATAACCCGGCCAACGATTATGTGCGCACCTTCTTCCGTGGCGTGGATATTAGCCAGGTATTTAGCGCAAAAGATATTGCCCGCAGAGCGCCAAACGGCATTATTCGCAAAACCCCAGGTTTCGGCCCGCGTTCGGCACTGAAGGTCTTACAGGATGAAGACCGTGAATTTGGCTATGTGATTGAACGTGGTAATAAATTTGTAGGCATTGTCTCCATCGACTCCCTGAAAAAAGCGCTTGGCGAAAATCAGGGACTCGATGCGGCGCTTATCGCGTCCCCGCTTGCGGTCGACGCCGAAACGCCGCTCAGCGAGTTGCTCTCCCATGTCGGTCAGGCACCCTGCGCCGTTCCGGTGATTGGGGAAGAACAACAGTATGTCGGCATCATCTCCAAAGGGATGTTGCTTCAGGCTTTAGATCGCGAGGGAGCAAACAATGGCTGATCAATCCAATCCATGGGGAACCACAGAAGCCGCAGACAGCGCAGCGCAATCTGCCGATGCCTGGGGCTCATCAACGCCTGCGCCAGCTAATGGCGGTTCGGCAGACTGGCTCAGCAGCGCGCCTGCACCGGCGCCAGAACACTTCAATATTATGGACCCGTTCCACAAGACGCTGATCCCGCTGGATAGCTGGGTAACGGAAGGGATTGATTGGGTGGTGACTCACTTCCGCCCGGTGTTCCAGGGGATCCGCGTCCCGGTGGATTACATTCTGAACGGTTTCCAGCAGTTGCTGTTGGGAATGCCGGCACCTGTCGCCATCGTGATATTTGCCCTGATTGCCTGGCAGTTTGGTAGCGCGGGCATGGGGATCGCCACGCTGGTCTCCCTGATTGCCATCGGTGCCATTGGCGCATGGTCACAGGCTATGATCACCCTGGCGCTGGTGCTGACCGCCCTGCTCTTCTGCGTGGTGATTGGGTTACCGCTGGGGATATGGCTGGCGCGTAGCCCGCGGGCAGCGAAGATAATCCGTCCGTTGCTGGATGCGATGCAAACCACCCCGGCGTTTGTCTACCTGGTGCCTATCGTGATGCTGTTCGGGATCGGGAATGTGCCGGGCGTGGTGGTCACCATTATTTTTGCCCTGCCGCCGATTGTTCGTCTGACGATACTTGGGATCAACCAGGTGCCAGCGGATCTTATTGAGGCGTCACGCTCGTTCGGTGCCAGCCCGCGTCAGATGTTGTTTAAAGTTCAGCTCCCGCTGGCGATGCCAACCATTATGGCGGGCGTCAACCAGACGCTGATGCTGGCGCTCTCTATGGTGGTTATCGCCTCGATGATCGCCGTTGGCGGTCTTGGCCAGATGGTACTGCGCGGTATTGGCCGCCTCGATATGGGGCTTGCCACCGTAGGCGGCGTGGGCATTGTGATCCTCGCTATTATTCTTGACCGCCTGACCCAGGCTGTCGGTCGCGATTCACGCAGTCGCGGCAACCGTCGCTGGTACACCACCGGCCCTGTCGGGTTAATCACCCGCCCATTCGTAAAATAAGGAACAACGATGCGACATAGCGTACTTTTTGCCACAGCGTTTGCCACCCTTGTCTCCACCAGCACATATGCGGCTGACCTGCCTGGCAAAGGCATTACCGTGCAACCGATTCAGAGCACCATTTCGGAAGAGACCTTCCAGACCCTGATTGTCAGCCGTGCGCTGGAAAAACTGGGTTATACGGTCAAGACGCCAAGTGAAGTGGATTACAACGTGGGCTATACCTCTATTGCCTCCGGTGATGCCACCTTTACCGCCGTAAACTGGCAGCCGCTGCACGACGATATGTATGCAGCAGCGGGCGGTGATAAGAAATTCTACCGTGAAGGCACCTTCGTGACCGGTGCGGCACAGGGTTATCTGATCGACAAAAAAACCGCTGACCAGTACCACATCACCAACATTGAGCAGCTTAAAGATCCGAAGATTGCCAAACTGTTCGATACCAATGGTGACGGCAAAGCCGACATGATGGGCTGTTCACCGGGCTGGGGTTGCGAAGCGGTCATTAACCACCAGAACAAAGCGTTCGACCTGGCCAAAACCGTCGACGTGAGCCACGGTAACTACTCCGCGATGATGGCCGACACCATTGCCCGCTTTAAAGAAGGCAAACCGGTTATCTATTACACCTGGACACCGTACTGGGTCAGCGACGTGCTGAAGCCGGGTAAAGATGTGGTGTGGTTGCAGGTTCCGTTCTCTTCTCTGCCAGGTGAACAGAAAGATATCGACACCAAACTGCCAAACGGTATGAACTATGGCTTCCCGGTGAACACCATGCATATTGTGGCTAACAAAGCCTGGGCTGAGAAAAACCCGGCGGCCGCGAAGCTGTTCTCAGTGATGAAACTACCGCTGGCGGACATCAACGCGCAGAACGCCATGATGCACGAAGGTAAATCCTCTGAAGCGGACATCAACGGCCACGTTGATGGCTGGATCAAAGCCCACCAGCAGCAGTTTGATGGCTGGGTGAAAGAAGCGCTTGAGGCGCAGAAGTAACAACCTTTCTCCTCACCCTACCCCTCTCCCCTTTGGGCAGAGGGGGTTAACCGCACAAACCCACACATAACAATCCCCCAACATTCACAATCATTGGTTATCATGGTTTCTGGAAAAATAATCACTTAACTTACGATCCTAGAACCTGATGACAAAAAATCCACAAGGGCTTAGCCCGGCACTGATCCTGTTAATGTCCATGGCGACCGGCCTTGCCGTCGCCAGTAACTACTACGCGCAGCCTCTGCTCGACACCATCGCCCGCGCTTTCAGCCTTTCTGCCAGCTCCGCAGGTTTTATTGTGACAGCGGCCCAGCTTGGCTATGCCGCAGGCCTGCTGTTCCTGGTGCCACTGGGCGATATGTTTGAACGCCGGATGCTGATTGTCTCCATGACGTTACTCGCCGCGGGCGGGATGCTGATCACCGCCAGTAGCCAGTCGTTAACCATGATGATTGTCGGCACTGCCCTGACCGGGCTGTTCTCCGTTGTGGCGCAGATCCTGGTGCCGCTGGCGGCAACGCTCGCCTCGCCGGAAAAACGCGGCAAAGTGGTGGGCACCATTATGAGCGGCCTGCTGCTTGGGATTTTGCTGGCGCGTACCGTGGCCGGGCTACTGGCAAGCCTTGGAGGCTGGCGTACCGTTTACTGGGTGGCCAGCGTGTTGATGGTTATCATGGCGCTCGCGCTGTGGCGCGGACTGCCGAAAGTGAAGCAGGAAAACCACCTGAACTACCCGCAGTTGCTTGGCTCCGTATTTGCGCTTTTCACACAAGATAAACTGCTACGAACGCGCGCACTTCTTGGTTGTTTCACCTTTGCCAACTTCAGCATTCTGTGGACATCTATGGCCTTCCTGCTGGCCTCGCCGCCCTTTAACTATTCCGAAGGGGTAATTGGTCTGTTTGGTCTGGCGGGCGCAGCCGGTGCGCTGGGTGCGCGTCCGGCTGGCGGCATGGCGGATAAAGGCAAATCTCACCTGACGACAACCTCCGGGCTGATTTTGCTGCTGCTCTCCTGGGGGGCTATCTGGCTTGGGCACTCTTCCGTGCTGGCGCTGATAGTCGGTATCCTGGTGCTCGACCTCACCGTGCAGGGCGTGCATATCACTAACCAGACCGTGATTTATCGCGTCAAGCCGGATGCGCGTAACCGCCTTACCGCAGGTTACATGACCAGCTATTTCATCGGCGGTGCGGCAGGTTCATTAATTTCAGCTTCGGCATGGCAACACGCTGGCTGGGCGGGTGTTTGCAGCATCGGGGCAATTGTTGCAGCACTCAATCTGCTGGTCTGGTGGCGCGGATTCCATCGCCAGGAGGCAATTTCTTAAGCTTTACATTGCATTGGGACGTCTTAGGGTGTTAAGGCGTCCCTATGTCTGTTAAGGTTAGCGTAATCATATATCCCAGAAATTTTAATGTGGGTGACATATTAACAAGCAGCATGAATAGCTCATACCTGTTGGCTTTTCCCGGTTCTCACATCCCGTCTTCCTGGGGCACACGCCCACCCTTTTTTGTGCTCACCGGGTCATGGATTTACCCGGCGCTTTCTGATGGTGACATTCGCTTGGCGGATATAACCGCACAAATAATTCATTTACATTATTTGTCACTATCGTTACTATATCGGCTGTAATTAATGAGGTTATGCCCAAATGGATAGTTCGTTTACGCCCATTGAACAAATGCTTAAATTCCGCGCCAGTCGTCATGAGGAGTTTCCGTATCAGGAAATTCTGCTGACCCGCCTGTGTATGCACATGCAGGGGAAACTGCTGGATAACCGTAATAAGATGCTGAAAGCTCAGGGGATTAACGAGACGTTATTTATGGCGTTGATTACGCTGGAGTCTCAGGAAAACCACAGCATTCAGCCGTCTGAGCTGAGTTGCGCGCTGGGTTCGTCCCGTACTAATGCCACCCGTATCGCTGATGAGCTGGAAAAACGCGGCTGGATTGAGCGCCGTGAAAGCGACAACGACCGCCGTTGTCTGCATCTGCAACTGACCGACAAAGGTCACGAATTCCTGCGTGAGGTGCTGCCACCTCAGCACAATTGTCTGCATCAACTCTGGTCTGTCCTTAGTACTGCCGAGCGCGATCAGCTTGAGCACATCACTCGCAAACTGCTCACCCGTCTGGATCAGATGGATGAAGACGGTGCCATCCTTGAGGCGCTGCGCTAACGCGACGACACGCTCGAACATCCAGATTTAAAAAAGAAAACTGACAGGCCAGCACGTAACACTGCTGGCCTTTCTGACAACAGGTCGGCTCAGCCGATGTGAAAATAAAAAGATCGTGGAGAACAACAATGAGCGCAAATGCGGAGAACACAACCCCGCAGCAACCGGCCAACAAGAAAGGCAAACGTAAGAGCGCCCTTCTTCTGCTGACCTTGCTCTTTATCATTATTGCTGTGGCATATGGGATCTATTGGTTTTTAGTATTGCGTCATGCTGAAGAAACAGACGATGCATACGTGGCAGGAAACCAGGTACAAATTATGGCGCAGGTGTCGGGCAGCGTGACGAAAGTCTGGGCTGACAATACCGACTTTGTGCAACAAGGGGATGTGCTGGTCACGCTTGACCCGACCGATGCCCAACAGGCATTTGAAAAAGCGCAGACAGAGCTGGCATCCAGCGTCCGTCAAACCCGCCAGTTGATGATCAACAGTAAGCAACTCCAGGCCAGCATCGATGTGCAGAAAACTGCACTGGCGCAGGCACAAAGCGACCTGAATCGTCGTGTACCTCTCGGTACTGCCAACCTGATTGGTCGTGAAGAGCTGCAACACGCCCGCGATGCCGTTGCCAGCGCCCAGGCGCAGCTGGATGTTGCTATTCAGCAGTACAACGCCAATCAGGCGATGGTTCTGGGGACTAACCTGGAAAACCAGCCGGCGGTAAAACAGGCCGCGACCGAAGTGCGTAACGCCTGGCTTGCGCTGGAACGTACGAAGATTGTCAGTCCGATGACCGGCTATGTCTCGCGTCGTTCCGTACAGCCTGGCGCGCAGATTAGCCCAACCACTCCGCTGATGGCGGTAGTACCGGCTAACAATCTGTGGGTGGATGCTAACTTCAAAGAGACGCAGCTTGCGCATATGCGTATTGGCCAGACGGCGACCGTCATCAGCGACATCTACGGTGACGACGTGAAGTACACCGGTAAAGTGGTCGGTCTTGATATGGGTACGGGTAGCGCATTTTCCCTGCTGCCTGCGCAGAACGCCACCGGCAACTGGATCAAAGTGGTTCAGCGCTTACCTGTACGTATCGAGCTGGATCCTAAACAGCTGGCAGACCATCCGCTGCGTATCGGCCTGTCTACGCTGGTAACGGTTGATACCGAAAACCGCGAAGGTCAGATCCTGGCAAGCCAGGTGCGAAGCAGTCCGGCTTATGAAAGTAACGCCCGTGAAATTAGCCTCGATCCGGTCAACAAGCTGATCGATGACATCGTGAAAGCAAACGCCGGTTAATCCGAGGTGAGCGCTATGCAACGGCAACAACCGCAAAAACCGCTGGAAGGCGCACAACTGGTCATTATGACCATTGCGCTGTCACTGGCGACATTCATGCAGGTGCTGGACTCCACCATCGCGAACGTGGCAATTCCGACGATTGCCGGGAACCTGGGCTCGTCACTGAGCCAGGGGACGTGGGTTATTACCTCATTCGGGGTGGCAAACGCCATCTCGATCCCCATTACCGGCTGGCTGGCAAAGCGTGTTGGTGAGGTGAAGCTGTTCCTCTGGTCTACCATCGCCTTCGTCATCGCATCCTGGGCGTGTGGCATGTCCACCAGCCTGACGATGCTGATTTTCTTCCGCGTCATTCAGGGTATTGTGGCCGGGCCGTTGATTCCGCTGTCGCAGAGTTTACTGCTGAACAACTACCCACCTGCCAAACGCTCAATCGCGCTGGCGCTGTGGTCGATGACGGTGATCGTCGCGCCGATTTGCGGCCCTATCCTGGGCGGCTATATCAGCGATAACTATCACTGGGGCTGGATCTTCTTTATCAACGTACCGATTGGCGCCATCGTGGTCATGATGACGTTGCAGTCGCTACGTGGCAGAGAAACGCGAACCGAACAGCGGCGTATTGACAGTGTAGGCCTGGCGTTATTGATCCTCGGTATCGGTAGTCTTCAGGTTATGCTCGACCAGGGGAAAGAGCTGGACTGGTTCAACTCCCGGGAGATAATCATCCTGACGGTTGTTGCGGTGGTATCGCTAAGCTTCCTGATTGTCTGGGAGTTGACCGACGATAACCCGATAGTCGACCTGTCGCTGTTTAAGTCGCGAAACTTCACCATAGGCTGTCTGTGTATTAGCCTTGCCTACATGCTCTACTTCGGTGCCATTGTTCTGCTGCCGCAGTTGTTGCAGGAGGTATATGGCTACACCGCCACCTGGGCGGGTCTGGCCTCTGCGCCAGTTGGGTTGATTCCGGTCCTGCTGTCGCCGATTATCGGCCGTTTCGCCCACAAGCTCGACATGCGCAGGCTGGTGACATTCAGCTTTATCATGTACGCCGTATGCTTCTACTGGCGTGCGTATACGTTCGAACCGGGAATGGACTTTGGCGCTTCTGCGTGGCCGCAGTTTATTCAGGGCTTTGCGGTAGCATGCTTCTTTATGCCACTGACCACCATCACGCTTTCCGGCTTACCGCCTGAGCGTATGGCGGCGGCATCGAGCCTGTCGAACTTTACCCGTACGCTGGCAGGCTCCATCGGGACGTCGATCACCACGACGCTGTGGACTAACCGTGAATCGATGCACCATGCGCAATTGACCGAAGCGGTGAACCCGTTCAACCCTAATGCTCAACAGATGTATAGCCAACTTGAGGGCATGGGGATGACGGAGCAGCAGGCTTCCGGCTGGATAGCCCAGCAGATAACCAACCAGGGTCTGATAATCTCGGCAAACGAGATTTTCTGGATATCGGCGGGGATCTTTATTGTTCTGCTGGGGCTGGTGTGGTTTGCCAAACCACCGTTTGGTGCCGGTAGCGGCGGCGGTGGGGCGCACTAACCCTGCGCGCTGGTCGCCGGGTGGCGGCTACGCCTTACCCGGCCTACAAAACCCGTAGGCCCGGTAAGCGCAGCGCCACCGGGCAACTTTCACGGTTGTCCAAAACGCGACAGCGATTGTCAGTTCCGATAAAGCAGCGCTCCTGAAATCGATTCACGATAGTGAAAAGACAACAGGAGCGCATCATGCTGAATACACCCGCCGACAAATACCGACCCTATCCCGCTATTTCCCTTCCCGACCGTCGCTGGCCGGAGCAACGTATCACCCATGCCCCACGCTGGCTTTCCACCGATTTACGTGACGGCAACCAGGCGCTTGCCGAGCCAATGGACAGCGCACGTAAGCTGCAATTCTGGGATCTGCTGCTGAGCTGTGGATTTAAAGAGATTGAAGTGGCCTTCCCGTCGGCCTCGCAGACCGACTTTAACTTTGTCCGCCAGCTGATTGACGAAAACCGCATCCCGGATGATGTCACCATTCAGGTATTAACCCAGGCGCGGGAAGACTTGATCTTTCGCACCTTCGAATCCCTGAAAGGCGCGCGTCAGGCTACGGTGCATCTTTATAACGCCACCGCCCCGCTGTTCCGCCGCCTGGTGTTTGGCATGGAAAAAGCGCAAATCGTTGAGCTGGCAACACGCTCCACGCGCCTTATCCGTAAGCTGTGTGAAGAAAACCCTGAAACCCGCTGGCAGTACGAATACTCCCCGGAAACCTTCTGCTTTACCGAGCCGGAATTTGCACTGGAAATTTGTGAAGCCGTAGCGGAGATCTGGCAGCCCTGCGCCGAACGCCCGATGGTTATCAACTTACCGGCTACCGTCGAAGTCAGCACCCCAAACGTGTATGCCGACCAGATTGAGTATTTCTGCCGTCACTTTAGCCGACGCAGCGACGTTTGCATCAGCGTTCACCCGCACAACGATCGCGGTACCGGTGTCGCCAGTGCGGAACTGGCGGTGATGGCAGGTGCCGACCGCGTGGAAGGCTGCCTGTTTGGCAATGGCGAACGCACGGGAAATGTCTGCCTGGTCACGCTGGCAATGAACCTCTACAGCCAGGGTGTTAGCCCCAATCTGGACTTCAGCGACATGAATCGCGTGGTTGAAGTGGTGGAGAACTGTAACCAGCTGCCAGTACATCCACGGCATCCGTGGGCGGGCCGTCTGGCCTATACCGCGTTTTCCGGTTCACATCAGGATGCCATCAAGAAAGGGTTTGATGCCCGTAAACCTGACGAGCGCTGGGAGATGCCCTACCTGCCTGTCGATCCGCAGGACATCGGCTGTACTTATGAAGCGGTTATCCGCGTGAACAGTCAGTCGGGTAAAAGCGGCAGCGCGTGGCTTATCGAACAGAATCACGGCCTGAAACTGCCCCGCGCGCTGCAGCAGGATTTTAGCCAGCACGTTCAGCAAGAAACGGACAACCACGGGAAAGAGATGACGCAAAACGCGCTGTGGCAGCTTTTCCGCAGCCGTTACGGGCTGGTTGCTACTCCACGTTTCACGCTGCAAACCTATCGCAGTGAAAGCCAGCATGATGGGCTGTTACGCTTAACCGCCACGGTTGCCACCGGCGGTGGGACACGTCAGCTGGAGGGACAAGGAAATGGTCAGTTGTCGGCGGCCGCCAATGGGCTCAGCCGCTGGCTTAACACCCCGTTTGTGATTAAGGATTACCACGAGCATTCGTTGGGTGAACGCAGCGATAGCCGCTCGGTGGCGTATATCCGCTGCCTGTTCCAGGACGGCAGCAGCCGCTGGGGCGTAGGGATAGACAGTGACGTGGCGCGCGCATCCATTCAGGCGCTGTTCAATGCTGTGGGTTAGTCGTTCCTGAAATAATCGCTGGGTGATATCCCCATCACCCGGCGAAACATCGCCGTAAATGCGCTGTGGCTGCCGTATCCCAGGTCCAGCGCAACGCGCAACACCGGCTGGCCTTGTGCCAGACGCAGCAACGCCTCCATGAGACGCGCCCTTCTCACCCATTCGCTATAGCTTAACCCGGTCTGCTGCTGGAAATGGCGGTTAAGGGTGCGCTCGCTCATCCCCAGAATGCTCGCAGCCTGGCTGCTGCTCCAGCTTTCTCCCGGCGTTTGCCGGATTTTCTGGCACAGGTTGCGTAAAGCTTCACTTTCCGGCTCCGGCAGGTGAAACGGCAGCACCGGCATAATGCGAATTTCATCCAGGATCAGTTCATATACCCGCTCATCCCGGCTGCCGGGCGCGTAGGATTCGGGAAGCGTAAGGGAGGTGAGGATCAGTTCACGTAATAGCGCAGAGATCTGCACGATCTGACACGACGCAGGGAGATCGGCTCGCGCCAGCGGATCGATAAACAGCGTTCGCGCCGCGACATTGCCCGTAATGCGAATCGCGTGCGGTGTGCCGGCCGGTAGCCAGACGCCACGCCCGGGAGGTACGACCCAACAACCCGATGCGGTATCTACCCTCACCACACCACTCAGGCTGTGCAACAGCTGGGCGCAGTCGTGCTGATGCCACGGCTCGCTGGCGCCATGAACATAGTCATGCGCAAAGGGAACAAGTGGACGATGGGTAAAAGAGAAGGTTGTGGTGGTGGTCATGGGGGCAAATAACCCTCACCCTACCCTCTCCCACAGGGAGAGGGAAAAGGTGCACTAGATGTGCAGTTCCTGCAATTTGTCTTTCGGCAGGGCCAGCTCTTCGTTGCTGTTTACGCGAACATCACGTTCGATAATATGACGCGCGATCTCTTGTGCTTCTTCCAGAGAGTGCATCTGGTAGGTGCCACACTGGTAGACGTTCAGCTCAGGGATCTGGTTCTGCTCTTTAACTTTCAGCACGTCCTGCATTGCCGCTTTCCACGCATCTGCAACGCGGGTTTCTTCCGGCACACCAATCAGGCTCATGTAGAAACCGGTACGGCAACCCATTGGGGAGATGTCGATAATCTCAACACCGTTGCCATTCAGGTGATCACGCATAAAACCAGCAAACAGGTGCTCCAGAGTGTGAATACCTTTCTCAGGCATCACTTCTTTGTTTGGCACGCAGAAGCGCAGATCGAATACGGTGATCGTGTCGCCGTGCGGGGTATGCATGGTCTTCGCCACACGTACAGCAGGTGCTTCCATACGGGTATGGTCGACAGTAAAGCTATCTAATAACGGCATACGTCACCTCCGATAGTGATTTTTTTTAAAATAAACTGAACTCTTCTACAGAATGCGCGTCTGAGTATATGAAAGACGCGCATTTGTTATCATCATCCCTGAATTCAGAGATGTATATTTTGGCCACAGCGATGTGGCCTTTTTCTTTTGTGTCAGGCGTTCTTCGCCAGAAATGCATCAAACGACTCAGTATCTGCCGCTTCCACCTCTTTCTGACGCACCAGTGATGCTTCCCGCTCAGCAACAAATTCCGCTTCGCTCAGGATCTCTAACGGTTCCTGCCGCAACATTTCACGGTATTCTGCGCCCAGCGCGCGCCCTGTACCACCAATACCCTGATCAATCATAGAACGCAGAATACGCGCAGAGAACGTCAGTTCTGGGTTATCAAAGCTTTCAACCAGCTGATCGCACACTTTCAGATACTCATCACCGCCGTAAACGCTATCCATCGTCTGCGCGACGCGCTTCAGGTCGCGGAACAGATCTTTACCCACTTTAGCCAGCGGGAATTGCGCCGTTTCACAGCCGATACCCAGCGTCAGACCCGGCTTGCGCCCTTCCAGAATCACGCGATTCCAGTTAGTACGGGTACAAAGCAGTTCGTCAGAACTCATTTCCGGCGCATCCGCCAGCACGCACCAGACCATAAACAGATCGAGGAAGCGAACCTGCTGCTCATCCACGCCAATTGGCGAGAACGGGTTGATGTCCAGTGAACGCACTTCGATGTATTCGATCCCGCCACGCTGCAATGCATCAGACGGCGTTTCACCGCTTCGCGTCACGCGCTTAGGACGAATTGGCGCATACAGTTCGTTCTCAATCTGTAGAACATTACTGTTGATTTGCAGGCGTTTACCGTCTTTTTCGAGGCCGATTTTTTCGTACTCTTCGGACGGCGTTTTGATCGCCCGCTTCAATCCTGCCACATATTCATGCAATTCGTTAAACGTAATACCGAGATTGCTTTGCGATTTATTGGTATAGCCAAGATCGCTCAGGCGCAGGGACGTTGCGTACGGTAAGTAGTACATACCGCATTCGGTCTTCTCGAACGGCAATGTGGTCGGCTTCCCTTGCAGGAACGACGAGCAAATAGCCGGCGAAGCACCGAACAGATAAGGAATGACCCAGCCAAAACGGTAATAGTTGCGGATCAGGCGGAAATAACCCGCTGAAATCGCTTCTTTATCCGTTTCACCACACTTTGCCTGCCAGAAAGCCATCGGCAGAGAGAAATTGTAGTGTACGCCGGAGATGGTCTGCATCAGCGCACCGTAGCGGTTTTTCAGCCCTTCACGATACAGCGTTTTCAGACGGCCAATATTTGAGGTGCCGTACTGAGCAAGCTCAATCTCCTGCCCCTGCTCGATATAGCACGGCATACTGAGCGGCCACATACGCTCATCACCCAGGTTACGGGCGGTATAACGATGAACGTCACGCAACAGCTTCAGCATATGATCGATATCGTCATCTACTGGAGTAATAAATTCCAGCAGCGCTTCGGCGAAATCAGTTGTGATCCATTTATGTGTCAGCGCCGAGCCCAACACCTGAGGGTGGCCCGTTGTCGCTAAGCTGCCATCTGCGTTTACGCGCAGCGTTTCTCGCTCAAGACCACGCTGAATACCCTTCAGAGCCTGAGGGTGGTTTTCCAGCCAGGCCAGCGCCTGTGATACGTCCGGGATCAAATTGACCTCCCGCCTGTCAAAGTAATGTTACTCAGCATAATTGTAATGGTTGACGATTGAAGGTCGCGTATTCATTCCACCAATTAGTGCCACCACGTCATACCCTGTAGTGTTACCCATGCCACGAGAACATAGCGTAACGCCTTGCCAAGGCACAAAAAAAAGAGCACCGGCCCCCAGGAGATGCGCATCCATCCCGCCAGCAGGCACAGCAAATCACCTATTACAGGCATCCAGCTTAATAACAGCGTGGCAGCGCCATAGCGTTTTAGCCAGCCAACTGCCTTTTCCTGCCAGCGCGATTTTTCACGCAGCGGAAAGAAACGCCCAAGAATAACGTTAGTCAGCCCTCCAAGGCTATTACCCATTGTTGCTATTAATACCAGCAACCACGGCTGACTCACTCCCGATAACAGCATGGCGACCAGCACAACCTCGGAATTACCCGGTAGAAGTGTGGCGCTTAAAAAACTGCTGGCGAATAGTGACGAAAGTGACAGCACGTCACTCACAGAAGACGGACATCCACTGCATCCATGCCCGCATCGCGTGCGGCTTGCAGACCAAAATCTGCATCTTCAAAAACCACGCATTTAGCCGCAGGCACACCCATTAGCTCTGCACACAGTAGAAAGGTGTCCGGTGCGGGTTTGTGGTTTTTAACATGATCGGCGGCAACCACAGCAGAAAAATAGTGACGCAAGCCAAGATGGCTCAGCAGCGCCTCTGCGATTGCACTTTCACTGCCCGTCCCGACCGACATAGGACGACGCCCATGCCACTCTTTCACCACATCAATTAATGGCAAAGGACGAACCGTGTCTAAAAGCATGGCTTTTACTGCATCTGTTTTTTCGCGCGCGAGCTGGTGCGGGTCGAGATCGGCCTGATTCAGTTCAATCACCGCCTCGGCAATGCGCCAGGTGGGGGAACCATTGAGGGCAACCATAGACTGCAAGTCGAAACGCATCCCGTATCGGCCCAGGACTTCAGTCCAGGCTTTGCGGTGTGTGGGTTCGGTATCCAGGATGGTGCCATCCATATCGAAGATCAAACCGTCATACTGTGCGTACATCGTGCTCTCGCTAAACGATTAACAAGGCATTACTTTATCGTAAACGGTGGTTTTTGTCGCTGATTGCGAAGTGATAACAATAAGTGTGATTAAGAACTGAACGTTGGGGGGAATAACAAGAAGAGATGGTGCATCCGGGAGGATTACCCGGCTTACGCCTCGCCCTGCGGGCCGTTGCTGAAGCAACGTTATCCTCCCTGGTGCTGGCGATTAACTCGCAGACCTTAAAACAACAGTGTTGCTGTTATCTCGGAGAATATGGTGCATCCGGGAGGATTCGAACCTCCGACCGCTCGGTTCGTAGCCGAGTACTCTATCCAGCTGAGCTACGGATGCATCGGGATTTACTACTGTTACTGCTGATACTCGGTATCACTTCAAAAGCAACACGAAGTAAAAGATGGTGCATCCGGGAGGATTACTCGGCTGCGCCTCGCCCTTCGGGCCGTTGCTGAAGCAACGTTATCCTCCCTGGTGCTGGCGATTAACTCGCAGACCTTGAAACAACAGTATCGCTGTTATCTCGGAGAATATGGTGCATCCGGGAGGATTCGAACCTCCGACCGCTCGGTTCGTAGCCGAGTACTCTATCCAGCTGAGCTACGGATGCATCAGGGAACTGCTTTCAGAAATAGTAAATGGTGCATCCGGGAGGATTCGAACCTCCGACCGCTCGGTTCGTAGCCGAGTACTCTATCCAGCTGAGCTACGGATGCATCAGGATTTACTACTGTACTGCTCGATACTCATATCACTTCGAAAGCAATATGAAGTAATAGATGGTGCATCCGGGAGGATTACCCGGCTTACGCCTCGCCCTGCGGGCCGTTGCTGAAGCAACGTTATCCTCCCTGGTGCTGGCGATTAACTCGCAGACCTTAAAACAACAGTGTTGCTGTTATCTCGGAGAATATGGTGCATCCGGGAGGATTCGAACCTCCGACCGCTCGGTTCGTAGCCGAGTACTCTATCCAGCTGAGCTACGGATGCAAAATGGCGGTGAGGCGGGGATTCGAACCCCGGATGCAGCTTTTGACCGCATACTCCCTTAGCAGGGGAGCGCCTTCAGCCTCTCGGCCACCTCACCACACAACGCCTCTTTCGAGTGCTTCGAGTAACTCGTTAAGAGCTTCTCGTCGCTGCGTGGCGCATATATTACTTTCTGGGACTTATAAGTCAAACAATTTTCCACATGCTTTTATCGTTTGCACAAATCACACGCAATTCGCATGTAAAAGCCGCAAAGAGGGTGTTTTATAAGCGGATTTTGCAGGGTTCTGAGCAGTATTCATGAGGCATAGTGCTGCTATTGGTAAGAGATAAGGCAAAGAGAAAGGCGAAAAAGCGAGCTGTTGAAATCGAATGGTAACTTTAAGCGGGAAAAATGTCTGGAAGGTTGCGTCTCGCCAGACAGCGAGACGCGATAATATCAGTAACTGGACTGCTGGGATTTTTCAGCCTGGATACGCTGGTAGATCTCTTCACGGTGGACAGATACTTCTTTAGGGGCGTTTACGCCGATGCGTACCTGGTTGCCCTTAACCCCTAAAACTGTCACGGTGACCTCATCCCCAATCATGAGGGTCTCACCAACTCGACGAGTCAGAATCAGCATTCTTTGCTCCTTGAAAGATTAAAAGAGTCGGGTCTCTTGTATCCCGGCATTATCCATCATATAACGCCAAAAAGTAAGCGATGACAAACACGTAAAGTGTAAGCAGTCACGGCATCACATTCTGTTAAACGTAAGTTTAGCCGATATACACAAACTCAACCTGACTTTATCGTTATCGATAGCGTAGTGAACAAGACGCCATAACGTTGCCGCCATGACGTCTGCTTACGCTTTGTAATTATTACAGTTTTGCGCTTACCCAGCTTTCAACACTGGCCAATGCCGCAGGAAGTGCCGCCGCATCCGTACCACCGGCTTGCGCCATGTCCGGACGACCGCCACCCTTGCCACCCACCTGCTGGGCGACCATACCAACCAGTTCCCCTGCTTTAACGCGGTCAGTCACATCCTTAGAGACGCCCGCAATCAGAGAAACCTTACCTTCTGCCACTGTCGCCAGTACGATAACCGTTGAACCCAGCTGGTTCTTCAGATCGTCGACCATAGTGCGAAGCATTTTAGGCTCAACGCCTGCCAGATCACTGACCAGCAGTTTAACGCCTTTAATCTCTACCGCTTTACTGGAGAGGTTTGCACTTTCCTGCGCAGCCGCTTGTTCTTTCAGCTGTTGCAGTTCTTTTTCCAGCTGACGAGTACGATCCAGTGCAACACGCACTTTCTCGCCCAGGTTCTGGCTATCGCCTTTCAGCAACTGTGCAATATCATGCAGCTGGTCGCTCTGCGCGTGCAGGCTGGCAATTGCACCTTCGCCGGTTACCGCTTCGATACGACGAACACCCGCAGCAGTACCAGACTCAGAGACGATACGGAACAGACCGATATCACCGGTGCGCGCTGCGTGAGTACCACCGCACAGTTCGGTAGAGAAATCGCCCATGCTCAGTACGCGAACACGTTCGTCATATTTCTCGCCAAACAGCGCCATCGCACCTTTTTTCTTCGCCGCTTCGAGATCCATGATGTTGGTTTCGATGGCCAGGTTACGACGGATCTGCGCGTTCACCAGATCTTCAACCGCGCGGATTTCAGACGGTTTCATCGCTTCAAAATGCGAGAAGTCGAAACGCAGCACTTTGTCGTTAACCAGAGAACCTTTCTGCGCCACGTGCGTACCCAGAACATCGCGCAGTGCTGCGTGCATCAGGTGCGTTGCGGAGTGGTTCAGACGAATGCGCGCACGGCGTGCTTCGTCAACGTTCGCCTGAACGCCCTCGCCCACTTTCAGTGAACCGGAAACCAGTTTGCCCTGGTGACCAATTGCCTGACCGTATTTCTGGGTGTCAGCAACGCTGAAGCTAAAGCCGTCGCCTTTCAGTTCGCCTTTATCGCCAACCTGGCCGCCGGATTCAGCATAGAACGGCGTTTTGTCCAGAATAACCACAGCATCCTGACCCGCGCTGATGCTGTCTACGGATTTACCGTCAACAAACAGGGCAGTCACTTTGCCGGTCAGTTCCAGATTTTCGTAGCCTTTGAACTCGGACGCGCCATCAACGCGGATCATCGCGTTGTAGTCAGCGCCAAAACCGCTGGACTCGCGCGCACGACGGCGCTGCTCTTCCATAGCGGATTCGAAGCCAGCTTCGTCAACTTTGATGTTGCGCTCGCGGCAAACGTCAGCCGTCAGGTCAACCGGGAAGCCGTAGGTGTCATACAGACGGAAAGCGGTTTCGCCATCCAGCGTGTCGCCCTTAAGCTTCGCCAACTCTTCATCCAGCAGCGCCAGGCCGCGTTCCAGAGTACGCGCAAACTGCTCTTCTTCGGTTTTCAGAACATGCTCAACCTGCGACTGCTGGCGTTTCAGTTCATCACCCGCCGCACCCATCACACTAACCAGTGGGCCAACAAGTTTATAGAAGAAGGTGTCCTTCGCGCCCAGCATGTTGCCGTGACGAATAGCACGACGAATGATACGGCGCAGCACGTAGCCACGGTTTTCATTCGACGGGATAACGCCATCAGCAATCAGGAACGCACAGGAACGAATATGGTCTGCAATAACGCGCAGCGATTTATTGCTCAGATCGGTCGCACCGGTCACTTCCGCCACGGACTTAATCAGCGTGTGGAACAGGTCGATGTCATAGTTGGAGTTAACGTGTTGCAGAACCGCAGCAATACGCTCCAGACCCATACCGGTATCAACGGACGGTTTCGGCAGTGGTTCCATCGTGCCATCGGCCTGACGGTTGAACTGCATGAAGACGATGTTCCAGATCTCAATGTAGCGATCGCCATCTTCTTCCGGGCTTCCTGGAGGGCCGCCCCAGATGTGATCACCGTGATCGTAGAAGATTTCGGTGCACGGGCCGCAAGGACCGGTATCACCCATCTGCCAGAAGTTGTCAGACGCATATGGAGCGCCTTTGTTATCACCGATGCGGATAATACGTTCGCGCGGGATACCTACTTCTTTTTCCCAGATTTCGTAGGCTTCGTCATCGGTTTCATAGACGGTAACCCACAGACGCTCTTTCGGCAGCTTGAACCAGTTTTCACCGGTCAGCAGTTCCCACGCGTACTGGATAGCATCGTGTTTGAAGTAGTCGCCGAAGCTGAAGTTACCCAGCATTTCGAAGAAGGTGTGGTGACGTGCAGTGTAACCGACGTTTTCCAGGTCATTATGTTTACCGCCCGCACGCACACAACGCTGTGAGGTTGTTGCACGGGAATAATTACGCTTATCGAGACCAAGGAACACATCCTTGAACTGGTTCATCCCGGCGTTGGTAAACAGTAAAGTCGGGTCGTTATTCGGTACCAGGGAGCTGCTGGCAACAACCTGGTGTCCTTTACTATGGAAAAAATCGAGAAACGCCTGACGGATCTCAGCGGTGCTCTTGCTCATAATTATCCTGAAATCAAGCTAACGAAATGTCGCAGCCAGTCTGTACCTGTAATCAGTTGGACAGACCAGCTACTGGAAAAAGTGGGAATAAGATAAGTTTTCTTGGGAGGGAAGTAAAATCCCTCATGCGTTCAATCGGCAAAATTACGCCATATATCCTGAATATCTTCCATCAGGAAGCCACGATAGAGCAAAAAGCGCTGGATTTTAACTTTTTCTGCAAACTCACGCGGCAGCGGCTCGCCGTATTTGCGAATTGCCTGATCTCTCGCAAGTTCTCCCCACGCGATATCGCATTCGCGCATGGCCTTTTCGGTTAATTCACGCGCGATCCCTTTTTGGTTAAGCTCCTGGCGAATACGCGCAGGGCCATAGCCTTTACGACTGCGGCTGGCGATAAACCGTGAGACAAAGCGCTCATCATCCAGATAATGATGCTCATAGCACCAGGCGATAACCCGGTCGTAATCTTCCGCCGTGGCATCAATCTCTTCCGGCCCATTTTTGCCCATCACCGGGGCCGCGAGTTTACGCCGTAACTCTTGCTCGCTGTGGTCGCGCACGGCCAGAATACGCACCGCGCGGTCCAGTAAGCGGGCATAGGCAGGGCGACGAGTTGTGGGTTCGGTCATACAAAACCTGCTGGTTCAGAAATGCAAAAAGGGCCGCATTCGCAGCCCTTCATTTTTAAACGAGAGAATTAAAAGTCTTCGTTAGTTTCTTCAACGTTCGCGCCATCAACCGCGAAATCAGGTGTTGAATCCTGGTTGTTCAGCAGCAGTTCACGAACTTTCTTCTCAATTTCTTTCGCCGCAGCCGGGTTCTCTTTCAGCCAGGAGATGGCATTCGCTTTACCCTGACCAATCTTGTCGCCGTTGTAGCTGTACCAGGCGCCCGCTTTTTCAATCAGCTTCTCTTTTACGCCCAGGTCAACCAGTTCGCCGAAGAAGTTGATACCTTCGCCGTAGAGGATCTGGAATTCAGCTTGTTTGAACGGTGCAGCGATTTTGTTCTTCACAACCTTCACGCGGGTTTCGCTACCGACCACGTTCTCGCCCTCTTTCACCGCGCCGATACGGCGGATATCAAGACGGACAGACGCGTAGAATTTCAGTGCGTTACCACCGGTAGTGGTTTCCGGGTTCCCGAACATCACACCAATTTTCATACGGATCTGGTTGATGAAGATAAGCAGCGTGTTGGACTGCTTCAGGTTACCCGCCAGCTTACGCATTGCCTGGCTCATCATACGTGCCGCGAGGCCCATGTGAGAGTCACCGATTTCGCCTTCGATTTCCGCTTTTGGCGTTAGTGCAGCAACGGAGTCGACTACGATAACGTCAACAGCACCGGAACGCGCCAGCGCGTCACAAATTTCCAGCGCCTGCTCACCTGTGTCTGGCTGAGAACACAGCAGGTTGTCGATATCAACACCCAGCTTACGGGCATAGACCGGGTCCAGCGCGTGTTCGGCATCGATAAACGCACAGGTTTTACCTTCGCGCTGCGCAGCTGCAATAACCTGTAAGGTCAGGGTCGTTTTGCCGGAGGATTCTGGCCCGTAGATTTCTACGATACGGCCCATTGGCAAACCGCCAGCGCCCAGTGCGATATCCAGAGAAAGCGAACCGGTGGAGATAGTTTCCACATCCATGGAACGGTCTTCACCCAGGCGCATGATGGAGCCTTTACCGAATTGCTTTTCGATCTGGCCCAGTGCTGCCGCCAACGCTTTCTGTTTGTTCTCGTCGATAGCCATTATTACTCCTGTCATACAGTAAATACGTTTACGTATTTACCGGGGTGAATTCTGTTCTGTTGGTGCAATTATACTGTATGGTCATACAGTATCAAGTATTTTGTAGAAATTGTTGCCAGAGCGTTTTTAACGCATATTCCGTTGCCTGACGACGCACGCTTTCGCGATCGCCGCTAAAGCATTCACGGCGGGTAATCCCCTCGCCTTTCGACGTTGCAAAACCAAACCATACGGTACCAACGGGTTTCACATCGCTACCGCCGTCCGGCCCGGCAATGCCACTTATCGAAATGGCATAATCCGCGCGCGCTGCTTTAAGGGCACCAATGGCCATTTCAATCACCACCGGCTCACTGACCGCGCCATGCTGTTCGAGCGTGGATTCACGCACGCCAATCATCTGTGCCTTAGCTTCATTACTGTAGGTCACAAAGCTACGCTCAAACCAGGCGGAACTGCCCGCAATATCCGTAATCACTTTCGCTACCCAGCCGCCAGTACAGGACTCTGCCGTTGTTACTGTCGCACCGCGCTGCTTTAACGCCAGCCCTACCACTTCGCTAAGCTGCATCAATTCATGGTCAGTCATTATCGCTCCAGGCCTTTGAAAAACGTGCAGCACAAGATAACACTTTCTCGTCAGATATGGGGATGAGGTTCAGGTTTTACGAGGGGGCTTCAGAAAAAGCCGATGCGGGCGCATCGGCTGCCGGGGTTCTTATTTCATGCTGTCGGCGATGGTATCTACATTGTGGCGAAATGCTTTAACGTAGGTATCCGCCACACCACCTTTTGCCGAAAGCGCTTCAGGGTAGAGTTCGCCTCCTGGCTGTGCGCCTGTCGCACTGGCAATCTGTTTCACCAGACGCGGATCAAGCTGGTTTTCCATAAACCAGGTTTTCACACCATCGGCTTTAATCTGGTTGATAATCTCAGCCACCTGCGCCGCACTGGCTTCGCTCTCGGACGACAACCCTTGTGGTGCCATAAAAGTCACACTGTAGGCGCGGCTGAAATAACCAAAGGCATCATGGCTAGTCAGCACTTTGCGTTTTTCCTGCGGGATCGGGCTAAAGCGTGATTTGGCCCAGTTATCCAGCTGGATGAGTTGTGCGATATACGCTTTGCCGGTGCCTTCCAGCGCAGCTTTATCTTCCGGGTCGGCCTTCACCAGCCCATTCAGGATATTTTGCGCATACAGGGCACCGTTTGCCGCGCTGTTCCAGGCATGTGGGTCAGTCACGGTTTTTCCGTCTTCTTCCAGAGTGTGTGTTTTCACACCGGCCGATGCCACCACCAGTTGGCCTTTAAAACCGGACGCTTTCACCAGACGGTCAAGCCATCCCTCCAGCCCAAGGCCGTTCACCACCACCACATCAGCCTTACTCAGCGCGGCGCTGTCTTTGGGTGACGGTTCGAAGGTGTGTGGGTCGCCATCCGGCCCCACCAGCGTTGTCACGTTTACGTTTTTACCGCCGACTTCCTGGGTAATATCTCCCAGGATCGAAAAGCTGGTCACCACATTAAGCGTTTTTGCCATCACAGTGTGCGACATCATTCCGAGCGCGAGCGCAACGACTAACCCTGTACGTTTCATTTTTTCCCCTTGCGTTAAAAAAGCGCGCGCAGACTGCCAGCCAGCCTGCTGCGCGTGCCAAATAAAACCGAAATAAAGAACAACGCGCTGGCGGTCAGCACAATGGACGGCCCGGCAGGTAAACTCACCGCCCAGGAGAGGCTTAACCCCAGCCATGCGCAAAAAATACCGCTAATACCGGCCATCAGGAGCAACCCAGGCAGCGTACGTACCCAGCAGCGCGCGGCTACCGCAGGTAGCATCATCAGCCCGACTGCCATCAGCGTGCCGAGCACCTGGAAACCGGCCACCAGATTGAGTACCAGCAGAGCGAGAAACAGGCCGTGCAACAGGCCTGGCAACCCGCGGGCGTTAACCTGCAACCAGGCGGTATCGAATGCCTCCGTTACCAGGCCACGATAAAAAATAGCCAGCGTAATCAGGGTGAAGATACACACACCAGCCACGAACATCGCCGCGTCGTTATCCACCGCCAGAATGGAGCCAAACAGCAAATGCAGCAGGTCAACGTTTGAACCGCGCAGCGACACCAGCGTGACGCCCAGCGCCAGCGAGCCAAGATATAAACCGGCAAAACTGGCATCCTCTTTAAGCGGTGTGCGACGGCTAACCAGACCGGCCACCAGCGCTACCACAATCCCGGCGATAAAACCGCCGAGACTCATCGCCAGCAGTGACATCCCGCTCAGTAAGTATCCCACTGCCACACCAGGCAAAATCGCGTGTGACAAGGCATCGCCCATCAGGCTCATGCGGCGTAACAGAAGAAAGACCCCCAGCGCAGTGGTGCTGACAGACAGCGCCAGGCACACCACCAGTGCGCGACGCATAAAGCCGTAGTCGATGAACGGCTGGAAAAAGAGATGCCAGATCATGCCACCCTCACCCGTTCGGTTTGCAAGAAAGGGATATCGGAATCCAGTCGTAATGTTTGCGGGAAGTGGCGCGCCACGCGCTCGCTGTCATGCAGCACCGCCAGCAGCGTTTGCCCCTGCTGGTACATCTCCAGCATCAGCGCCATCAGCACGTTGCAGGTTGCTTCATCAACGCCTGTAAAGGGTTCATCGAGCATCACCAGCGGGGCCTGTTGCACTAATACGCGGGCAAATAACATGCGCTGAAACTGGCCGCCAGAGAGTTCATCAATAGTGGAAAGCGCCATCGACTCCAGCCCCACGCGCTCAAGAGCGCTGCCGATACGCAGCCGCGCTCCCCGTCGTAATCCGGCAAGCAGCGAAATTCCCGGCCAGCATCCCATGCTGACAACATCCAGCACGGTCAGCGGAAATTGAGTTTCCAGGGCATGGCGCTGCGCGAGCCAGCCGATCACCGGGCGTTTTCCCTGCCAGCGAAAGCTGCCGCTTACGGGCGGGATAAACCCGGCGAGCGTTTTCAGCAATGTCGATTTCCCGCAGCCGTTGGCACCGATGATGGCGGTCATACTCCCGTGTTCAATAACACCGGTAATAGCACCGGTGACGGGCTGGCGTTCATAGCCTGCGGTCAGTTGATTCATGACGATCATGGCAAGGCCACCGCCCAGCGCACGGCCAGCCCGATAAAGACAATAAGCACCAACGCCAGTAGAAATCGCGTCAGTGCGGAAAGGGAGAAAAAGGACGTTGACATCTCAGCACCACATCAAATGTTATAACATAACAATAATGAAAGATAATTAAGATGTAAATGAGAGAGGTAAAAGGGAGTGTGGCGAAATGTTTCTGCGGGATGACCCTCTCCCGTGGGAGAGGGTCAGGGTGAGGGCATCAGGCCGCATCGTGCATGCAACCATGCCGGGTGGCGGCGTTGCCTTACCCGGCCTACCCGTCAGAATGAGTTACTGACTAAACGGAGACGCTGCCGGGACACGCGCCTGTGACACCGCCAGTCCCAATTGCCACACTGCCATCGCATAATGGGTACTGTGGTTGTAGCGGGTAATGGTGAAGAAGTTCGGCAGCCCGTACCAGTACTGATAACCCGTACCAATATCCAGACGCAGCAGGCTCGCCTGCTGTGCATTACCCAGCGATTGCGTTGGTGTTAAGCCCGCTGCTGCCAGTTGCGAAATGCTGTAGTTGGTTTTGAAGCCATTTTCCAGGCCCGGAGCCTGACCATTGGCCTGCACGGCAACCTGGTCGCCCGGTACCCAGCCATGCGCTTTGAAGTAGTTCGCCACGCTGCCGATAGCATCCACCGGATCCCACAGGTTGATGTGGCCATCACCGTTAAAGTCAACGGCGTACTGCTTATAGGAAGACGGCATAAACTGGCCATAGCCCATTGCCCCGGCAAACGACCCTTTCAGATCCAGCGGATCGTCCTGTTCGTTACGCGCCATCAGCAGGAAGGTTTCCAGCTCAGAAGAGAAGTATTCAGCACGACGCGGATAGTTAAAGGAGAGCGTTGCCAGCGCATCCAGGATGCGGGTCTTACCCATCACACGGCCCCAGCGGGTTTCAACGCCAATGATCCCGACGATAATTTCAGGCGGTACGCCGTACACCTGCCACGCGCGGTTCAGGGCATCTTCATACTGGTTCCAGAACACCACGCCATTTTGCACGTTGTCCGGGGTAATAAACTGTTTGCGGTAACGCAACCATGCGCCATTTGGCCCGGTCGGCGCCTGTGCGGTCGGGGCTTGTCTGTCCATCAGACGCAGCACGTAATCCAGACGTTTCGCCTGGGAGAGGATCTCATGCAGCTGTTGTCTGTCAAAACCGTGTTTGCTCACCATATTATCGATGAACTGCTCGGCTGCCGGGTTATTCGCGAAGTCGCCGCCCATCTGCATCGTATTGTGCTGAGGCTCAAGCAAGAATCCCCCTGAAGGCGCACCAGCAGTGGGCTGAGCGGTTTCAGTTTTAGGTTTGCTACTACAGGCAGAAAGCAGGATAAGCGCAGGTAACAACGCTGCATAACGACGCTTGAACATGGGACATCCATTTAACGAGTTCGACAAGAAGCCAGTATGGTAAAACATCCCCGACACCTCAAGGAAGCGGTACTCGCGCCCACTACCAAATCTTTACGCTCCCCAACGCAAATCTGCACTTTTTTCAACCAAAGCACTTTTCCCTCGCTCATAAACTTTCAAAATAATACATTTTTCTTTCATTGTGAGATCTAATTAACACTTTAAAACCTTTCAAAGTGATTATTATTAGCCGCAGTTATACAAAAACAAGAAGCCCCACAGGAGAGAAGAATGATAGATATCATCACCCACGGCGCCGAGTGGTTCATCGGGCTATTTCAGAAAGGCGGAGAAGTGTTTACCGGCATGGTGACCGGGATCCTGCCGCTGCTGATAAGCCTGCTGGTTATCATGAACGCGCTGATTAACTTTATCGGCCAAAAACGCATTGAACGCTTTGCCCAGCGCTGCGCCGGGAATCCGTTATCCCGTTACCTTGTCCTGCCCTTCATCGGCACTTTCGTGTTCTGCAACCCAATGACCTTAAGCCTCGGCCGCTTTATGCCAGAGAAATACAAGCCGAGTTATTACGCCGCTGCATCTTATAGCTGCCACTCGATGAATGGCCTGTTCCCGCACATCAACCCCGGCGAATTGTTTGTTTACCTCGGTATTGCCAGCGGCCTGACGACGCTTGGCCTGCCGCTCGGCCCGCTGGCGGTGAGCTATTTGCTGGTCGGCCTGGTCACTAACTTCTTCCGTGGCTGGGTGACCGACCTCACCACGGCGATTTTCGAGAAAAAAATGGGCATTCAGCTTGAACAAAACGTCCAGCTTTCAGGAGCCACAGCATGAGCCGAATTCGTATTGAAAAAGGAACGGGCGGCTGGGGTGGCCCGCTGGAACTCGACGCCACACCGGGTAAAAAGATTGTTTACATCACCGCAGGCACACGCCCGGCGATTGTCGACAAGCTGCGCGAATTGACCGGCTGGGAAGCGGTAGACGGCTTCAAAGAAGGCGAGCCGCCAGAGTCCGAAATCGGCGTTGCCGTAATCGACTGCGGCGGCACGTTGCGCTGCGGCATTTATCCAAAGCGCCGTATCCCGACCGTGAATATCCATTCAACCGGGAAATCTGGCCCGCTGGCTCAGTACATCATTGAAGACATTTATGTTTCCGGCGTGAAAGAAGACAACATTCGTCTGGCTGATGGTGCTGCTGCCCCACAGAAAACTGAGGCGAAAGCGGCGCCGCGCGATTACGACACCAGCAAGAAAATCACCGAGCAGAGCGACGGACTGCTGGCGAAAGTCGGGATGGGGATGGGCTCGGCGGTGGCGGTGCTGTTCCAGTCCGGGCGCGACACCATCGACACCGTGTTGAAAACCATTCTGCCGTTTATGGCATTCGTTTCGGCGCTTATCGGCATCATCATGGCGTCGGGCCTGGGCGACTGGATTGCCCACGGTCTTGCCCCGCTTGCCAGCCATCCGCTTGGGCTGGTGACGCTGGCGCTGATCTGCTCCTTCCCACTGCTGTCGCCGTTCCTCGGCCCGGGCGCGGTGATTGCGCAGGTGATCGGCGTGCTGATTGGCGTGCAAATTGGTCTGGGCAATATTCCCCCGCACCTTGCCCTGCCCGCTCTGTTTGCCATTAACGCCCAGGCGGCGTGCGACTTTATCCCGGTTGGGCTTTCGCTTGCCGAAGCGCGTCAGGACACCGTACGCGTTGGCGTGCCATCGGTTCTGGTGAGCCGCTTCCTGACGGGCGCGCCAACGGTGCTGATTGCCTGGTTTGTCTCTGGATTTATTTATCAATAAGAGGTTCCTGTGATGACCGTGATTTACCAAACCACCATTACCCGCATCGGCCAGAGCGCGGCCGATGCGCTCAGCGACCAGATGCTGATTACCTTTCGCGAAGGCGCGCCAGCGGATATCGAAGAGTTCTGTTTTATTCATTGCCATGGCGAGCTAAACGGTGAACTCAAGCCCGGCAGCCAGCTGGAGCTGGGTGAAATGCGTTATGCCGTGACCGCCGTGGGCGATGTGGCTGAACAAAATCTGCGTGAACTGGGGCATATCACCCTGCGGTTTGACGGCCAGCCGCAGGCGGAATATCCCGGCACCGTTCATGTGGATGGCCCTGTTCCGCAGGCTGTTACCCCGGGCTGCACATTAAAGTTTGTTGCGTAATTTAAGGAGAGAAATATGAGTCAGGTTGCCGTTGTCATTGGTGGGGGACAAACCTTAGGAGAGTTCCTCTGCCGTGGGCTTGCCGCAGAAGGTTACCGCGTGGCGGTTGTCGATATTCAGAGTGAAAAAGCCGCCCGCGTGGCGGACACCATCAATACCGAATTTGGTGAAGGGATGGCGTACGGGTTTGGCGCCGATGCCACCAGCGAGCATAGCGTAATGGCGCTTGCCCGCGGAGTGGACGAAATTTTTGGCCGTACCGACCTGCTGGTTTACAGCGCCGGGATTGCGAAAGCGGCGTTTATCAGCGACTTTGCGCTGGGGGATTTTGACCGCTCCTTACAGGTGAATCTGGTGGGCTATTTCCTCTGCGCTCGCGAGTTTTCGCGTCTGATGATCCGCGACGGTGTTCAGGGACGCATCATCCAGATCAACTCGAAATCCGGCAAAGTGGGCAGTAAACACAACTCGGGTTACAGTGCGGCCAAATTTGGGGGCGTAGGGCTGACGCAATCCCTGGCGCTGGATCTCGCCGAGTACGGGATCACCGTGCACTCGTTGATGCTGGGCAACCTGCTGAAATCACCGATGTTCCAGTCCCTGCTGCCACAGTACGCCACCAAGCTTGGGATAAACGCCGATGAAGTAGAACAGTATTACATCGACAAAGTACCGCTGAAGCGCGGCTGCGATTATCAGGACGTGCTGAATATGCTGCTGTTCTACGCCAGCCCGAAAGCCTCTTATTGCACCGGACAGTCGATTAATGTGACCGGTGGGCAGGTGATGTTCTGAGTTCATTCCCCGGTGGCGCTGCGCTTACCGGGGCTACAAAACCCCGTAGGCCGGGTAAGGTGCAACCGCCACCCGGCAGTTAAGGAGCCAACATGGTAACAGCACTCATCACCGTCGCCACTATCGCCTGGATCTGCCAGATGGCGTTTGGCGGCTGGCAAATCCATCAGTTCAACCGCGCGTTTGATGCATTGTGTCAGAAAGGCCGCGTGGGCGTCGGGCGCTCTGGCGGGCGCTTCAAACCGCGTGTGGTCGTGGCGGTTGCGCTGGATGAACATGACAATGTCTGCGATTCACTCATCATGCGCGGGATGACGGTTTTTGCCCGACCGGCGAAAATCCAGGCAATTAACGGCAAATCGTTGCAGGAATTGCAGCCTGATGTGATCTTTCCCCATGATTCACTCTGTCAGAATGCACTATCATTAGCGCTTAATCTGAAACATAGATAATTTCGTTGTGAACGCTATAAGCTTGCGAAATTATCATTTTGCAACTTAAGGAACAGAGCGCCTATGAAACCACGTCAGCGGCAGGCGGCCATTCTGGAGCATCTGCAAAAGCAGGGGAAATGCTCGGTAGAGGAACTGGCGCACTACTTTGACACCACCGGCACGACGATACGCAAAGACCTGGTGTTGCTCGAAAATTCCGGTGCCGTCATCCGCACCTATGGCGGAGTGATGCTCAATAAAGACGAAGCCGATCCCCCTATCGACCACAAAACGCTGATCAATACCCACCAGAAAGCGCTGATTGCCGAAGCTGCCGTGAAGTTTATCCACGATGGCGACTCCATCATTCTGGATGCCGGCAGCACGGTATTGCAGATGATCCCTATGCTCAGCCGCTTTAACAACATCACCGTGATGACCAACAGCCTGCACATCGTTAACGCCCTGTCGGAGAACGACTGCGAGCAAACCATCCTGATGCCAGGCGGGACGTTCCGTAAAAAATCAGCCTCGTTCCACGGCCAGCTGGCCGAGAATGCCTTCGACCACTTCAGCTTTGATAAACTGTTTATGGGGACGGACGGCATCGACCTGAACGCCGGGGTGACCACGTTTAATGAAGTGTTCAGCGTCAGCAAAGCCATGTGTAACGCCGCGCGGGAAGTCATTTTGATGGCAGACTCGTCGAAGTTTGGCCGTAAAAGCCCCAATATTGTGTGCAGCCTTGAAAGTGTCGATAAGCTGATTACCGATGCGGGCATCGATCCGGCGTTTAAAAAAGCGCTGGAAGAGAAAGGAATCGACGTTATCGTAACCGGAGACAAAGATGAGTGATTTTCTGTTAAACGCAGGCCGCCAGACCCTGATGCTCGAATTGCAGGAAGCGAGCCGCCTGCCGGATCGCCTGGGCGATGATTTTGTCCGTGCGGCGAACACCATCATTCAGTGTGAAGGCAAAGTGATCGTCTCAGGTATGGGTAAATCCGGCCATATCGGTAAGAAGATTGCCGCCACGCTTGCAAGTACCGGAACGCCTGCGTTCTTTGTTCATCCGGCAGAAGCGCTGCATGGCGATCTGGGGATGATTGAAAGCCGCGACGTGATGCTGTTTATCTCCTACTCCGGCTCGGCAAAAGAGCTGGATCTCATCATTCCGCGCTTGCAGGAAAAAGCCGTTGCCCTGCTGGCGATGACCGGAAAATCCCGCTCGCCGCTGGCGCTGGCGGCAAAAGCGGTGCTGGATGTTTCCGTAGAGCGTGAAGCCTGCCCGATGCACCTGGCCCCCACCTCCAGCACCGTAAACACCCTGATGCTGGGTGACGCGCTGGCGATGGCGGTTATGCAGGCGCGCGGCTTTAATGAAGAAGATTTTGCCCGTTCTCACCCTGCAGGCGCGCTGGGCGCACGGCTACTCAATAAAGTGCACCACCTGATGCGCACCGACGATGCCATTCCACAGGTAACACTGGATACCAGCGTGATGGATGCGATGCTGGAGCTGAGCCGTACCGGGCTTGGGCTGGTTGCCGTCTGCGATAACAACGGTTTTGTGAAAGGCGTCTTTACCGACGGCGACCTGCGTCGCTGGCTGGTCGGCGGAGGCAAGCTGGAATCTCAGGTTTCAGAAGCAATGACCCAGGGCGGGCTGACGCTGAATGCAGAAAGCCGCGCCATCGAAGCCAAAGAGGTGCTGATGAAGCGCAAAATAACTGCCGCCCCGGTGGTCGATGAGAGCGGCAAGCTTTGCGGTGCAATCAACCTGCAAGATTTCTATCAGGCCGGGATCATCTAACCTTTCAGACCCAGACGTTTCGCCAGCCGGTGCAGGTTGGCGACGTCCGTTTCCAGCGCCCGCGCGCACGCCGCCCAGCTGCGGTTATTTTGCTCAAGCACGCGGGTGATCATCTGCCGTTGAAACTCTTCTGTTGCTTCGCGCAGGTTCTCGTTGCTGATTTCCGGGATGTCCTGCGTCACAACATGCGCGGTTTCATCATGCAGCGCAAAATGACGCGCGTGGATCAGCACTTCATCACCTGAACGTGCGGCCCGTGCCAGCACGACGGCACGGTGGATGGCATGTTCCAGTTCACGCACGTTGCCCGGCCAGCCGTAACTTAACAGATGTGTTCTCGCCCCGGGGCTTAACACCACGCGGGAAAGCCCCATCCGCAGACGACACTGTTCGCAGAAGTAACCCGCCAGCAGAACCACATCTTCACCGCGCTCACGCAGCGCAGGCACGGAAAGCGGGAAGACGCTCAGGCGGTGGAACAGGTCAGCACGGAAATTCCCGGCCAGCACCTCTTCACGCAGGTCGCGGTTGGTCGCCGCCAGCACGCGTACATCCACTCTTAAGCTGCGATCGTCCCCCACGCGCTGAATATCACCGTACTGCAACACGCGCAGCAGTTTGGCCTGTAACGACAAAGACAGCTCGCCAATCTCGTCGAGGAATAACGTGCCGTTATCCGCCATTTCAAACTTACCGCTGCGGTTGCTGATGGCCCCGGTAAACGCCCCTTTAACGTGACCAAACAACTCACTTTCTGCCACGCTTTCCGGCAACGCAGCACAGTTGAGGTACACCAGCGGGTTGACCACACGTGGAGAGGCTTCGTGAATCGACTTTGCCACCAGCTCTTTACCGGTGCCGGTTTCACCGAAAATCAGCACGTTCAAATCAGAAGCCGCCACAATGTCGATCTCTTTTTTGAGCTGCACCATGCCCGGCGAAAGGCCAATCATCTCGGTGTGGGTGACCTGTTCAAATGCCGCCGGGCTACCCGGCAGAATGTTCTGGCTCTCCAGCTGTTCAATCAGCAGTGCGTTGTTAAGCGCGCCGGAAGCCAGGGCCGCAATCAGCCGCAGCTCTTCGTCACTGAAGGTATCGAACTGATCCGGTGACATACCATCAAGCGTCAGGGCGCCAATCAGGTTCTGCCCGGCAAACAGCGGCAGGCCAATACAGGCGTGAACTTTGAGGCTCTCCTGCCCCGGGATCAGCCCATCATAGGGATCAGGCAAGTCGCTGTCGGCAGGGAAACGCACCACATCACCCGCACGGGCGATAGTTTCCAGCCGTGGATGGCCTTCCAGCGTAAAGCGCCGCCCCAGCACATCCTGCGCCAGGCCGTCGATGGCCAGCGGAATAAACTGCCGACCTTCGTAACGCAGCAGCGCCGAGGCATCACACTCCAGCACGTCGCGAAGCGTGGAGATCAGCCGTTGAAATCGGTCCTGATGGCCAATACCGGTTTGCAGTTCAATGGCGATCTTCGCCAGTACGTTTACAGAAAAGCTCATCTCAACCTCGCTGTCATTTTGACAATACATATTGTCATATTGACAGTTTTTAAGATAGTCATAATGACTACCCATTACGAGCAATAAACAATTAAATACATTTAAATCAATCAGATAAAAAACTGGCACGCAACTTGATTTAGCTAAAACATCTTATTTGAAAACGCCGTATTAATTGAGGTTGCTATGTCTATTCTGGTTAAAAATAACATTCATTGGGTTGGCCAACGTGACTGGGAAGTGCGTGATTTCCACGGAACTGAATACAAAACGCTGCGCGGCAGCAGCTACAACAGCTACCTCATCCGTGAAGGTAAAAATGTTCTGATCGATACCGTCGATCACAAATTCAGCCGCGAGTTCGTGCAGAACCTGCGTAGCGAAATCGATCTGAACGCTATCGACTACATCATTATCAACCATGCAGAAGAAGACCACGCCGGCGCGCTGACCGAGCTGATGTCTTATATCCCAAATACCCCAATTTACTGCACCACCAATGCTATCGACTCAATCAACGGCCACCACCACCACCCGGAGTGGAACTTCCACACCGTGAAAACCGGTGACTCACTGGATATCGGCAACGGCAAACAGCTGATCTTCGTTGAAACGCCAATGCTGCACTGGCCTGACAGCATGATGACTTACATGACCGGCGACGCGATGCTGTTCAGTAACGATGCATTCGGCCAGCACTACTGCGACGAACGTCTGTTCAACGACGAAGTGGATCAGGCCGAGCTGTTTGAGCAGTGCCAGCGCTACTATGCCAATATCCTGACGCCATTCAGCCGTCTGGTGACGCCGAAAATCACCGAGATCCTCGGCTTCAATCTGCCGGTTGATATGATTGCGACCTCTCACGGCGTCGTGTGGCGTGAAAACCCAACCCAGATCGTTGAGATGTATCTGAAATGGGCAGCGGATTATCAGGAAGACCGCATCACGATTTTCTACGACACCATGTCCAACAACACCCGCATGATGGCGGATGCGATTGCCCAGGGCATCAACGAAGTTGACCCGAACGTGGCGGTGAAAATCTTTAACGTGGCGCGCAGCGATAAAAACGACATTCTGACCAACGTGTTCCGTTCCAAAGGTGTGCTGGTGGGGACGTCCACCATGAACAACGTGATGATGCCGAAAATCGCTGGTCTGGTGGAAGAGATGACAGGTCTGCGTTTCCGTAACAAACGCGCCAGCGCTTTTGGTTCACACGGCTGGAGCGGCGGCGCGGTTGACCGTCTGTCTACCCGCTTGCAGGACGCCGGTTTTGAGATGTCTATGAGTCTGAAAGCCAAATGGCGACCGGATATCGATGCCCTGGAAATCTGCCGCCAGCATGGTCGCGAGATTGCACGTCAGTGGGCGCTTGCTCCACTGCCAGAATCCACGGTGAAAACCCCTGAACAGCAGGAAGCCTGCGCCTGTGCGGCTGCCGCGGCGGCAAATCTCGGCCCGCGTATGCAGTGCAGCGTGTGCCAGTGGATTTACGACCCGGAACTGGGCGAACCGTTGCAGGACGTAGCACCAGGCACACCGTGGAGCAATGTCCCGGACAACTTCCTGTGCCCTGAATGTTCATTGGGTAAAGACGTCTTTGACGAACTGGGTACGGAGGCAAAATGAACAACGGGATCATGATCATCGGCTCGGGCTTTGCCGCCCGCCAGCTGGTGAAAAATATCCGCAAACAGGACGCGAACGTGCCGCTGACGCTTATTGCCGCCGACAGCATGGACGAGTACAACAAGCCAGATTTAAGCCATGTCATTAGCCAGAATCAGCGCGCAGAAGATCTCACCCGCCAGACGGCGGGAGAGTTCGCAGAACAATTTAACCTGCGTCTGTTTCCCTACACCTGGGTTACGGATATCGATGCCGCCGCGCATGTCGTGAAGAGCCAGGATAAAACCTGGCAGTACGACAAGCTGGTGCTGGCAACAGGTGCGGCCGCTTTTGTCCCACCGGTTGAAGGTCGCGAGCTGATGGTGACACTGAACAGCCAGCAGGAATATCAGGCCAGCGAAACCAGGCTGCGGGACGCACAGCGGGTAATGATTGTCGGCGGCGGTCTGATTGGCACCGAGCTGGCGATGGATTTTTGCCGCGCGGGAAAAGCAGTCACCCTGGTTGACCATGCCGCGAGTATTCTTTCCGCACTGATGCCAGCAGAAGTAAGCAGTCGCTTACAACACCGGCTGACCGATATGGGCGTACATCTGCTGCTGAAATCTCAGCTGCAAGGTCTGAGCAAAACCGAAACCGGCATTCGCGCCACGCTTGATCGCCAGCGCAGCGTAGAGGTTGACGTGGTGATTGCCGCAACCGGCCTGCGCCCGGAAACAGCGCTTGCCCACCGTGCGGGCGCAGAAACGAATCGCGGTGTGAAGGTCGACAGTTACCTGCAAACCACGCAGCCGGATATTTATGCCCTGGGTGATTGTGCGGAAATTAACGGACAGGTATTGCCCTTTCTGCAACCTATTCAGCTCAGTGCCATGTATCTGGCAAAAAACCTGCTCGGGACAAGCGCGCCGCTGAAATTACCCGCCATGCTGGTGAAGGTGAAAACGCCGGAGTTACCGCTGCATCTTGCAGGCGAAACGCAGCGACAGGATTTGAACTGGCAGTTAGCCATTGAGCCGCAGGGCATGGTGGCCCGCGGCGCTGATAATGACGGTCAGCTACGCGCCTTTGTGGTTAGTGAAGATCGGATGAAGGAGGCTTTCACACTGTTGAAATCGCTGCCCGCTTAGTTTTCAGTCTGTTACCACGCTTACTTAACCTTAGGATTTTATTATCCGCCGCCCCGATGTCCCGGGGCTTTTTTTTGCGCATCCTGTTGGCCATATAAGTACAAAAAAGATAAATCATCGCTATCAATCCCTAATTTATTATTTCCATTAATTTATAAATGCGGAACAGCTGAAAAACATCACCCTGTTTTATTATTTTCATCCGGCTTACGCTGAAAAGGTATTAATCAGCCGGAGACAAATCGTGGCAACCTTTAATAAAGAACTCAATTATCTTTCTCGTTATTTCCAGCAGACGAAAAATGCGGAATACATTTTATTCCGCTGGCTTTATCTGAGTCCGGAAGCCCGTATTGCCCGCTTGCGTGAGCTGATGATGCCGGTCAGTAAACATGAGCGGTAATTGCCGGGTGGCGCTGCGCTTACCCAGCCTACATACCCCGTAGGCCCGTGCAAGCGTAGCGCCGCCGGGCAAAAAAACCGGAACACTTTACTTAACCAGACCTTATTTATTCCGCAAAACACCCTACACTCTCAGTATCCCTTTTTGTCAGCGGAATGCCCCATGCGCCAGCTTCAGAAAATCCGGCAGTATCAACGGCTTTATCAGCATTACGGAGCAGACCCGAAGCCAACAACCATCGCCGAGGTTGCCGAAACTGCCCTGTGCAGCGAGCGCCATGCGCGCACCCTGTTGCGCCAGCTCGCCCAGAGCGGATGGTTAAGCTGGAGCGCACAGCCTGGGCGCGGGCACCGCGCCATCCTGCACTGCCTGGCAACCACCAGCGAGCTCAGCGCGCCGCTGATGCATGCCTGCCTGGAAAAGGGAGACTATCAAAGCGCATTGCAACTTGCAGACGGTGACCCTGCCAGCCTGCATCACATCATCACCCCTTTTCTCGGGGGAAAATGGCTTAAGCACCAGCCGACCCTGCGTATTCCCTGGTATCGCCCGCTCACCTCGCTTTACCCGGCGTTGCAGCGCCGCCGCGCCGAACAGCACATTATCTGCGCGGTACATGCAGGACTGACGCGCTACACACCCGGCCAGCCATACCCTGTGCCAGATCTGGCGCACCACTGGGAAACCCGTGATAACAACCTCTGCTGGCGGTTTTACCTGCGCAGTGGCGCACACTGGCATAACGGCCAGGCCATCAGTGACGAAGATATCTTTGCAGGAGTACAACAGCTGCTGGCCGATCCGGCGCGCAACGCGGGGCTTAAGCATGTTCATCAGGTTTCGCTTGCTGCCCCCTGGTGTATTGATATCACCCTGCACGCGCCGGATGCCATGCTGGCGCATCGTCTGGCGCACCACGTCTGCCGCCTGCCTCATCCGCAACAGCCGGATATCGGCGCCGGGCCGTTTGCCATCGCCCGTCATCACTCCCACTTTTTACGACTGGAGCGTCAGCCCTGGTACTTTGCCGCCCACCCGCTTTTGCACGCGATAGAGTTCTGGCGAACCCGCGCCGGGGCGCAAAAACCGGCCTGGATAACCGTCGGAAAAGGGAAAAGCGCTCAGGAAGCCGTCACCTCCACCAGCGGCGGATTCGCGTGGTTAATGGTTAACATCGCACTGGCGCAGCCGCTTGCCGCCTGGCTGCGCCAGGAAATCGTCCTTTTGAGCCAGCACAACTTCGCACAGCGTGACGATCTGCAAACCCGTACCGAACTCCTTCCCCGCCTGCAAACACCGCCGCTCCCGACAGCACCAGACGTCCCGTTACCGCCCGCCTTAACCCTGGTCTGCTACCACACACCGGAGCTGCTCGAGCTGGCCGATACGCTTCATGCCGCCCTGAAAAAACGCCAATGCGAGCTGACTATCGTCCGGAAAGACCGCGATGAGTGGCACGCTCCCGGTGCGCTAGAGCAGGCCGACCTGGTGCTGGGGGATTATCTGGCGGGCGAGTTGCCAGGCTTTTCCCTGGCTGAATGGTTTACCGACGAGCCCGCGTGGGCCACCGCACTTGGCGACGCCCGCTGGCAGGAAGAGAAACAGCAGTTGATGGGGTTTTGCGAAAGCGAAGAGCGCCTGAACTCGCAGCTCATCCCCTTTTTCCGGCGGCTGCTGGAGAGCGGTGCCTGTACGCCGCTGTTCCACTATCGCTATCGCATTAACACCATGGAAAACGTGCAGGATATTGTCCTGACCGCAGGCGGCTGGCTGGATTTCACGCGAGCCTGGCTGCCCCCGGCAATGCCTCAGGAGCGTACGACCAGCGCATCGTAACCACGCCAGCGGTAGTTGATCATCGAGACGAGCCAGCAGACGACAAACAGCCCAACCACCACAAACCCGGCATTACCGAGATTGTCATTAACCGCACCAATGGCATCCCAGATACCACCGCTCAGGGCAAATTTATCCATCAGTAAACCGAGCGCTTCCAGCCCGCCAATAAACAGGGCAACCACAACGGAAGTGCCGGTGATGGTCATGTTGTAATAGATCTTACGCTGCGGTTTGTTGAACGCCCAGCCGTAGGCTCCCACCATCAGCAGGTTATCCAGGGTATCGACAAGCGCCATCCCGCTGGCGAACAGCGCCGGGAAGATCATGATCGACCAGACCGACATACCGTTAGAGGCGCTGGCGGCGGAGATCCCCAGCACACCGATTTCGGTTGCGGTATCAAACCCGAGCCCAAACAGGAAACCGACCAGATACATCTGCCAGCTTTTGTTCACCAGGCGGAATGTAGTGCCAAACAGCCAGTTCATCACCCCACCCGCAGCCGGAAGCGTGACATCGCCATTCATTGCCTGACCGTTTTTCAGCGCCTGAAAATTGCGCCAGACACCGTGCAAAATCACCATATTGACTAGCGCCATCGCCAGCAGAAACGTCGCGGATACCGCTGTACCGATCAGGCTGCCCGTCTCATGAAACCAGGCCATGTTCTTCTGAAACGCCGTGGCGGTGGCAGCAATCGCCACCGAGGCCAGCACCACGATAGTTGAGTGGCCCAGCGAAAACCACGCCCCCACGCCAGAGGGCCGCTGGCCCTGCTGCATCATCTTACGCGTCACGGTATCAATTGCCGCGATGTGGTCGGCATCCACTGCGTGACGCAACCCGTAACACCAGGCCAGCAGGCTTGCCGCCATCAGCGCCGTACTGCCGCTGAAGGTTCGCCACGCCCAGCCCCAGGCGAGCAGATTGGCCATGACCAGAGCCAGCAGCAAAAAAGCTGCACGCGGTTCGTTGCGTAAGAGTCGTAACATTTTAAGTCCTTTGTGAACATGACCGGGCCGCAGCAACCACTGCCTGCCCGAAGGAGATAGCCCCGTCACCTGCGGGCAGGCGACACGGCAAAAGAAGAGTAAAGTCAGAAAGATAATGGCGCAGGCGCGCGCGCAGCAGGCGGTTATGTAACACCCCGCCGCTACAGCACACCGTAGAGAGGGACGCGCGCCGGGCGTGGAAAGCGGCGAGTTCTGCCAGCCCGCTTGCCAGCGCATCATGAAATGCCCACGCGCGTTCGCTCGGCTCCGCCTGCCAGTCCAGCCACTGTTGCCAGAATACGCTCAGCGCCAGGTTGCCGTTTATCACCTGCAGCGTGACCGGATGTGCAACGCCACTGCAGCAGGCAGCCAGCGCTTCCAGCCGACATGCTGCCTCACCTTCATAGCCCTGCTTATCCGGCGTGATATCCAGCGCGCAGGCAACTGCGTCGAACAACCGCCCGCACGACGATGCCAGCGGTGTATTGATGCCACGTGAAATCGCCGTTGCCAGCAATGGCCAGTTTTGCGCCTGTACCGCGTGAGTTTCCCTGCGCTGCTGCCAGCCAGGCACAAATGCCAGGCAGTGTGCGAGTAAATTACGCCACGGCTGAACGGCCGCCAGATCGCCGCCCGGTAATGCCACCGCAGGTAGCCCTCCGAGATGCTCACAGTCACGGTAGTTCACCCGCAAACATTCCCCGCCCCACAGCGCGCCGTTCTCGCCCATGCCGATACCGTCCAGCGTCAGGGCAATAACATCGCCGCCGTCGAGCGGCCAGCTGTTTTCCGCCAGGCAAGCCGCTGCGTGGGCATGATGATGCAATACCGTTTCGGTGCTCAGTGCCTGCTCATCAGCCCAGCGCCGGGCGCGGTATCCCGGATGCGCGTCACACACCACGCGCACAGGTTGAAACGCATACATCTGCTGCATCACCGCCAGCGCGGTACGCCACTGGTGCTCCACGCCGTC
This sequence comes from Enterobacter sp. Li2LvB3, assembly GCF_056156645.1. Classification (NCBI taxonomy): domain Bacteria; kingdom Pseudomonadati; phylum Pseudomonadota; class Gammaproteobacteria; order Enterobacterales; family Enterobacteriaceae; genus Enterobacter; species Enterobacter sp. Li2LvB3. Next base: position 27,564 of record NZ_JBSICG010000007.1, on the reverse strand, counting down.
ATCACTGAGATCGCCAAAGTGCTGGCTCATTACGGCCTGACTGCCGCGCACAAGACAGAAGGTGTTTTTCATCTCGGCCCCCAGACACAACATGGCGGGAATATTGTGAAATCCGGCAGGCAACGTGATGGCATCCGGTACAAAACCCCGGGCGCGACGCAGCATAGTGCCATCCGCATCCACCACGGAATCATCCATCCGTTGCAGGATGTCACGGTTATGCAGCAGAAAACCGTCGGCAATATCCCTGAGGTCGTCCAGCGCTTGCGCATTGGTGGTGGCCGGAGGTTTGCCGCTGAGATTTCCGGAGGTCATCACCAGCAGGCGCTGCACATCCGCCATCAGCAGATGCTGGAGCGGGTTAGCCGGCAGCATGATGCCCGCACAGTCCAGGCCTGGTGCTACCGCCTCAGGCAGTTCAGGTAGCCAGGCTTTTGGCGTGAGCACAATGGGTGCTGCGGGTGAACTCAGCAGTTTACTGACAGACTCCGGCAGGCCATCAGCATGGGGGATCATCACCGCCAGGGGTTTTGTCGGGCGCTGTTTTCGCTCCCGCAGCCGCGCCACTGCCCGCGGATTTTGCGCGTCACAGGCCAGGTGGAAACCACCCAGGCCTTTGATGGCCACAATCCCGCCCTCTCTCAGCATCACAACGGCCGCTGCCAGCGCCTGTTCGCGCGTAGCGTGCATGTTTTCGCCGCACCATTCAAGCTGTGGCCCGCAGTCCGGGCAGGCGACAGGCTGAGCGTGAAAGCGCCGGTCAGCGGGGTTGCGATAATCTGATTCGCACGGCGTACAGAGCGGGAATCCGGCCATCGCCGTGGCAGGACGGTCGTAAGGCATGGCGCGGATAATGGTAAAACGCGGGCCACAGTGGGTGCAGTTAATAAACGGGTAGCGGTAACGGCGTTCGCGCGGATCGCGCATTTCTGCCAGACACGCCGGGCAGGTGGCGGCATCCGGCACAATCTGCGTATCCATCGCCCCACTCGCGCTGTGGCGGATGGTGAAGCCGTCAGGCGGGTCTGGCCACTCGAACGGCTGGGTCTGGATCGCATCGATACGGGCCAGCGGTGGGCAGTCCTGGCGCAACCTCGCGGTAAAGGCCCCCCCATTACCCGCGAGGCGCACCAGTACTCCCTCCCCGTCATTGCAGACATCACCGGTCAACTGAAGCGCCTGCGCCAGTTGCCAGACGAAGGGACGAAACCCGACGCCCTGCACTTTTCCGCGCACCCGCACCTGTATGCCGTTACAGCTCATGGCGGATCAGAACAGCATGGACGACGAGGTATCGAACGCCGCACGACGACGTTTTTCAGCGCTCATCTGTTCGAGCTTGTTACGATCGACACACACCAGCGCGTGCGTTGGGCAGGCTTCCATACAGGCCGGGCCCGTTTCACGGTGATGGCACAAATCGCATTTGTTGGCTTCGGCTTTGTCTGCCCGCACGCTCAGCCCCATGCCGCTGTTGCGCACAACCGGGCGAACCACCACTTCCATCGCGCCATAAGGGCACGCCACCACGCAGGTTTTGCAGCCAATGCAGCGCTCCTGCATCACATGGACAAACCCTTTTTCACGTTTGATAGCCCCGTTAGGGCAGACATTGGCGCACGGCGCGTCTTCACACTGGCGGCAAATGGCGGCAGTAGAAATATTCACGCCCTTGATAACGTGAATACGCGGCAGGAAAGATTCAGGGGTGAGTGATGCACAATCCTGATCCGCCTGATGCGATACCACGCACGCCACTTCACAGGTACGGCAACCAATGCATTTACTGGCATCGGCCATAATAAAACGGTTCATCTGCTTCTCCAGCATAACAGTCATGCGCGGAGACATTCATAAACCGTGCCAGTTTTTAACTTGCTGATTTATATTGATTTAGAAATTACACGGAGACTGTCATCGTCACTTCTGACGATGACAGATGTCGATGTCAACGATGCGGGCCGTCGATAACCGAGTCGCGTAACACCAGTTCCCCGGAGAAGGTTTGCTGCCAGGTGAACTCACCGCCATCCAGCATAAAGATCAGGCGACTGATGGTTTCTTTGATCATCTCTGTGACCGGCACACGTACGCTGGAAAGAGACGGCACCATGTAAGGCGCAATGGCCACATCATCAAACCCAATCACCGACACCTTCTCAGGCGTGGCGATGCCGCTGTCGTGCAGCTGCTTCATGGCGCCGATGGCCATATCGTCATTACTTGCCACCAGCGCCGAAAATGTTTCGCCCCGGGACAGCAGCTCCGCCACTGCCGCCGCGCCGCTGGCGGGGTTCCACTTCCCTTGCGCAATCAGCGCCTCGCGTAGCGGAATACCGTGCTGCGCCAGCGCGTCCCTGTAGCCGGAGAGACGCTCAACCCCGGTCGGCGAATCCAGCGAGCCGGTAATAAACGCGATTTCCCGGTGACCTTTCGCAATCAGCCGCGCCACCGCGTCCTGGCTGGAGGCCTTATGATCGGACCAGACGCTGTGGCTGCTGTTTTTCCGCAGGCGGCGGTTGAGCACCATAATGGGCTGCTCGCACTTCTCGACGATCTCATCCATCTCTTCCACGCTCAGGAAACGCGGATAAATAATGACCGCATCGCAGCGCATATCCAGCAGATACTGAATCGCCTCACGCTCTTCATCCGCGCTGTGCTTACCGTCCGCCAGGATCAGCTGCCGCCCCTTCTCTTCGGTCATCCGGGCGGCATGGAACAGTAACTCGCTGAAGTAAACGCCGTGATACAGGGTGTTGGTCACCACCAGCCCCAGGGTTTGCGTGCGTTTGGTTGCCAGATTGCGCGCCAGCAAATTGGGGCGATACCCACTCTCTTCAATCGCCTGGAACACCCGGTCTTTGGTCTCCTGGCTCACGTAGCCATTTCCCGACAACACCCGGGAAACCGTCGCTTTCGAGACACCTGCGCGCTTCGCCACTTCCAGCATCGTGGTCATGTTTTTATTCCGTCTGAAACTGATGGGGCGCAGTGTACTGCACCGCAGGAAAATTGTCGCAGCGGCAATATCACGCTTTCAACACCTCAAAGTGATCGTCATCACGAATATAAAAAATGTACAAAATGTGATCTTGTTTCATTCAAAGAAACTCATGATGATTGTGTGGAACCGGTTTCCTACATTTCACACAACGATAACAGGATCTCATCCGATGGCCAAAAATTACGCTGCGCTGGCGAACGACGTTGTCAGCGCGCTGGGCGGCAAAGACAACATCGTCGCCGTCACCCACTGCATGACGCGACTGCGTTTTGTCCTGAAAGAGGAAGCCCTCACCGACACCGCTCGCCTGAAAAGCATCAGCGGTGTACTTGGCGTGGTGCGCAACGATAACCAGTGCCAGGTGATCATTGGCAACACCGTATCCCAGGCTTACCGTGAAGTCGTGAGCCTGCTGCCGACAGAACTGCAACCCGCCGTGCCTGAAGGGCCGCAAAAGCTCACCTTCCGCCGGGTTGGCGCGGGGATCCTCGATGCGCTGATCGGCACCATGTCCCCGCTGATCCCGGCGATCATCGGCGGCTCGATGGTCAAACTGCTGGCGATGATCCTGGAGATGACCGGCGTGCTGCCAAAAGGTGCGCCGACGCTCACCATTCTGACCGTGATCGGCGACGGGGCGTTCTTCTTCCTGCCGCTGATGGTGGCGGCCTCTGCGGCGGTGAAATTCAAAACCAACATGTCGCTGGCGATTGCCATTGCGGGCGTACTGGTCCACCCAAGCTTTATCGAACTGATGGCGAAAGCGGCGCAGGGTGAACACGTCGAGTTCGCTTTTATTCCGGTCACGGCGGTGAAATACACCTACACCGTGATCCCGGCGCTGGTGATGACCTGGTGTCTGTCGTATATCGAACGCTGGGTTGACCGTATTACCCCTGCCGTCACCAAAAACTTCCTCAAACCGATGCTGATTGTGCTGATTGCCGCTCCGCTCGCCATCGTGCTGATTGGGCCACTTGGGATCTGGATCGGTAGTGCCATCTCTGCGCTGGTTTACACCATTCACGGTTACCTCGGCTGGTTGTCCGTGGCGATTATGGGCGCGCTCTGGCCGCTGCTGGTGATGACCGGGATGCACCGCGTGTTTACGCCGACTATCATTCAGACCATTGCCGAAACGGGCAAAGAAGGGATGGTGATGCCGTCAGAAATTGGCGCCAACCTGTCGCTCGGCGGCTCGTCGCTGGCGGTGGCGTGGAAAACCAAAAACCCGGAACTGCGTCAGACGGCGCTGGCGGCAGCAGCCTCTGCCATCATGGCGGGTATCTCTGAACCGGCTCTCTACGGCGTGGCGGTCCGTCTGAAACGTCCGTTAATTGCGAGTCTTATCAGCGGCTTTATCTGCGGCGCGGTCGCCGGGATTGCCGGTCTTGCCAGCCATTCAATGGCCGCTCCGGGGTTGTTTACCAGCGTACAGTTCTTCGACCCGGCGAATCCGATGACCATCGTTTGGGTGTTTGGCGTCATGGCGCTGGCAGTTGTTCTGTCGTTTGTCCTGACGTTAATACTCGGCTTTGAAGACATCCCGGTTGAGGACGAAGCAGAAAAAGCGCGCGCCCTGCAAACCGCACCGGCTCAGGCCAAAGCCGCACAAGCATAATTTTATAGCGAGGTAAAAATGTCTGTTTTTCCACAAGGATTTTTATGGGGTGGCGCACTGGCCGCCAACCAGAGTGAAGGTGCTTACCGTGAAGGCGGTAAAGGGCTGACCACCGTCGATATGATCCCCCACGGCGCAAACCGTCTGGCGGTGAAGGTCGGTAAGGAAAAACGTTTTTCGTTGCGTGACGACGAATTTTACCCAAGCCACGAGGCGATTGATTTTTACCATCGCTATAAAGAAGACATCGCCCTGATGGCGGAAATGGGTTTCACGGTGTTCCGTACCTCCATTGCCTGGAGCCGTCTCTATCCGAATGGCGATGAGCCGCTGCCAAATAAAGAGGGTATTGCCTTCTACCGCGCGGTGTTTGAAGAGTGCAAAAAGTACAATATCGAACCGCTGGTGACGCTGTGCCACTTCGACGTGCCAATGCATCTGGTGACGGAGTACGGCTCCTGGCGTAACCGCAAGATGGTTGATCTCTTCGCCCGCTACGCCCGCACCTGCTTTGAAGAATTTAACGGTCTGGTGAAATACTGGCTGACTTTCAACGAAATCAACATCATGCTGCACAGCCCGTTCTCGGGTGCGGGGCTGGTGTTCGAAGACGGTGAAAACGAAGATCAGGTGAAATATCAGGCCGCGCATCACGAGCTGGTGGCAAGCGCGCTGGCGACCAAAATCGCCCACGAGGTGAACCCGGAAAACCAGGTCGGCTGTATGCTGGCGGGCGGCAATTTCTACCCGTATTCCTGCAAGCCGGAAGACGTGTGGATGGCGCTGGAAAAAGACCGCGAGAACCTGTTCTTTATCGACGTGCAGGCGCGCGGCAGTTACCCGGCCTACTCTGCCCGCGTGTTCCGCGAAAAAGGGGTGGTGATTGTTAAAGAGCCTGGCGACGAGCAACTGCTGAAAAACACCGTCGATTTTGTGTCGTTCAGCTATTACGCCTCCCGCTGCGCATCTGCGGATATGAATGCGCAGAACACCAATGCAGCGAACATCGTGAAATCTCTGCGTAACCCGCACATCGAGGTGAGCGAATGGGGCTGGGGTATCGACCCGCTGGGCCTGCGCATCACCATGAACATGATGTATGACCGTTACCAGAAACCGCTGTTCCTGGTGGAGAACGGCCTCGGTGCGAAGGATGTGATTGAGGCAAACGGCGAGATTAACGATGACTACCGCATCAGCTACCTGCGCGAACATATCCGCGCGATGGGCGATGCCATTGCAGACGGCGTGCCGCTGATGGGTTACACCACATGGGGCTGTATTGACCTGGTGGCCGCCTCTACAGGTGAAATGAGCAAGCGCTACGGGTTTGTGTATGTTGATCGCGACGATGCCGGGAACGGCACGCTGGACAGAAAGCGCAAAAAATCGTTCTGGTGGTACAAGAAGGTGATTGCGAGTAACGGGGCGGATCTGGTGTAGTCTGTTTTGCCGGGTGGCGGCTTCGCCTTACCCGGCCTACAAAACCGTAGGCCCGGTAAGCGTAGCGCCACCGGGTACCGGCTCAAAGCCTGGCAAATCCCCCATCCCCAACCCACGCACCCAGCCGGGAATACACCACGTCCACCGCCTCTTTTACCGGCGGCGTCATCGGGTAATAAAAGCCCACGATATCCGGCTGAATGCCTAAAAACAGCACCTCACCCACGTCGTCCTTAATCTGATCGACCAGGTAATTGAGCGGCATATTGTGGGTCGTCATCATGAACATCTCTGCAATATCGTCGGGGTCGATAAGGCGCGTTTCGCCGGGGTTGAGCCCCATATCGGTGGCATCGACAATCAACAGTCTGTTCGGGTGCAATTCGCGGATTGCCACTACGTCGTTTTCCGGCGCGCTGCCACCGTCAATGACCACCCAGTTACCCTGGGGATGGGCCGCGCACATTTCTGCAAGCAGCGGGCCTGCGCCATCATCGCCCATCATGCTGTTGCCCACACACAGTAAAACGTCAGTCACGTAATCTCCTCACCATCAGGTAGATGGCGCTCTCCTGATGAATATCATGGAGCATCCCGAGCAGGGTTTTGCTCCACACCTGCTGTTCAGGGGTTTGTCGGCTTAGGGCCGCGTCGAACGCATTGGCAAGCATGGCAATATGGTTAGCATCGATAACAATCTCACCGTATTTCGGGACACCTTCCATCTTGCGCCGCGCTGTACTGCCCTCTTCCAGCGTGGCAATCCACGCCAGATACGCTGACCACGGGCAACTTAACGCCGCCTCCAGGCAGTCGATCACCCCCAGGTGGTGGCCAATCGCCAGGCTGTAATAGACCACCTGCTGCGCCGCATCCGGCGTGGCATCGTTCTCATCAATAAACTTACGGCTCAGCTGACTGAACACCACCGTTTCACTCATCGGATACGCGCCTCTTCCACCACCTGATTCAGGTTTGCGACAATCTCATTCAGACGCGGATCGTTTTCCGCCTCCAGCCAGCGTGCTACCTGATGATCGCCCTGACTGAGCAGACGCAGATAATCATCGGCAATCTGGCGGCCATAGCGATAGCCCGCCAGCTTGCGCGCCATGCGGTCGACTTTCACGCGCAATGGCTGCACCATATCCGGGTGCAATATTGTCGCGGGCTGGCTGTCGAGCTCACCCGGTGCACGGGCGTGGATCTTCTGCTCCAGCAGACCGAGCGCCATCGCAAACCCATACAGCGTCGCGGCAGGCGTTGGCGGGCAACCCGGAATATAAACGTCCACCGGGACAATTTTGTCAGTGCCGCCCCACACGCAGTAAAGGTCATGGAAGATACCGCCGCTGTTGCCGCACGCGCCGTAAGAGATACAGATTTTCGGATCAGGCGCTGACTGCCAGGCACGCAGCGCAGGCGATCGCATGGCGCGGGTTACCGCCCCGGTAAAAAGCAAAATGTCGGCATGACGCGGGGACGGCACCACTTTGATGCCAAAGCGTTCGGCATCAAACAGCGGCGACAGCGTGGCAAAAATTTCAATCTCGCAGCCGTTGCAGCCGCCGCAATCCACGCGGTAGACGTAGGCCGAGCGTTTGATTTTTTTCAGCAGCGACGCCTTCATGCTGGCGATGGATTCGTCCACCGTCATGGGCACCGGAATGCCGTTATCGTCGCGTGGGCCGAGTAAGTTTTCCATCAGCTGGCCTCTCTCATATGGCGGGTTAAATCGATGCGGTCGGACGGCAGCAGGCATTTCTGGCGTTTGCATTCCGGGCAGGTTTCAAAGCTTTCCCGGTGGTGCTCAGCGCGGACGTCACCGTTGTGCTTTAACAGCGCAATGGCGTAGTCGATCTCTTTTTGCACGGCAAACGGGCGGTTGCAAACGCGGCAGTTGCACAGTTCAAAGCGCGACTGCTGGAGGAAATCCTCCTTCTTCCAGACCGCCAGCTCGTATTCCTGAGAAAGACGGATAGCCACCGTCGGGCACACCTCTTCGCAGCGGCCACAAAAAATGCAGCGCCCGAGGTTAAACTGCCAGGCAAGCTCGCCGGTTTTCAGGTCCGTCTCCACCGTCAGGGCGTTAGACGGACAGGCATTCACGCAGGCGGCACAACCGATGCACTGCTGCGGATTGTGCTCTGGCTTACCACGAAAGTTTTTATCCACCGGCATTGGCTCCAGCGGATAACTGCTGGTCTGGGTGCCGGTTTTGATGACTTTTTTGATAAAGGTAAACATGACGAGTCCTTATTTCAGCGGCGAGTTTTTACGCTCGATGCTGTAGCGCTCAAGCTCTTTGTACGGCACCACCTGGCTTTTCTTCTTACGTACATCCACCACCGTCATACGGTCGGTGCAGGAGTAGCACGGGTCGAGACTGCCGATGATCAGCGGCGCATCAGACACGGTGTTGCCGCGCAGCATATAGCGCAGGGTTGGCCAGTTAGCGTAGGTTGCCGCACGGCAGCGCCAGCGGTAGAGCTTCTGGTTGTCGCCGGTCATGCTCCAGTGGATGTCGTCACCACGTGGCGCTTCGGCAAAACCAAGGGCAAAGCGGTTTGGAATATAGGTGAAGCCTTCCACCATCAGCGGGCCGCCAGGCAGGTTATCCAGGCCGAAATCGATCATATTCAGCGCGGTGAACACCTCGTTGATACGCACCTTCAGGCGAGAAATCACGTCGCAGCCCTGTTCGCTGTGTACCGTCATCGGCAGCAGACCGTAGCCCACAAACGGGTGATCGGCACGGGTGTCACGGGCGTGACCGCTGGCGCGTACCATCGGGCCAACGTTGCTGAAGTCGCGGGCAATCTCAGGATCCAGACGGCCAATACCGACGGTACGCTGCTCGATATTTGGCGTGCTGAGCAGCATATCCACCAGATCCTGCACATCGCGGCGCATCTGCTGCGCAAGCAGGCGGGTCTGGATCATGTCGTCTTTCAGCAGGTCGCGGCGGATCCCGCCGATCAGGTTCAGGCCGTAGGTTTTACGCGCCCCGGTGAGGATCTCCGCCATCTTCATTGACGCTTCACGCACGCGGAAGAACTGCATAAACCCGGAATCGAAGCCGACAAAGTGACAGGCCAGGCCGAGATTCAGCAGGTGCGAGTGCAGGCGTTCCACTTCCAGCAGAATGGCGCGAATCATCTGCGCGCGCTCTGGCACCACAATTCCCATGCCGTTTTCCACCGAGGTGGTGTAGGCAGTGCTGTGGGCAAAGCCACAAATACCGCACACGCGATCGGAGAGGAAGGTCACTTCGTTGTAACCCATGCGGGTTTCCGCCAGCTTTTCCATGCCGCGATGGACGTAGAACAGACGGTAGTCGGCGTCGATAATGTTCTCGCCGTCAACGAACAGACGGAAGTGCCCCGGCTCATCAGAGGTAACGTGCAGCGGGCCAATCGGCACCACATTGTTCTTTTTACTGCCGAGTTCGTTGATGAACTCGTAAGTTTCGCTGTCGGTGGTCGGTGCCGGACGCTGACGATAATCCATGCTGTCTTTACGCAGCGGATAAAGTTCGTCCGGCCAGTCGTCCGGCAGCACCAGGCGGCGTTCATCCGGCAGACCGACAGGCACCAGGCCGTACATATCGCGCACTTCACGCTCGCCCCAGACCGCAGCAGGCACGCGCGGCGTAACGGACGGATACTCTGGTTTGTTCGGGTCCACTTCGACGCGCACGGTTACCCAGCACTTCTCGAACTGCTCCATCGACATCACGTAGTAAACCGCATAGTTCCCGCACAGCTGACGTTCGTCGTTGCCGAACAGCACGGAGAGCCAGCCACCCTGCTGGTAATACAGGAACTCCACCACCTCTGGCAGGTAGTTCACCTTCACGGTGAGGGTTATCTGGTCTTTGGTCTGCCAGGACTCTTCCAGCACCACGCCGGGAAACGCCTGATGCAATGCGGCGAGATACTGCTGACCTTTTTTCTCTTCAGACATAAAAATTCTCTTTAATCACGCCACCAGCAAGGAGACGAATGCTAAAAATGCAAAGCCAAAACCGGCCCAGGTGATACGGGACGTCGCTACAAAACGCAGACGCGCCATGCTGTTTTCAAACAGCGCAATTACCAGCACGCCAATAAGCAGCTTGAGGACGGCAACCACCACTGCCAGCACCAGGCCGCCAGCGGAAAAGTGCGTCATCTGTCCCCACGGGAAGAAAACGCCTACAAACATTTGCAGCACCACCAGCTGTTTGAGGCTGATGCCCCACTTCAGCACCGCAAAGCCGTAGCCGCTGTACTCGGTCAGTGGCCCTTCCTGTAACTCCTGCTCCGCTTCTGCAAGGTCAAACGGCAGTTTGCCCATCTCAATAAAGGTGGCGAACGCGCAGGCGCACAGCGCCAGAACCAGCGGAATGGAACGTGCAACAGGCCAGTGGTAGACGGTGTCGGTGATAAAACTGATATGAGTCGAACCCGCCACCTGCGCGGCAACCCACAATCCCAGCAGCAGGATCGGCTCAACCAGCACCCCCAGCATTGCCTCGCGGCTGGCGCCAATGCCGGTGAACGGGCTACCGGTGTCCAGGCCCGCAATGGCAAAGAAGAAACGCGCGATGGCAAACAGATAGATAAGGGTGATCAAATCGCCCAGTACCGGCAGCGGAGAGCCAACGGTAACCACCGGCAGCGCGGTGGCGATGGTCAGCATGACGCCCACCATCACAAACGGCGTCAGGCGAAACACCCAACCTGCGGCATCGGGTGCAACGCTCTGGCGGGTGAATAATTTGAACAGGTCGCGGTATTCCTGAAGGACCCCCGGCCCGCGACGGTTATGCATCCGGGCGCGCAGCACGCGGCTCACCCCGGAAAGCAGTGGCGCAATGGCGAATAACACCAGCGCCTGAAGTAATGCCAGTAACAGACTCATGTCAGGCTCCTCGTGAAATCACAATCACCACCAGCACCGCCAGCTCGATAACCGCCAGACGGCGGAACAGCACAGGCACGGCAGCACTCTGCCAGCCAGGGACCCAGGCCACTGGGTTCAGCCAGTGACGCAGCTTCAGCACGGCAGCGAAGTTCTCTTTCACCGGCATGGCAAAGCCGTGGGCGGTGATCACCATTGATTGCTCATGTTCATAGCCGCAGGCCCACGCCGCACCGCGTGAGCGGGAAGAGAGACGGTCGCGTTTGAAGAACAGCATCAGAATGAATGGCAGCAACGGCGCGGCAATCAGCAGCAGCGCAATCATCGGCTGTGAAACGGTGGTGTGCGCCGTCGTGAGCGGCAGCGGTATCGCGCTACCCAGCATCGGCAGCAGCCACGGCGCAGCCACACCGCCGATAACGCAGCACAGCGCCAGTGCGACAACGCTTGCCGCCATCAGCACCGGCGCGCAGCAGGCCTGTTCCGCCTCTTTCGTGCGCGGTGCGCCGAGGAAGGTCACGCCATAGACTTTCGCCATACACATCACCGCCAGCGCGCCGGTGATAGCCAGCCCCACCGCCAGCAGCGGACCGAGCAGACGCGCAATAAACGCATCACTCTGACCGAGCGCGAAGAAGGACTGGTAAATCACCCACTCACCGGCAAAGCCGTTCAGCGGCGGCAGCGCGGCCATCGCCATCAACCCCACCAACATGGCAAGAGAGATAACCGGCATCTTTTTGCCGATGCCGCCCAGTTTTTCGATATCGCGATGGCCGGTACGGAACCAGACGCTACCCGCGCCGAGGAACAGCGTGCTTTTAAACAGGCTATGGTTGACGAGGTGATACAGGCCGCCGATAAACCCGGCAGCAATCAGCGCAGGTTGATTGAGCGCCAGCCCGGTCACACCCGCGCCAAGCCCCAGCAGAATGATGCCGATATTCTCCAGGGTGTGATACGCCAGCAAACGCTGAATGTTGTGCTCCATCAGCGCGTACAGCCCGCCGACAAATGCAGTTACCATACCCGCCAGCAGCAACACCACGCCCCACCAGAGCGGCGGCTGCCCACCCGTAAGCGACAGCGTAAGAATGCCGAACAGCCCAACCTTCATCACCACGGTGGAGAACAGTGCCGCCGCCGGAGCAGAGGCATTGGCATGTGCCTGTGGCACCCAGCCGTGCAGCGGGATGATCCCAGCCAGCAGGCCAAAGCCCACCACGCCCGACAACCAGATGTCAGCGCCAAACGGCAGCTGCTGTGCCCGCTCGTTCAGCAGGGCTAAATCCAGGGTGCCGTAGCGTTGCCACACCAGCCAGCAGGTTAACGCCAGCAGCAGCGTGCCGAGCCGCCCAAGCGCAAACCACAGCTTGCCGGAAGCACTGCACCCGGTCAGGAACACGCCGCACAGGGCCATGATTTCGGCCATCACCACCAGCGCACCCAGGTTGCTGGCGGTCACGGTGCAGAGCGCCGCAGCCATCAGCACATTCACCAGCAACCCGTTCGCTTTGGTGCTGTGATGGCGGTGCCAGTCAATATTAAACAGGCTGATAAACAGCCCGCACAAACCAAACGTCACCAGCCAGATGGCATTCAGCGGGGTCACCTGAACCGCGTGATGCACCACCGGAATGGTGGCTTCAACGGATTGCCCGCCGAGCAGAACCACCCCACCCGCGGCCAGGGTCATCAGGCTCCCTATCGCCCCACCTATCCCGGCAATCCAGCCGCTCAGGGTTTTATGGAACGAAAAAATCAGCGCCAGAACGGCCGCGGCGGCGAACCAGGCCACAGCGCTGTTCATCATCGTCACCGCGTTCATTTTGCCCCCTCGTTAAGTTCCTGAAGCAGCGAAAGATCGCCAAAATCGGTGTTGATCGTCAGCTCGCGCTTGCGCTTGCTGGTACGGGCGATATCGCGAATGTTGACCAGAATGAGCGCTTTAGTCGGGCAGGTGCGCACGCAGGCCGGGCCTTGTTCATCAAAGCTGCACAGATCGCACTTCACCGCGACGGCTCGCACGCCGGGAACCCAGTCCAGCAGCGTACTGACGCGTGCCGGAGCCGGTGGCGCTGGCGGCGCTTTCGGGGTATTGGCATTCGCCGGAATATGCAGCGGGCGGCTGCCGGAAAACTCAATTGCGCCAAACGGGCAGGCAATACCGCACAGCTTGCAGCTTACGCACAGGCTTTCATTGAGCTGTACCGCACCATCAACACGGGTGATGGCATTAACAGGGCAGACACCCGCGCACGGGGCATCCTCACAGTGGTGGCAGAGCTGCGGCGCAGACTCTTTTTCATTTCGCATGACGCGCAGGCGCGGCATTGACTGCAATCCGTGCAGGCGGTGTGTTTCCGAACACGCCGCTTCACAGGTTCGACAGCCGATACAGACCGTCGAGTCGGCAATTACAAAACGGTTCACCGGGTAATCCTCTGGTGATGGTCATTTTTGACGAAAATCTGTCTTATCGACACTTCTCGACACGCAATACTCAGGCAACGTTTGCCGATGGGTTTCCGTTCATCAGCTGTTGCAGGTTGACCGGTAAATCGTGCTCAACCGCGGTGTAAAGGCCGTTGTAGACCGGCGCAATTTTTTCCAGGTAATGTTCCAGTACCTGCTGGCGATCGCGGTTGCTGACGTGGCCATCAACCATGCCATCAGTCATCAGTTGCGCCTGAGCAATGCGTTGTTTATCCCCGTCTTTTGTCTCGACGTAATACTCGATGGTGTGGCTGTTGAAGCTGTCTGCCAGGGTGACGTAAATCGTAAAGTGCCCGAACAACACAAAGCGCATATCGCCCTGTGCCGCGCAGCTCATGGCATGGTGTAGCCGGGCTTTCGACAGGGTTATCCCCTGAACCAGAGAATTGCAGTAAAGATGCCACTGCTCCTGTAACTGCTGATGTCGCTGTGCGATGTAATCCGCTTTTTCGCTGATTTCCCAAATAGTCATGTCAGATATCCGGTTAATGGAGATTGCGGCTATTAAGCAGATTCCATGCCAATTTTTAATTTATTGATTTTTAATGCTTTAAATACAAAACACACTGCTGTAACGGCAGTGTCGACGTGTCATTTCGACAGCGTTGACATCGTCACGCCTTAACAAAAATCAAGATGGCATCGTTATTGCATTACAGGCGCAATTCATTGAGGAGGCGTCATGCACGAAATCACCCTCTGCCAACGGGCTCTGGAGTTAATCGAACAACAGGCAGCACAACACCACGCAAAACGTGTGACCGGTGTCTGGCTGAAACTCGGCGCGTTTTCCTGCGTCGAAACCAGCGCCCTCACCTTTTGCTTTGAGCTGGTGTGCCGCGACACGCTGGCGGAAGGCTGCCAGCTTCATATTGAAGAACAGCAGGCGGAGTGCTGGTGCGAACAGTGCCAGCAGTACGTCACGTTGCTGTCGTCGAAAGTACGAAGCTGCCCGCAGTGTCAGAGCACCGGGCTTCGCATCGTGGCCGATGACGGAATGCAGATCCAACGCCTCGAAATCGAGAGGGAATAATTATGTGTAGTACCTGCGGTTGTGCCGAAGGCAACCTCTATATAGAAGGGGATGAGCATCGTCCTCACTCTGCGTTTCGCTCCGCACCCTTCTCTCCTGCGCCTCGTCCATCAGGAGTCTTTACCGGCCTGGCATTTACGCCAACCCAATCCGCTGACGGCGACCTGCATTACGGCCACGGCGAAGCCGGTACGCACGCGCCAGGCATCAGCCAGCGGCAGATGCTGGACGTCGAAATCAACGTGCTTGATAAAAATAACCAGTTGGCTGCGCGTAATCGCGCCCGCTTTGCCGCCCGCAAACTGCTGGTGCTGAACCTGGTCTCCAGCCCGGGCTCTGGCAAAACAACACTGCTAACTGAAACGCTCAAACGCCTGAACGGACGCGTTTCTTGCGCAGTTATCGAAGGCGATCAGCAGACGGTAAACGATGCTGCGCGTATTCGTGAAACCGGCACACCAGCCATTCAGGTGAATACCGGTAAGGGTTGCCATCTTGATGCGCAGATGATTGCTGATGCCGCGCCGCGTCTGCCCGTAGCGGATAACGGCATTCTGTTTATTGAGAACGTGGGTAACCTGGTCTGCCCGGCGAGTTTTGATCTGGGCGAGCGGCATAAAGTAGCCGTGCTGTCGGTGACCGAAGGGGAAGACAAGCCGCTGAAATACCCGCATATGTTTGCGGCGGCATCGGTGATGATCCTCAACAAAGTCGACCTGCTGCCGTACCTGAATTTCGACGTCGATAAGTGTCTGGCGTATGCCCGTGAAGTGAACCCGGATATTGAAATCCTGCTGGTGTCTGCCACCGGCGGGCAAGGTATGGATAACTGGCTGAACTGGCTGGAGAGCGAACGATGTGCATAGGCGTCCCGGGGCAAATCCATGCGATTGACGGCAATCAGGCCAAAGTAGACGTGTGCGGCGTGCTGCGCGATGTCGATCTGACGCTGGTTGGCAGTGTGGATGAAAACGGTGCGCCCCGCATCGGCCAGTGGGTGCTGGTACACGTTGGCTTTGCCATGAGCGTGATTAACGAAGCAGAAGCGCGCGACACGCTGGATGCCCTGCAAAACATGTTTGATGTGGAGCCTGATGTCGGGGCGCTGCTGTACGGCGAGGAGCGATAACCATGCGCTATGTTGATGAATATCGAGCGCCCGAACAGGTGATGCAGCTTATTGAACACCTGAAAATGCGGGCAAAACATCTGCGCTATACCGCCGAAAAACCGCTGCGCATCATGGAGGTGTGCGGCGGGCATACCCACGCCATCTTTAAATTTGGCCTCGACCAGCTGTTGCCGGACAACATCGAGTTTATCCACGGCCCGGGCTGCCCGGTGTGCGTGCTGCCAATGGGACGCATCGACAGCTGTATTGAGATTGCCAGCCAGCCTGACGTGATTTTCTGTACCTTTGGTGACGCCATGCGCGTGCCGGGGAAAAATGGCTCGTTGCTCCAGGCCAGAGCGCGGGGAGCGGACGTACGTATCGTCTACTCGCCGGTAGATGCCTTAACGCTGGCCGCCGACAATCCTACGCGGAAAGTCGTCTTTTTCGGCCTGGGTTTTGAAACCACCATGCCAGCAACGGCCATCACCTTACAGCAGGCCAAAGCGCGCAACATCAGCAACTTTTTCTTTTTTTGCCAGCATATTACGCTTATCCCGACCCTGCGCAGCCTGCTGGAAGAGCCGGGCAACGGCATTGACGCGTTTCTGGCGCCAGGGCACGTCAGTATGGTCATCGGCACCGGGGCTTACGGTTTCATCGCCAGCGACTTTGATCGTCCTTTAGTGGTCGCTGGTTTCGAACCTCTTGATCTACTGCAAGGCGTGACCATGCTTGTTGAGCAGAAAATAGCAGCCCTGAGTAAAGTGGAAAATCAGTATCGCCGCGTGGTCCCGGATGCCGGGAATGTGCTTGCCCAAAAAGCCATTGCTGAGGTTTTCAGTGTGGAGGGCGACAGCGAGTGGCGTGGCCTGGGATTGATTGCCGAATCAGGTGTGCGCCTGACGTCTGCATACCGTGCGTTCGACGCCGAAGCCCATTTCCACCCGCAACCGCAACAGGTTTATGACGATCCCCGCGCCCGCTGTGGCAACGTACTCACCGGTAAATGCAAACCACATCAATGCCCGTTATTTGGCAACACCTGTAACCCGCAAACTGCATTTGGCGCACTGATGGTTTCATCAGAAGGCGCATGCGCTGCGTGGTATCAGTATCGCAATCAGGAGTGTGAAGTATGAACAGGGTAGAAATGGCGCACGGTAGCGGCGGACAAGCCATGCAGCAGCTCATTAATCAGCTGTTTATGGACGCCTTTAACAATCCCTGGCTGGCCGAACAGGAAGACCAGGCGCGCATTGATCTCTCTACTCTCACCGCTCAGGGCGACAGGCTGGCGTTTTCGACCGACAGCTACGTTATCGATCCACTGTTCTTCCCGGGCGGTGATATCGGCAAGCTGGCCATCTGCGGTACAGCAAACGATGTGGCAGTCAGCGGCGCAATTCCACGCTATCTCTCCTGCGGCTTTATCCTTGAAGAAGGGCTGCCAATGGACACCCTGAAGGCCGTTGTCGCCAGCATGGCATCCACTGCACATGAAGCAGGGATCGCCATCGTGACCGGGGACACCAAAGTGGTACAACGCGGCGCGGCTGACAAACTGTTTATCAACACCGCCGGGATGGGGGCAATTCCTGCCGATATTCACTGGGGTGCGGGGCAACTGACCCCCGGCGACGTGTTGCTGGTCAGCGGAACGCTGGGCTGCCACGGCGCGACTATACTCAACCTGCGTGAAGGATTGGGGCTGGATGGCGAGTTACGCAGCGACTGCGCCGTACTGACACCGCTTATTCAGACTCTGCGTTCATGCCAGGGCGTAAAAGCCCTGCGCGATGCCACACGTGGTGGCGTTAATGCAGTGGTACATGAATTCGCGGCAAGCAGCGGATGCGGTATTGAACTGACCGAACGCGGATTACCGGTCAAACCTGCAGTACGGGGGCTTTGTGAACTGCTTGGGCTGGACCCGCTAAACTTTGCCAATGAAGGCAAGCTGGTTATCGGGGTGGAACGCCAGGCCGCCGAAGCCGTACTGGCGCAGCTGCGTGCTCATCCCTCAGGGAAAGAGGCCGCGATTATCGGCGAAGTGGTTGAGCGCAAAGGGGTGCGCCTGACCGGGCTTTACGGCGTTAAACGTACGCTGGATCTGCCGCACGCCGAACCTTTACCCCGAATTTGCTAGAACCGCGCCAAAAGCGGGCAGCACAGGATTTTCTCTTTTTTTGCCAGTTTCAATTGGAAAGCAATGATGCCGTATACACCGATGAGCGATCTTGGACAGCAGGGCCTGTTCGACATTACGCGCACTCTTTTACAGCAGCCGGACCTCGGCTCGCTGAGCGATGCCCTGACGCGGCTGGTCAGACAGTCTGCACTGGCGGACAGCGCTGCCATTGTGCTTTGGCATAGCGGGAGTCATCGCGCGAGCTATTTTTCCGCGCACGACAACGGCAAACCCTTTCAGTACGAAGATGAAACAGTCCTGGCTCATGGCCCGGTGCGGCGGATCCTCTCCCGCCCTGAAGCCCTGCACTGCAGCTTTGAAGAGTTTCGCCAGGCCTGGCCGGTGCTTGCAGAGAGCAACCTGTATCGTCCTTTCGGACACTACTGCCTGCTGCCGCTGGCGGCTGAAGGGCATATTTTTGGTGGTTGCGAATTTATCCGCAAGACTAACCAGCCGTGGAGCGAGGCGGAGTATGAGCGCCTGCATACCTTTACCCAGATTGTGGGCGTGGTGGCAGAGCAAATCCAGAACCGCGTGACCAACAATGTCGACTACGACCTGCTTAGCCGTGAACGCGACAACTTCCGCATTCTGGTGGCAATTACTAACGCCGTGCTCTCGCGCCTGGATATGGACGAGCTGGTCAGTGAAGTCTCTAAAGAGATCCACCACTATTTCAAAATTGATGCGATCAGCATCGCGCTGCGGGGCCACCGCAAGGGCAAACTCAACATCTACTCAACACACTATCTCGACGAAGCCAATCCGGCTCACGAGCAGAGCGAAGTGGATGAAGCGGGAACCCTTTCTGAACGCGTGTTTAAGAGCAAAGAGATCCTGTTGCTCAATCTGAACGAACACGATGCACTGGCACCCTACGAACGATTACTGTTTAACACCTGGGGCAATAAGATCCAGACACTGTGCCTGCTCCCGCTGATGTCCGGCAATACCATGCTGGGCGTGCTGAAGCTGGCACAGTGTGAAGAAGGCGTGTTCAACACCGCCAACCTGAAGCTGCTGCGCCAGATTGCCGAACGTATTTCCATTGCGCTGGATAACGCGCTGGCTTATCAGGAAATTCATCGCCTGAAAGAGCGGCTGGTGGATGAAAACCTGGCCCTGACGGAACAGCTCAACAATGTCGACAGCGAGTTTGGTGAAATCATCGGCCGCAGCGATGCAATGTACAGCGTGCTCAAGCAGGTCGAGATGGTGGCGCAAAGCGACAGCACGGTGCTTATCCTTGGGGAAACCGGGACAGGCAAAGAATTAATTGCCCGTGCCATTCATAATCTCAGCAACCGCAACAGCCGCCGGATGGTGAAGATGAACTGCGCCGCCATGCCTGCGGGCCTGCTGGAAAGCGATCTCTTCGGTCATGAACGCGGTGCCTTTACCGGCGCCAGCAGCCAGCGGCTGGGTCGTTTTGAGCTGGCGGATAAAAGCTCGCTGTTCCTGGACGAAGTGGGCGATATGCCGCTGGAGCTCCAGCCCAAGCTGCTGCGTGTGTTGCAGGAGCAGGAATTTGAACGCCTGGGCAGCAATAAGCTTATCCAGACGGACGTGCGGTTGATTGCCGCCACCAACCGCGATCTGAAAAAAATGGTCACAGACCGCGAGTTTCGCAGCGACCTCTATTATCGCCTGAACGTCTTCCCGATTTATCTGCCGCCGCTGCGGGAACGCCCTGAGGATATTCCGCTGCTGGTTAAAGCCTTTACCGCGAAAATTGCCCGCCGGATGGGGCGCAGTATCGACAGCATTCCTGCCGAAACGCTACGAACGCTCTCGTCCATGGAGTGGCCTGGCAACGTGCGCGAACTGGAAAACGTCATTGAACGTGCCGTATTACTGACACGCGGCAGCGTGCTGCAACTCTCCCTGCCCGAAGTGACGATGTCAGAAGAACCGCTGGTCGCGGCAGAGGTGGCACAGGCGGGCGAAGATGAATTCCAGCTGATTATGCGCGTGCTGAAAGAAACCAACGGCGTCGTCGCCGGGCCGAAAGGCGCCGCGCAGCGTCTGGGCCTGAAACGCACCACGTTGCTTTCGCGAATGAAGCGGCTGGGCATTGATAAAGAGAGCCTGGTGTAACCTGTCTTGCCGGGCGGTGTTTCCTGACGCCGCCCCTTGTCAGTCCGCGAAATTGCCCCTCATTGACACAATATATTTTCCTCTGTATAAAATTCCGCCTTAATAATGAGTTTCATTTGCATCAAAAATACAATAAATGAAGGGTAGCGTTTCATGAAAAAGGTCATCTGCGCGCTGGGAATGGCGTTCGCATCGGTCGGTTCTGCTCTGGCAACAACATATCCTCTCACTCTTGAAAACTGCGGATATAAAGAAACATTCACCAAAGCGCCCGAGCGCGTTGTTGCCCTGGGGCAAAATACCGTCGAGATCCTCTTACTGTTAGGCCTGCAAAATAACGTAGCCGCCAGTGCATTCTGGCCCACAAAAGTGTTACCGGCGCTGGCTGAGCAAAATGCAAAAATTAAAACGCTGACGGTAGAAATCCCGACCCTTGAATCCATTCTCGCCCAGAACCCTGATTTCGTGCCTGCACAACTTCCCTTGCTGCTGGGGCCTGAAAGTAAGGTCGCAAAACGCGAAGACCTGGCCACCGTGGGGGTGAACAGTTATTTATCCCCAGGCATGTGCGCCACCAAAAAAGCCGCAGGTGATATGTACGGCAGCCGTCAGAAGCTGTGGGATATGACCTATCTCTATAAAGAGATTGAAGATTTCGCCACCATTTTTAATGTGCAGCCTCGCGGTGAAGCATTAATTGCCGACTTTAAAAAACGTGAAAACGATTTGCGCGCTGAGTTTGGCAAGAATAAAAAAGACCTCTCTTTCGTCTTCTGGTTCTCCAGCGCCTCACCTTCTGCTGATGCCTACGTCGGCGGTAAAAACAGTGCATCTGGTTTTATTGCCAACGTTCTGGGTGGGCACAATGCCATTACCTCTGAAACAGAGTGGCCAACGGTGAGCTGGGAAAGCATTATCGCCGCCAACCCGGATGTGATTGTCGTTTCCAGCCTGGATCGCAACCGCTGGGCGCTCGATAACGCACAGGAAAAAATCAAATTTCTGAAAAGCGATCCTGCCGTCAGCCAGCTGGATGCCGTTAAAAAAGGTCACATCGTGGTGATGGACGGCCAGGCGATGAACCCGACCATTCGTACCCTCTACGGTGCTGAACAGGTGGGCGAGCAGCTCAGAAAACTGGGGCTTAACTGATGACCGCTGTTGTTCATCAAGCGCGACAGGGATTCATCCTGACGACCTCGTGTTTGCTTTCCGTCGTGCTGTTGTTCCTGGTGATCGCCGTTGGCGTCAGCGTGGGTGAGCTTTCTATTCCACTGCAAAACGTCTTTTACACCATCAGCAATAAAATGGGGCTGACCGCAGTCCCGCTAAACCGCATTTATGAAAGCGTGATTTGGGATTTTCGCCTGAGTCGTGCGCTGGTGGCCGCGTGCTGCGGCGCGGGCCTGGCAATTTGCGGGGCGGTGCTGCAAAGCTTGTTGAAGAACGCGCTGGCTGAACCTTATGTGCTGGGCGTGTCTGCGGGGGCATCAACGGGCGCGGTATCGGTGGTGGTATTAGGCATCGGCACCGGTGCGGTGTCGCTCTCGGCAGGCGCATTTGCCGGGGCGTTTGCCGCCTTTGTCTTTGTGGCTTTCCTGACAAACGGCGCGCGTGGCGGCAACGAACGCACCATTCTGGCGGGCGTTGCCGCCTCTCAACTTTTCAACGCCATTACCGCATATACCATCAGCACCTCGGCAAGCGCGCAGCAGGCCCGCGACGTGATGTTCTGGCTACTGGGCAGTTTCAGTGGCGTGAGGTGGCCTGAGTTTCAGCTGGCGCTGGTGGTCGTTCTGGCCGGGCTGGCGGTTTGCCTTTATTACTCGCGCGCGCTGGATGCCTTTACCTTTGGCGATGACGCCGCCGCGTCACTGGGTATTGCCGTGCCCTGGGTACGCCTGATCCTGTTCACCACGACTGCGCTCATCACTGCCACCATTGTCAGCATGGCAGGCTCCATCGGCTTTGTCGGGCTGGTTGTGCCGCATGTGATGCGCTTCTTCTTTGGGCCGTTGCATCGCATTCTGCTGATCGCCAGCGCGCTGGCCGGGGCCATTCTGATGGTGCTGGCAGACATTGCTTCGCGTTTACTGATTGCCCCCCAAAGCCTGCCTGTGGGCGTTGTCACCGCCCTGGTTGGCGTGCCTTTCTTTGCCGTTATCATCTACCGTTCAAGGAATAAGTGATGAGTATCACCGCTGAAAATATTACCTGGAAGGTAGGCAATAAAGTCATCGTCAACGATGTCTCGCTGAACATCGCGCGCGGGGAAACCGTTGGGCTACTTGGCCCTAACGGCTGTGGTAAATCGTCACTTTTACGTGTGCTGGCGGGGCTACGCCGCCCGGATGCCGGGTGCGTGAAGCTTGACGGGCATAACATCGCCCGGATGCCCAAAAAGCAGCTTGCCCGCCGCGTGGCATTCGTTGAACAACACGGCATGACCGATGCCAACATGCGTGTACGTGATGTGGTGAAGCTGGGGCGTATTCCGCACCATTCGCCCTTCTCCAACTGGAGCGCGCAAGATGATGAAACCGTCACCTCCGCCCTGCAACGTGTAGATATGCTGGATCGCAGCGAACAAGGCTGGCTGAGCTTATCCGGCGGGGAGCGCCAGCGCGTGCATATCGCCCGTGCCCTGGCGCAATCCCCCACTGAAATTCTGCTGGATGAACCGACCAACCACCTGGATATTCATCACCAGATCCAGCTGATGCATTTGATAAGCGAGCTGCCGGTAACCAGCATCGTGGCTATCCACGACCTCAACCACGCAGCGATGTTTTGTGATTCGCTGATTGTGATGCAAAAAGGCCAAATCGTCGCTACCGGGACACCGCAGGAGATCCTGAGCGAAGAACTGCTCTGGGATGTATTCCGGGTCAAAACCAAAATTGAGATCTCTGCGTACCATGGCAAAAAGCATATCCACTTCATTGTTTAACGCCGGGTAATGCGCATGTCACTGTTTTCTCTACGCCCTGCGACAACACTCTGGCCGCCCGTGTTACTGGGCAGCCAGTTCGTATTTAACATTGGCTTTTACGCGGTTGTCCCCTTTCTGGCGATTTTCCTGCGTGACGATTTGATGCTCTCCGGCGGGCTTATCGGGCTGGTTCTGGGGCTGCGCACGTTCTCGCAGCAGGGTATGTTTATCGTCGGGGGCGCGCTTTCAGACCGGTTTGGTGCCCGGGTGATTATCCTGTGCGGCTGTCTTGTCCGCATCGCGGGGTATCTTCTGCTGGCGTTTGGTCAGTCCCTGTGGCCCATCATTCTGGGGGCATGTCTGACGGGCATTGGCGGTGCGCTTTTTTCTCCATCCATTGAAGCGCTGCTGGCAAAAGCGGGAACACAGAGTGAAGCAAAGGGCAAGCGCAGCCGCGCGGAGTGGTTTGCGCTATTTGCCGTATGCGGTGAACTGGGCGCCGTACTCGGCCCGGTGGCTGGCGCCCTGCTTACCGGGCTTGGCTTTCGCCAGGTTGCTCTGGCGGGTGCAGGCGTCTTTGTGGTTGCGCTGATCGTGCTGTTTTTTTGCCTTCCTCCTGCTCAGCGCAGTAAGCAAACGCTGGAGATCCACCCGTGGTGGAGCACGTTCCGCCAGCCGCGATTTGTCGCTTTTATTATCGCCTACAGTTCGTGGTTGCTGAGTTACAACCAGCTTTATCTGGCGCTGCCGGTAGAAATAGAGCGCGCTGGCGGCAGTGAGAAAGATCTTGGCCCGCTCTTTATGCTGGCTTCAGTGCTGATAATCCTGTTTCAGTTACCGCTTGCGCGTTTCGCCCGTCGGGTGGGGGCTGTCAGAATCTTACCGGCGGGGTTTCTGCTGCTTTCGGCATCGTTTGCGAGCGTGGCCCTGTTTGCCGCCCACCCGCCACCGGAAGGCTGGCTGAGGCTTCTGCCTGCGGGGTGTTTTGTTACGCTACTGACGTGCGGGCAAATGCTGCTGGTACCGTCCGCGAAAGATCTCATCCCGTGGTTTGCGAAAGAGTCTACGCTTGGCGCACACTACGGCGCGCTCTCTACCGCCGGGGGGTGTGCGGTGCTGGCGGGGAATTTACTGTTCGGCAGCCAGCTGGATCACGCGCTAACACCGTCACCACAGGCCGTTTTCCCCTGGCTACAGCTGGCGCTTTTCCCTTTATGCAGCGCGGTGGCCCTGGTGTTCATCTGCCGCCCAATGCGCGCAGCACGGGTTTCCCGGGCGTAGGTTTACTGTTTTTTTGGCCGGTATTTTTCCGGTAATTCAGGAACCGGGCGGCGATCGTCAATCAGATGGCGGATAGTCAGGATGGGGTGTCGCCATAGCATTCGCGGCCCGGCCCAACGCATCACCTGCTTCATCTCTTCACGTTTTGCCGGCTGATAGCAGTGGACGGGGCACTGCTTGCAGGCGGGCTTCTCTTCGCCAAAGACACATTTATCCAGGCGTTTATCTGCATAATCATTAAGCGCCTGATAATGCCCCTCTTCTTTCAAAGCCTGCGGGCACTTGTTTTCATACAACGCGATCATTTTACCGATCGTCTCTTTTTCTCGTGCGATGCGTTTTCCAGACATGGCGGATCACCCAACAATAACGTGCATTTATAATACCTTTTTATGTGCCCGATTTCAGCCGTTGCATTCCATTTGCTGAAGACGCCTTCCAGTTTTGCCCCTTCCCGCCGTGATATTTACTGGTATTTTATACAGTAAATATCATCGTCACGTTGTGCTTAACTACCGGAGCGCGTATGCAAGAGATCGCTATCACCAAACCCTATCGCCACCTGAAGGTCGGTTACTTCAGAAAGCGTCACGAAGACCGTAAAACTAAAATCCCGACCCGCTATAGCGTCCACGCAGCGCTAAGCCTGAAAGGAGACTGGCTGGAAAAAGCCGGATTTACCACAAACTCACAGGTAAGAGTGGGTGTTGAACATGGAAAAATCGTCATTGAGTTAATGGCGGAAGACGTCTCGTAAACACGCGACATTTTTCTGCGCCGCGCCATTTTTTCATGCGACAATAGAGGGAACTAACGGCCAATGAGCCGCTCAAAGCTCAATATTATCAAAGAAATGGATATCATAACTCCATGACCACAATCGACAATTTCGACGCACATACGCCGATGATGCAGCAGTACCTGAAGCTTAAAGCTCAGCATCCGGAAATCCTGCTGTTTTATCGTATGGGCGATTTTTACGAGCTTTTTTATGACGATGCGAAACGCGCATCGCAGCTGCTCGATATCTCCCTGACCAAGCGTGGCGCATCGGCGGGTGAACCTATCCCGATGGCGGGTATTCCGCATCACGCGGTAGAAAACTACCTGGCGAAGCTGGTGAACCAGGGCGAATCCGTCGCCATTTGCGAACAAATTGGCGACCCGGCCACCTCGAAAGGCCCGGTAGAGCGTAAAGTCGTGCGCATCGTCACGCCCGGGACCATCAGTGATGAAGCGCTGTTGCAGGAGCGCCAGGATAACCTTCTGGCCGCCATCTGGCAGGACAGCAAAGGTTTTGGCTACGCCACGCTGGATATCAGCTCCGGGCGTTTTCGCCTGAGCGAACCGGCAGACCGCGAAACGATGGCTGCCGAATTGCAGCGCACGAACCCGGCTGAGTTGCTTTATGCCGAAGATTTTGCGGAAACGTCGCTGATTGAAGGCCGTCGCGGATTACGCCGTCGTCCTTTGTGGGAATTCGAGATTGATACCGCACGTCAGCAGTTGAACCTGCAATTTGGTACGCGTGATCTGATCGGTTTTGGCGTTGAAAACGCGCCGCGCGGCCTGTGCGCTGCGGGTTGCCTGCTGCAATATGTGAAAGATACCCAGCGTACTGCCCTGCCGCATATCCGCTCCATCACCATGGAACGTCAGCAGGACAGCATCATCATGGATGCCGCAACGCGTCGTAACCTGGAGATCACCCAGAATCTGGCGGGTGGTGTGGAAAACACCCTTGCTTCGGTACTCGACAGCACGGTGACCCCGATGGGCAGCCGAATGCTCAAGCGCTGGCTGCACATGCCTATCCGCAATACTGAAACGCTGATCGGCCGCCAGCAAACCATCGCCGCCTTGCAGGACCGCTTTAGCGAATTACAGCCGGTGCTGCGTCAGGTTGGCGATCTGGAACGTATTCTGGCGCGTCTGGCCTTGCGCACAGCACGCCCGCGTGATTTGGCGCGGATGCGCCACGCCTTCCAGCAATTGCCTGAGCTGCGTGCTCAGCTTGCCGAAGTGAACAGCACCCCGGTGCAAAAACTGCGGGAAACCATGGGCGAGTTTACAGAGCTACGTGAACTGCTCGAACGTGCCATCATTGACGCGCCACCGGTTCTGGTGCGCGACGGCGGTGTTATCGCCCCGGGTTACAACGAAGAGCTGGACGAATGGCGCGCGCTGGCAGACGG
This sequence comes from Enterobacter sp. Li2LvB3, assembly GCF_056156645.1. Lineage (NCBI taxonomy): Bacteria > Pseudomonadati > Pseudomonadota > Gammaproteobacteria > Enterobacterales > Enterobacteriaceae > Enterobacter > Enterobacter sp. Li2LvB3. The sequence continues at coordinate 1,252 of NZ_JBSICG010000007.1, read as the reverse complement.
CGCGACGGATTACCTCGATAAACTGGAAATCCGCGAGCGTGAGCGTCTGGGCCTCGACACCCTGAAAGTGGGCTATAACGCGATTCATGGGTACTACATTCAGATAAGCCGTGGGCAGAGCCATATGGCACCTATCCACTACGTGCGCCGCCAGACGCTGAAAAACGCCGAGCGCTACATCATTCCTGAACTGAAAGAGTATGAGGACAAAGTTCTCACCTCGAAAGGCAAAGCACTGGCGCTGGAAAAACAGCTGTATGACGAGCTGTTCGACATGCTAATGCCACACCTTGCCGACCTGCAATTAAGTGCTGGCGCGCTGGCAGAACTGGATGTGCTGGTAAACCTCGCAGAGCGTGCCGATGCACTTAATTACACCTGCCCAACCTTTACCGACAAGCCCGGTATTCGCATTACTGAAGGGCGCCACCCGGTGGTGGAACAGGTGCTGAACGAGCCATTCATCGCCAACCCACTGAGCCTGTCGCCGCAGCGAAGAATGTTGATCATTACCGGTCCGAACATGGGCGGTAAAAGTACTTATATGCGCCAGACTGCGCTGATTGCGCTTCTGGCCCATATCGGCAGCTACGTTCCTGCGCAAAAAGTAGAGATTGGCCCGATTGACCGCATATTTACCCGCGTGGGTGCGGCGGACGATCTGGCAAGCGGGCGCTCAACCTTTATGGTGGAGATGACCGAAACGGCCAACATCCTGCATAACGCAACGGAACACAGCCTGGTATTGATGGATGAAGTAGGACGAGGCACCTCAACCTATGACGGCCTGTCACTGGCGTGGGCATGTGCTGAAAGCCTGGCGAACAAAATCAAGGCGATGACGCTGTTTGCGACCCACTACTTCGAACTGACTCAGCTACCAGAGAAAATGGAAGGCGTGGCAAACGTCCATCTCGATGCGCTGGAGCATGGCGATACCATCGCCTTTATGCACACCGTGCAGGATGGCGCAGCAAGCAAGAGCTATGGTCTGGCCGTTGCGGCGCTGGCTGGTGTACCGAAAGAGGTCATCAAACGAGCACGCCAGAAACTGCGTGAGCTGGAGAGCTTGTCGCCCAATGCTGCGGCGACGCAGGTTGACGGTACGCAGATGTCACTGCTGATGCCTGCAGAAGAGACGTCACCAGCCGTAGAAGCACTGGAGAATCTCGACCCGGATTCTCTGACGCCGCGTCAGGCGCTGGAGTGGATATACCGCCTGAAGAGTTTGGTCTAAGACTTCTGCGGATTA